>JAYPGD010000107.1:0-6083 GCA_038126655.1 Verrucomicrobiales bacterium
GCTTCGCGCCAGTGGCCGATGTCGCCGTTGGTCATGGCGACGAACTTCACCTTGTGCCCCCGTTTGGCCCACATCGCGCCCACGCCGCCGGCCTGGAGTTCGCAGTCGTCCGGATGCGCGCCGAAGCAGATGATCCGAAGCTTGCCGTCCTTGTCCTGGGCGGACGCGGCGGTGATGACGAAGGAGAACGCAAGAAGGGCGAGGGAGGTCTTGAAGAGTTTCATGGTCGGGTTTCTTTTCAATGCAATGGGGCATGAATGTCAGGGATGCGGGGAGAGATTCCAAGCAAGGAGTTGCGGCTTCGAAGACTCACCGTGCTTTGGCATGCTCCTCAAGAATGCGGATCACCTCGGCGTGGTTGCCGGACCTTGCCAGTTCCTTCGAGGATTCGAGGTAGGATTCAGCGAGGTCTATTTCCTGGATGCTTTGTTTGAGTTGCTGCATTTCCTCGTTGGAAAGATCCGTCGCGGCAAGGGCGTCGCCCAGGATGTCATCCACATCCAACTCTCCGTCCTTCGTCATTTCCTTGAGCATCTTGTAGGTTTCGAGGTCTGGGCCGGCTGCCGCCGATCGCGCTATCTCCAGCGGTGTTTGCCCTGTCATGATCTCCTTGAGCGAGGCGTCGGCTCCCTTCTCAAGGAGAAATGCGACCATTCTTGGGTGTCCGCAGAAGGACGCTTCCATCAACGGCGTTTCATGGCCGTCGATTTCCTTGCGTTGATCGATCCTTGCGCCCGCGTTGAGCAACAGGGACGCCTTCTCGACGAATCCCCTCGCGGCCGCCATGTGGAGCGGAGTCGAGCCGCTGATGCCGGATTCGTGGATGTCGGCGCCGGCTTCGATCAGCGCCGACAGGATCTCGACGGATACGTCATCTTCGTTCTCCACCGCGGAGAGCAGACAGGTGTAGCCGTCGTCGACATCGACGTTGGTATCCGCCCCTTGTTCGAGGAGGAAGCGAACCAAATCCAAGTGGGCGAAATCAATGGCGTTCTCCAATGGCGTGTCGCCCAGCCAGTCCTTTTCCTTCAAGTAGGCTGGATCGGTGAGGGCGCGTGTGCGTATGGCTTCCGTGTCGCCGGATTCGAGGTGGTCAGTGGTCCAGGTGTTGTCTGGCTCCTGGTTCATGATGTGAGTCTCGCGCTCGGCAGTCCGCGAACAGCCTGACAGCGTCGTCATCACAATCGCCGAAGCAAGTGCGTTGCAGAAGACCAGCCTCGCTTGTGGCAAATGCGACATCTTCCATCGTCTACCCCAACACCGGCTCCACAACGTTTCCATGGATGTCGGTCAGGCGGAAGCGGCGGCCCTGGTACTTGAAGGTCAGGCGCAGGTGGTCGATGCCGAGGAGGCGCATCATGGTCGCGTGGAAGTCATGCACGTGGACGGGATCCTTGGCGATGTTGTAGCAGAAGTCGTCGGTCTCGCCGTGGCTGAAGCCCGGCTTCACGCCGCCGCCCGCCATCCACATGGTGAAGCAGCGGGGGTGGTGATCGCGACCGTAATTCGTCTTGGTCAGCTTGCCCTGCGAGTAGTTTGTGCGGCCGAATTCGCCGCCCCAGACGATCAGCGTGTCTTCCAGCAGGCCGCGCGCCTTGAGATCGGCGACGAGGGCGGCCGAGGGTTGGTCGGTGTCCTTTGATTGACGGCTCAACCCGCCGGGGAGACCGCCATGTTGGTCCCAGCCCTGGTGGTAGAGCTGGATGAACTTCACGCCGCGTTCGGCGAGGCGTCGCGCGAGAACGCAGTTGGCCGCGTAGGTTCCGGGCGTCTTGGATTCGGGACCGTAGAGATCGAAGGTGGATTCAGGCTCCGACTTCACGTCCATGGCGTCAGGCACGGAGGTCTGCATGCGGAAGGCCATTTCGTATTGCGCGATGCGGGAGTTGATCTCGGCGTCGCCGATGGCGTCGAACTGCCCCTCGTTCAGTTCGCGCAGGCGATCCAGCATGAGGCGGCGGCCGTTGCGCGAAATGCCGGGAGGCGACTGCAGGGCGTTGACCGGATTCTCGCCGGGCAGGAATTTGACGCCCTGATGCTCCGAGGGGAGAAAGCCGCTGCCCCAGAGACGCGAGTAGATCGGCTGCCCGCCGCGGTTCTGGGAGATCAACACGCAGAAGGCTGGGAGGTTCTCGTTGTCCGTGCCGAGGCCGTAGTTCAGCCAGGCGCCGACGCTTGGTCGGCCGGCGAGTTGGGATCCGGTCTGGAAAAAGGTGATGGCCGGGTCGTGGTTGATCGCCTCGGTGTGCAGGGTCTTGATGAAGCAGAGGTCATCCGCGACCTTGGCCAGGTGCGGCATGCGGTCGCTGATCCACGCGCCGCTCTGACCATGTTGTTTGAATTCGAAGATGGAACCGGCCAGCGGCAGTCTCGCCTGGTTGGAGGACATTCCTGTGAGGCGTTGCCCCCTGCGGACGGACGCGGGCAGGTCCTCGCCGTTCATTTTGTTCAGCATCGGCTTGTAGTCGAACAGGTCCATCTGCGAAGGGCCGCCGCTCTGGAACAGGTAGATGACGCGTTTCGCCTTGGGGGCATGATGCGGCGCGCCGAGAATGCCGTTTGACGCGGTGGGCGTTTCGGCGTTGGCCTTGGCCGGGTTGAGTAGATGGGCCAGAGCCAGACCGCCCAGGCCCATCCCGGAGCGGGTGAGCATTTCGCGGCGGTTGAAATGGGGTGAAATCGAGGCCTTCATCGCTTCATCAGGGTTTCGTCGAAGTTCATGATCGCATTGGCGACGACGGCGAGGGCGGCCAGTTCGATCGTGCGTTGATCGGCCTTGGCCCCCTTCCTGCCGGCGTTGAAGAATTCGTTCGCCGCCTTCGCGTCCTTCTCGAACAACGCGCGCTGTTCGTTGTGCAATTGTTTGAGAACCTTGAGCTCGCGTTCGTTTGCCCGTCGTCCGGTCAGGGAACGGAACGCCAGCTGGATACGGTCATCCAATTTGTCGCCGCCTTCGTCCGCCATGCGGACGGCCAATCGTCTGGACGCCTCGGCGAAGAGTGCGTCGTTCAGGGTCACCAGCGCCTGCAGCGGCGTGTTGGTCCGTTGGCGGCGGGCGATGCAATCCTCGCGGCTGGTGCCGTCGAAGGTGATCAGATAGGGCGAGGGGGCGGTGCGCTTGACGTAGAGATAGAGGCTGCGCCGGAAGCTCTTCCCGACCACGTCCTTCTTGGCAGAGCCGCGATGTTCCGCTTGGTCGTGCGATTGGTCGCTGGGACCGCCCATCTTGTGACGAAGCATGCCGCTGGCGGCGAGGGCGTTGTTGCGAATCGTCTCCGCCGACCAGCGATGTCCCGGACCGCGCGCCAACAGCTTGTTTTCCGGATCGCGTTGAATGGCCTCCAATGAGCCGGCGGCCGATTGGCGATAAGTCGCGGACATGACGATCTTCTTGTGCAGGGCCTTGGTGTTCCAGCCGCTGTCGATGAAGTCGCGCGCGAGCCAGGTGACCAGTTCGGGATGGGTGGGGCGTTCGCCCTGGCTGCCGACCTCCTCGGTCGTGGCGCAGATGCCGCGTCCGAAAAAGAGCTGCCAATAGCGGTTCACGGTGACGCGCGCGGTGAGCGGGTGTCGCGGATCGGTCAACCACTTCGCCAATCCGAGTCGGTTGCGCGGCAGTTCCTCGTCGAACTTGAGGAAACTCTCGGGAACCCCGGGCTCCACGCGTTCGCCGGGCGCGTCGTAAACGCCGCGGGCCAGGACGTAGGTGGGGCGATGTTCCGGCAGATCGCCCATGGCCATGATCTCGGGCACTTGGTTGATCAGGTCGTTCTCTTCAGTGCGTAGCTTCCGAAGCGACTCGGCCTGCTTCGCGAATCCGGCGTCGAAGCGCAGTCGATGCAATTCCCGCATTGCAGCCGAAGTCGCTCCTTTCGCTGCGTCGGCCAGCGAGACGCCGGTCCCCAGGGTCTGGATTTCCAAGGCGGATAATTCGCGATTGAACACCTTCAGTTCATCGATCATCCCGTCCTTGAAGCCGCGTCCACGAAAGCGCGCCGCCAATTGCAGAGGGACCTTCATCTTCTCCTTCTCGTAGGAGATCGTCTTGAACAGCGTGTCCTTCCTGACCTCGGTCGCGGCTGGTTTTCCGTTGAGAAAGATCCGCAATCCGGCGGCCCGGCTGGAGCCGTCGTAGGTCACGCCGACGTGGATCCACTGATTCAGCGGGAGTTCGTCCTTCGTCGCGATCTTCATCGCATTGCCGGGCCAGAAGTGCGTCAGGCCGAAGGCGGCCTTGCCATCCTCGAGCAGGAGTTCGTAGCCGCGGCTGCCGGCGTCGGAACCCGCGCGGCAACGATGCAGGACGATGATCCGATCCAGCTTCTCCACGGTCTTGATCCACAAGCTCAGCGAAAACGGATCGTCCCGGTCGAACTCTGCGATGCCCGCGATATCGACCGAGTTCTCGCCGGTGAACTCCAGCGCCTTGCCGAACTTTCCTTCGACCAGCTTCGGCGATTCCTTCAACGCGCCAGGGGCTTTAACATTGGCCGCGTTGGAGACCTGGTTCTTCTCGATGGATTCAAATGAGAAACTGCCGACCAGTCCGGGGATCGTGTCGTCGAGTTTCGGTTTCGAAGCCAGCCAATCCTTGAAGGCCTTGGTTTCCTTGGCGGCGGACGCGGCGAGCTTTGGAGCTTCGGCAGCAATCTGTTTTCTCAGCGCCTTGTGCCGCGCTTCCGTTGCGTCGTCCGGGAAGAGCAGCAACGTGGGGTTTGGAATCGAATCGGTGAAGTGGGAGTAAAGCCCGGACTCGTCGGTGGAGTTGAAGAAGGCGAAGATGCGGTAGTAGTCCTCCTGCGAGATGGGATCGTACTTGTGCTCATGGCAACGCGCGCAATCCATGGACATGCCGAGGAACGCCATCCCGACGGTCTTGACGCGGTCGGCGTTGTATTCGACGCGGAATTCCTCGTTGATGCTGCCGCCCTCGTTGGTCTGGCGGTGGTTGCGGTTGAAGGCGGTGGCGAGGCGCTGATCGCGCGTGGCGTTCGGGAGAAGATCGCCCGCCAGTTGCCAGGTGATGAACTCGTCGTAGGGGAGGTTGTCATTGAAGGCGCGCACGACCCAGTCCCGCCAGGGCCAGAGGTGATTGAAGCGGTCGGCCTGGTAGCCGTAGGTGTCGGCGTAACGCGCGACGTCCAGCCACTCAAGGGCCATGCGCTCCCCGTAGGACGGCGAGGCCAGCAATCGGTCCACGGCCTGTTCGTAGGCTCCCGGGGAATCGTCGGCGAGAAAGGCGTCGGTCTCCTCCAGGGTCGGCGGCAGTCCGGTCAGGTCCATGGTGACGCGGCGAAGCAGGCGTTCCTTCCGCGCTTCGGCGGCGGGGCGCAGATCTTCGCTTTCCAGGCGCGCGAGGATGAAGTGATCGATCTCATTGCGGGGCCAGTTGGCGTTGCGGGTCTTGGGAAGTTCCGGCGCGACCAGCGGGGCGAAGGCCCAGTGCTCGCCCCATTCGCCGCCTTCTTCGATCCAACGTTTGACCAGATCGATCTGTGCGTCGTTGAGCGGGAGGTTGAACTCCGGGGGAGGCATCAGGTCGTCGTGGTCGCTGGAAGCGATTCGCTGGAACAGTTCGCTGCGTTCCGCGTTGCCCGGCTCCACCACGCGGAGCCCGCTGTCCGCCAGCTTGTTCGCGCCTTCGTTGGTGTCGAAGCGGAGGTCGGCCTTGCGGCTCTTCTCCGAGGGGCCGTGGCAGGCATAGCAGTGGTCCGAAAGCAAAGGCCGGATGTCGCGGTTGAAATCGACCTTCTCAGCGGCCCTGACGCCGCCGGACAACGCTGCGAGCAGCGCCAGCGCGGCCGCCGTGGCCGGCAATCGTGATTTGAAGGAATTCAAATGCATCGTGATATGGACTTCAGCCTAGTCGCCGATCTTCAAATCGACAATGGCGTTGAACGGTGTTCGAAGCCCGATGCTCTGTGGGTGGCAGGGACGCGGCTTGTCGAAATCTGACGAGAATGGCACGGGAAATGGCGTGGGATTCTGCTGGCCCCCTTCAGGGAGCATTCCTTGTTTGTGTCGTTGACCGGGGGTGGCGTCCGCTTCGCGGACTTACCCCCGGCTACCGTGGCTTCGGCCCC
>JAYPGD010000107.1:6183-14161 GCA_038126655.1 Verrucomicrobiales bacterium
CCGGGGGTGGCGTCCGCTTCGCGGACTTACCCCCGGCTACCGTGGCTTCGGCCCCCTTGTGTGCGCGACGTGGTCTTGGATGCTCCGATTCCACAACCAGCAGGTCAGCGCAGACATCCGGGCAAACCCTCTGTTTTGGCTCGAAAGCGCGATGGGAGTGTCGTAGGGTTCGCGCATGCGCCACTTGGGCAAAACCGAGGTCCTTCGCGCGGCCGGCATTGCGACAATGCTCACGGGCGCCGCCTGTTATCCGCGGTTGTCGATCTGGGATCGAATGGAGGGGCAGGTATTTGCCAATTTACTGGTGTTGATGTGGTGCATCTTCGTGCTTTGGGCGTTTGTGTTTGCCTGGCACAAGGAGTATTTCAGGCAGTCCCCGATCCGCCAGGACCTTCCGGGCGGGTTTTGGGCGGCGATTGGCGCGGCGGGTCTTGCGGCGGCCGTCCTGATTCGGTTCGCGTTGGATCCGTGGTTGCGCGGGGTGGCGCCTTGGAATTATCCGGAATCGGGCATGGAGTGGACCGCTGTGGTCCTGTTTGCCGTGTTTTTTGGGGCGTTGTTTCTGGTCTTCGCGCCGTTTGCGTTCTTCATTCGACTGACGCGGAATGTCCGATTTTCCTGCGTGGCGACGGTCCTGGGCGCGGTAACGTTGATGTCGCTCCGCTATCTAGCGACCGGGGACGATCGGAGCGCGGCCACCATGGCCATCCTGGGTTTCGTGTTTGCCGGGCAGGCCGCGGTGTCGTTGACGCTTTATCTCAAAGGCGGCGCGTTGGCTGTCTGGTTGTTCCTGTTCCTTGTCGAAACGCGTCATCTGGTCGATTACTTCTGATGCGACCGCGGCGTTCTAGCGGCTCCTTTCGTGGAATTGTTGAACCGAATGAAACCGAATGCGCTCCAAATCGTGATGAGAACCGCCGCCTTGGTCATGGCGTTCTGTCTTGTGGCGGGATCGGCGTCCGTCGACGCGGCGGCGCCGGATCCGGGCGAGATCATTGAGAAGGCCGTTCAGCGGGCGTCGGACCTGGCTTCCGCGCCATCGAAAACGGTCCATCTCTACGACAAGCGGACGACGGTCGAGACGGTGGACTCCGAGGGACGGGTCACGGGGACCAAGGTCAAGTTGTTCGAGGTGACGTTGAAGGGCGGCGTTCCGGATGCCCGGTTGGTCGCGATCGAAGGGCGTCGGCTCAGCCGGAAGCAGTTGCGTGAGGAGGACGAGAAGATGCGGCGACATCGGCGGGTGTTTCTCGGGCAGAATGAGAAGTCCGGCGCCGCGAAGCGTGGGACATTCATACCTGAGGATCTGGCGCGTCGGTTTGATGTCTCCTATCTCGGCGTGCAATTGGTCGGAGGGCGCGACGCCCATGCGCTTGCCTTTGCTCCCAGATTTCCGGCGCCGCGCGCGAGGACGCTGGCGGACAGGGTCGCCAATCAGATGCACGGCCGGTTATGGATCGATGTCGCCGAGCATGAAATTGCGCGCATCGATGTGAAGCTTCGGGAGAAGGTGAAGTTGTGGGGCGGTCTCCTTGGCGCGCTGGATGATTTCAGCTACTCCCTGAAACGGCGGCGCAGTCCTGAAGGCGTCTGGCACAATGACGAGGCGGACATCTTTCTCGACGCGCGCGGACTGTTGAAGCGTTTGCGATTCCATGTCGTGGAGAAGTCGAGCAATTTTCGGAAGGCTCCGTGAACGGGGACCCGCCTTCGGTGTCGTGGCTCTTTTTCCGTGACCGCCATTCGGTGGCGTCGTTAGCCTCGCGGCATGCACCCCTTGGCAAAACTGGATCACGAGCATGTCTGGCATCCCTTCACGCAGATGCGCGATTGGTTGAAGCGGGAGCCGATCGTCATCGAGCGGGGCCGCGGGGCGGTTCTGACAGATCTCCATGGGCGCGAGTATCTTGACGCGAACGCCTCGATCTGGACGAACCTTCACGGACACAACCATCCGAAGATCAATGCCGCCATCCGGAGCCAGTTGGGGAAAATTGCGCATTCCTCCGCTTTGGGGTTTGCCAATGAACCGGCTTCGGTCCTGGCCGGAAAGTTGGTCGGGATGGCGAATCCGCGCCTTCCGCGGGCGCCCTTCAAGCAGCCCGGGTTGAACAAGGTGTTCTTCTCGGACGATGGCTCCACGGCCCTGGAGGCGGCGATGAAGCTGTCTTATGAATTTGCGCGACGGACGGGGCGCGGCGGGCAGCCGAGGTTTCTTTCGCTGGAAGGGGCGTATCACGGCGACACGGTCGGCGCGGTCAGCGCCGGGCACATCGATCTGTTTCATCGCGCCTACTCGCAACTGTTGTTCAAGACCGACAAGGTGATGGCGCCGTATTGCTACCGCTGCCCGTTCAACAAGGCGAAGCCGGAGCGGTTGGATGCGCGCAACTGTCGCCGCTGCAACTGGGAGTGCGTCGACCAGGCGGCGAAGCAGTTTGAGAAGCGCGCGAAGACGAAGCGGCCGATCACGGCGATGATCGTGGAGCCGCGCGTGCAGGGGGCGGCGGGCGTGATTCCGCAGCCGGAGGGCTGGTTGAAGCGGGTCGTCGAAATCGTGCGCGGCCAGGGCGCGCAGTTGATTGCCGATGAGGTGATGACAGGTTTTGGTCGGACGGGCGGAGCCGTGTCCCGACGGAAGGGCTCGGCGCCCGCCTTGTTCGCTTCCCACGCCGAGGGCGTGCAGCCCGACTATCTCTGCGTGGCCAAGGGACTGACCGGCGGCTACACGCCCATGGCGGCGACCTTGACTTCGCGCGAGGTTTTCGACGCCTTTCTCGGCGACTATTCCGAGTTCAAAACCTTCTTCCACGGACACAGTTTCACCGGCAATCAGATCGGGGCCGCCGCGGCGAACGCGAGCATGGACATCCTCGGAAGCGAGGCGTCGATCGGCGCCCGGAAGAGATTGGAGGCGCGGTTTGCCCGGGAACTGGCGTCGCTTTGGGAACTGGATTGCGTCGGCGATGTGCGTCGTATCGGACTGATTGCCGGGGTTGAACTGGTGAAGGACTGGCGGACGAAGGAGCCGTTTGCTCTGGGCGAGAAGGCGGGGATCCGCGTATGCGAGGCGATGGCGAAGCGCGGGGTGTTGACGCGGCCGATCGGGAACGTGATCCTGCTCATGCCGCCCTACTGCATGACGGTCAGGCAGACGGTGAAGATGGTCTCGGCGTTGCGTGAGTCGATCGAAGAGATCCTAGGCGGCGTTGCACAATCCCCTTGAACGGGCGCGTTCCCGTTCGCAAGATCCGGATCGCATGAAGACTCCTCCCTTCCGCCTGCGGGCATCCCTGGTTCCCTTCGCATTCTCCCTGGTCCATCTGGCATTCGTGGTCGGCGCGACCGCCGGGCCGGCGCCGCAGTGGCGTCCGCTGGGTTCTCCGGATCTGGAGGCCTATTTCGCGGTGGAAACGGCGAGGGTGGAAAAGACCTCGTTGGCGGAGATCAAGACGCTGGAGGACTGGAACCAGCGCAAGGCGCATTACCGGGAGCAATTGTTCGAGATGCTGGGGTTGTCGCCGGATCGCGAGCGCACGCCGCTCAATGCGACAATCACCCGGAAGACGGAGGGCAAGCTGTTCACGGTCGAGAACCTGCATTTTCAGTCGTCGCCGGGATTCTATGTCACCGGCAATCTGTATGCGCCGCGGGGATTGACGAAGCCGGCGCCGGCGATCCTGTATGTCTGTGGACATGGCCGGGTGAAGAAGGACGGGGTCAGCTATGGCAACAAGGCGACCTACCAACACCACGGGGCCTGGTTTGCGCGCAATGGCTATGTCTGTCTGACCATTGACACCGTGCAGTTGGGCGAGATCGAGGGGATTCACCACGGCACCTATCGCGAGGGGATGTGGTGGTGGAATTCGCGCGGCTACACCTCGGCGGGCGCCGAGGCATGGAATTGCATCCGGGCGTTGGATTATCTCCAATCGCGGCCTGAGGTGGACGGCGATCGGTTGGGCGTGACCGGGCGTTCCGGCGGCGGCGCCTACAGCTGGTGGATCGCGGCCTTGGACGAACGCATCAAGGCGGCCGTGCCCGTGGCCGGCATTGCCGATATGCGCAACCATGTCATCGACGGCTGCGTGGAGGGGCACTGCGACTGCATGTTCATGGTGAACACCTATCGTTGGGATTACGCGCAGGTGGCCGCCCTGGTCGCGCCGCGGCCGTTGTTGCTTTCGAACACCGACAAGGATCGGATCTTTCCCCTGGATGGGGTGGTCCGGGTGCACTCGCAGGTCGCCCGGATCTACGACCTGCACAAGGCGGGCGACAAGCTGGGGTTGTTGATCACGGAGGGTCCGCACAAGGACACCCAGCAGTTGCGCGTGCCGGCGTTTCATTGGTTCAACCGATGGCTCAAGAAGGACGAGCCGCCGATCACGATGGCCGCGGAGAAACTCTTCGAACCGGAGCAGTTGCGGGTGTTCGAGGAACTGCCGAAGGATGAGATCACTTCCAGGATCCACGAGACCTTCACGCCCAAGGCGCCGGCTCCGCGCGCGCCTTCCACGACGGCGGCCTGGGATGAGATGAGCCGCAAGGCCATGGTGCAACTGGAGCAGAAGTCGTTCGGCGGCTGGCCGCAGGAGGCGGGCGGGATTCAATTGAAGGAGGCGTTCTCGGCGGTGAGCGCCGGCGTGAAACTGACGGCCTACGATTTTGACAGCCAGGCGCACGTGCCGCTGCGGTTGTACGTGGTCCGGCCCGGAGGATTGGCGGAACCGGAGAAGGCGATGTTCAACGCCTTGGGTCGCGAGGACTGGGACCGTTGGATCGCGGCGATGGCGTTCGCGTTCATGGACGAGTTGGCCGGGGAACTCAAAACGGGAATCGAAGCGGACGGGCCGGGCTTCGAGCAATTGCAGAAGTCGCTGCTCGCGCGGAACAACGTGTGGGTCTTTCTCGCCCCGCGGGGGATCGGGTTGACCGATTGGCGACATGGTTTCGATGACGAGAAAACCATCGCGAAGAAGGAGATTCAGATTCGCCGGCGTTACATGCAGGTCGGCCAGACGCTGGACGGTCAGCGGGTCTGGGACATCCGGCGGGGCATTCAGGCGACGCGGAAGCTGGAAGGATTCGCCACGCTGCCGCTCTGGGTGCAGGCCAAGCGCGACATGGCGGTCAATGCGCTTTACGCTGCGATCTTTGAGAAGCACGTCGCCCGCGTGGATCTCTGGCGCTTGCCCAAGTCGCACCGAGAAGGCCCGGATTATTTGAATGTCCTCCGCATTCTCGACATCCCCATGGCGGCGGCCATGGTTGCGGAGCATTCGCAGGTCCGACTTTACCAGGACGACATGATCGGGTGGGAATATCCCGCAACAGTCGCCGCCGGTCTCGATTGGGAATCGGATCAGTTCATCGTGAGCGGGGCGAGGTAGTGGTCGGCAATCAGTAATCAGAGGTCAGAGGGTCGCGGGTCGCGGTTCGAGGATCGAGGATCGAGGGGCGATTCATTGATTGTTGGATACTGATTGCGGGAAACCTCCTGTGTTCATTTACCCGCTTCTTTCGTTGGCAAATGCGGGCGGGCGGTTTATCTCTGCGGTCGTATGCGACGTTGTTTGTTTTTGATGGCGGTTCTTGTGCTGGGGGCTGCGGCGCGTGCGGCGGAGTCGCCGCTGTTGTTGCCGGAAGGCGTGGAGGTGCGTTCATTTGCGGGCGAGGCAGGCGCCTTGCGGTTGTATTCAGAGGATACGGGTGTGAGCGCATTGGTGACGCCGTCGTCCGGCGGCCGGGTCCTTTTTTACGGCATCGAGGGACAGAACCTGCTTTGGCTTCCCTCGCGCAGCAGTTCCTCGGCCGCGTTTGAGTCCGGCGGCTATCAGGTTGCCTTGGGGCCGGAGATCCGGAACATGCCGCCCAGTCCCACCTTGTCGCACGGGCAGAATCGTTCGCGCATGCTGCGGGATTTCACGGTCGAAGTCCGCAGCCTGCCGGATCCGTTGCTGGGCGTTCAATTGATCAAGGAAATCGTGATCGATCCCGAGACGGGCGATCTGGGACTGAGCCAGACGATCACCAATGTCTCGCCGCGGGAGGTGTCCTTCTGTCAGTGGGACAGGACGATGGTTCAACCGGACGGCTATGTGATCGCGCCGGTCAACAAGAAGAGCCGCTTCGTGGAGAAGTGGGCGGTGCGCGAGGGGCGGCCGGGGGAATACATCTACAACGGCGTCACGCCGGAATCGGACCGCGTGGAGATCAGTCGCGGCATCCTCTACGCCAAGGCCTCGGGCAAGCCCATGAAGATCGGGCTCGACAGCGACGCCGGCTGGATCGCCTACGCATGGCGGCACTTTCTGTTCGTGAAGTATTCCCCGTATTACCGCACGGGCGACTACACGGACGCGGGCTGCACGGTGGAGGCGTCCTGGAATGGCGACCACGCCGAACTGCAACTGCTGAGTCCGGAGGTGAAGCTGAAGCCGGGCGAGGCCTTTCGCTTCCCGGCTTTCTGGAAGATTGTGGAGCTCAAGGACGAGGTGAGCTCCTTCAAGGACGCCCGCAAGGCGGCGAAGAAGGTCCCGCGGTCGCCGTTTGGAAAATGAAGCCGGCCGGCGCGGATTCTTCCGGCCTCGTTTATAGCCACAGGTTTCCTAGTTCTTCGAGGCGCCGGGTGGAATGCCTCCGGCCACAGTGGCGCGAATCCCGATCATTCCCTGTCCTCAGTCACCGCCCGGTTTCAATCGCCCCGGTCAAGATCCTGATCGGCAAATGCTTTTTGACGGAGCGGCGGATCGAGACTATGGATTGAGTGTCGCATGGTGAATTCCATTCCAAAAGTCAGCCCGCTTCGGTGGTTGTTGCCGGCCCTGTTGTTCTCCGTCGCGAGCGCGACGCAGGCGGGCCAGAAGATCCTGTTTTCCGGTCGCGACGGGCGGCAGACCCAGTATCATGGGAGCCTGAATGCCCGGTCATTGTTCGAACCTCAGGCCGTGGCGCCGAAGAACGGCGATGGTCCATCGGCGGCGGACGAGATTCATGCCCTTCCCGCGGTCGTCGTTTCCCGCAAAGCGCTCAAGGAAAACGACGACAAGGATTGGGCTTTCCAATCGTCCGAGGAATCCGGCGCGGAGCGCGTGGAGAAGGAGATTCTGGGGGAGGATGAGGATCTGGATGAAAATGGAATCAAACGCTCCCGAGTCGAGCGCTTTCTCGATCGCGAGCGAAAGAACCGGGAGGACGGGGGCGGCGCGGAGCGCGAAAAGGGTTCGGATTCGCGTGAGCGTCGAAGGCAGGACAGGGATGTGGAACTTGCAAAGCTCCAGAATGCGCTGGCGGGCAATCCGGTCGTATTGCCGGCGGACGGCGGGGTGGGGATTGGAGCGGCAACATCCGGCGCCTCCGGAGCGTCCGGCGTCGCGCCGCAGGCCTCGGGCCCGGTGAGCGGGCCGGCCGGCATGGAATTTCAACGCGACCATGTGGCCCGGTTGAAGCAATCCCTGGGGGTTGCCGCCGCGCCGGGAGTGGATCCATTCGGCGGTCCCGGCGGTTCGTTTTCCGCGAGCGGCGGCGTCGCGCCCGGCCCGGAGAGCAACGCCTTCGGCGACGGGGGCGCGCCCAGACCGGAGAGCATTGGAGCCTATCCGGGATCGCAGGGACTGGGGTTGATGGATCTGACGAAACCGGCCGGCGCGCCGCAGATCATGACGCCACTGCCCCGGCCGGAGTCGAAGCCGCAGCCGGAATCCCGCGAACGATCCGGACCCGTGCGCATCCGCAAATCCAAGCGCGATATCTTCTGAGTTGGCTGCGCCCTTGATGGGCTTGCGGTCCTCGGGGTCAGGCGATCCGCAGGACCGTCGCGGTGTCTCCGGCCTTCAACGCGCTGTTTGGCGGCAGATCGAGCAGCGCGTTGGCGTCGAGCAGCGCGCTCAAGGCGTGCGAAGCCTGCATGCCGGCCGATCGAACCTGACCGCTCCCATCCAGATGCACGCGCATGAAGTGCCGGCGGTCGCCA
>JAYPGD010000108.1:0-14059 GCA_038126655.1 Verrucomicrobiales bacterium
CCTCGGCGTCATACTTTTCCTTCAGCCAACACAGGATCACGGACGTGTCCAGTCCACCGGAATATGCGAGTATTACTTTCATCGATTGCTCAAGAAAACGAGGCGGCAATAAACGCAATTGCCGCCCCGAAGAAAAGAAGATTCTGAAATGCCGGCTCGGCGAAGCGCGGAACCCGGCCCGCTACAAGGCTGTCCGCCCGGAGGCGGGCCTTGCCGGAGTCCACGTCTTTCCGATGGCCGAAGCCCTCTCCCGGCTCCCGCCCAGCCCCTCAGCCGATCATGTGCGAAAACATCCCGTCGCGCAGCTTCGGCTCGAACCAGGTGCTCTTGGGCGGCATCAACCCGTCCTGATCCGCGATCGCCATCAGGTCCTCAATGCTCGTCGGATACATGGAGAACGCGCAGGCATAACCGCCGCCGTCGACCAACCGCTCCAGTTCCCCCGTCCCGCGAATGCCGCCCACAAATGAGATCCGCTCACTCGTCCGCGGATCCTCGACGCCAAACACCGGCCCCAGCACATGATCCTGCAACAGCGCCACATCCAGACCGTCAATCGGATTGTCCGTCTTCGCCAACTCGTCCCGAACCCGCAGCGAATGCCACTGCCCGTCCAGATACAGCCCCAGTTCATTCTTGGCCTGCGGCTCCGCCGACCCGGGCGATTCAATCTCGAACACCTTCCCCAACGCCTCCAGGAGCTGCGCTGCATCCAATCCGTTCAGATCCTTCAACGCGCGGTTGTAGGCCAGGATGCGCATCTGGTCGTGCGGAAAGGTCACCGTCAAGAACGCGTCGCTGGAGCCCGCTCCGCCGCGACTGGCATTGACCCGACTCGCCGCCGCGCTGCGATGATGCCCGTCGGCAACGTACAAGGCAGGGATCGCCGCAAAGGTCGATCGCACGAAGTCGATCTCTTCATCGCTGTCGATCACCCAGCCCGTATGCTGCACGCCGTCCGGCGCGGTGAAGTCAACCGCCGGTTCGCGTCCGCAGACCCGGGCGACGAACGCATCGAAATCCGGCTGCGCCTGATAGGTAAGGAACACCGGTCCCGTCTGCGAATCCAGAGCCTCCATGTGCCGCACGCGGTCATACTCCTTCGCCGGGCGCGTCAATTCGTGCTTCTTGATCACGCCCTCATCATAGTCCCGGCAACTCGCCGCCGACACCAACCCGGTCTGCGCCCGACCGTCCATGATCAGGCGGTAAAGGTAGTAGCAAGCCTTCTCGTCCTGCCGCAACGCCCCTCCCTCGATCAGCCGATCGAAATTCTCCCGCCCCTTCGCGTAAACCGCGGCATCGTACACGTCGGTCCCGGCCGGCAGATCAATTTCCGGTTTGCTGACATGCAGAAAACTGACCGGATTGCCCTCGGCCATTTCGCGCGCCTCGGCGGACGACATGACATCATAAGGAAGTTCACAAATGCGGGAGGCGTCCTCCGATTTGGGACGCAATGCGGGAAAAGGTCTTAGATCTGCCATAACGAGCGGCGGACCTTAGGAGAGCATCGGTGGAAACGCACGTGAAAACTGGGCGCCGAGGGCGAAACACGGCTCTGCGCGGGAAGTATTCGGCAATCAGTCGTCAGTATTCGGATCAAACACCGAAGATCAGCGGGATCCGAATACCGGCCACTGACTTCTGAAAACTGATTGCTGGATTCTGCTCACTCCCTCCCGATCTCCGGATTCTCCATGAAAGCGTAGCAAAGCAGGTGGCAGACGCCCATCTGCGCGTCCTCCACGCGGCCGTAGTGTTCGGAATCGATCACGATCGTTTCATCCGCGATCTCGGCGAGACGCCCCCGCTTGGCCCCGACCAGCGCCACGGTGTGAAGTCCGTTATCCTTCGCCCATTCCATGGCCTTGACCACGTTCGGAGAACTGCCGCTGACGCTCAATGTCATGGCAATGTCGCCGGGCTTGCCGTAATTCATCAACTGCCGCGCGTAGATCTCATCGTAGGCGTAGTCATTGCCCAACGCGGTGATCCAGCTGAGATTCTCGTTCAACGAGATGATCTTGAAGCGTTTGTCCAGCGCGTCTGAAGATCCCTTGCCGAGATCCGTGGCAAAGTGCGAACAATTCGAGGCGCTGCCGCCGTTGCCAAACACGAAGATCTGGCGGTCTTCATGCAACGCTCTCTTGAGCCGTTCAATCAATCCGGCGACAGCATCCACCGGAATCGAATCCAAGGCCGCCTTCTGCGCCTCAATATAACTGGAAATCCAATCGTTCATGGGTCCGCGCATCATGAAAGCGCCCCCGGGATTTGTCAGGGGCAAAGTTCCTCCAATTCTTGGCGTCGCCGAAAGAACGGGCCGCCCGCCGGTCTCCCGACGCTTGAAACCGAATGCAGCGGAAGCTGCCGCCAGGGACAAAAGCGCCAGACATCGACGCCGCCTCCGCTCCCAACGGACCTCACCTCCCCAACCGCTCCTCCAAGGCCTTGCTCAACTTCGCCACCAAGGCCTTGTTCGTCTCCGCCACGTTCCTGGTTTCGCCCTCCTTCGATGTGTGATCATAGAGCTCCGCGTAGCCGTCCTTGTGCAGGATCAGCCGGTGCGTGTCCGTGCGGATGGTCCTCGCGCTGCTCCGATACGCGACCGCGACATGTCCGGACGCCGCCGGATCGTTCAGCAGCGGAACCAGCGACACTCCATCGGCGGACTCCGGCGCCGGCAGACCGGTGAACTCACACAGGGTCGGAAACAGGTCCAGGGTCTCCACGATGGAACGCGTCGCCCGACCCGGATTCCTGATGCCGGGGTAGGAGACAATCAGCGGCGAACGCAGCGACTCCTCGAACAGACAGTGCTTGCCCCAGATCGCGTGCTCGCCCAGATGCCAGCCATGATCGCCCCACAGAACCACGATGGTGTTCCTGTCCGCGCCATTCTTCCGCAATCGCGCCAAGAGCCGGCCGACCTGCGCGTCCGCGTAACTCACACAGGCGGCGTAGGCCCTGCGGCACTCTAGGGCGAAGGCCGCATCCACATTGGGATTCCGCCCCCAACGGTTGTACTTCATGAACTCGCCCGAACCATGCCAGGTGCTCCGCCAGTCCGGCTTGGCGGGATGCGGCGTGGGCGGGAACGTCACCCCGTCGTAAAGCCTGCGATACTTGGCCGGCGCGCCAAAGGGCAGGTGCGGACGCAGGATCCCCACCGCCAGGAAAAACGGCGTCGCCTTGTCCGCCGAAAGTTGATCCATCTGGCGCAGCGCCTCCTCGATGGAAACCCCGTCCGGATAAACCTTGTCATCGCCCTCGGTCGCCTGCAGGACATCCATGTCCTTGGCGTTCTTCCGGATCTCGCCATGCGCCAAGCCATGCATCCATCCGCGTGGATGACGCCAGGGGCCGGCCGGCAGCAGATGCCGATCCCAGGCCTCGGGCATTTCCGGCTTCGCCCCATCGTCCCAGTCCTTGCCGCCCCGTCCCCCGGGATGATGCGACACCTTGCCGACTGAGACCGTGGTGTAGCCGTTCCGTCGAAACCACGCCGGCATGCTGGGCGGCTCCGCCTCCGGGTTCTTCGCCAACCTGTCCGCGCGTTGAAACAACGCCCCGTTGCTCGCGCCGCCATAGCGCCCGGTCAGCAACGTGTAACGCGACGCGCCGCAGGTCGGCGCCTGCACGTAGTGCCGATGAAACGCCCGCCCCGACGCCGCCAGACGATCGATGTTCGGCGAACTGATATGATCGACGCCAAAACACGCCAACTCCGGCCGCAGGTCATCGACGCAGATGAGCAGGACATTGGGTTTGGACCTCTCGTCCGCGGCTGTCGTCAAAACGCTCGCGAGCGCAACAATGGATACAAGATTTCGGATGGTCATGGACTTGAGGGATCAGGTTATACAACGGAATCAATCAAAGCGACAAACGATCACTGCTGTTTGCCGAACAACTGCTTGCGCGCCACTTCCGCGATGCGCGCGACCGCCGGGTGCTTGAAGCGCCGCTCGACCGTGATCGCGTAGAAGGACTCCCGGACCGCGTCGGTGGAGCCCAGCGACACGACTTCCTGCTCGCGTTGCAGTTCCTTCGCCACGACGCTGGGCGCCGCAAACACGCCCCTGCCGTCGCGCCCGAACACCTTCATCAGGGCGCTGTCCTCGAACTCGGCGAGAATTCGCGGACGAACGCCGACCGACTCGAACCACCGGTCGAGGGAACGACGGGACAACGAGTTGTCGCTCAGAGACAGAAACGGCGCGCCATCCAGCTTGCCGGGGAATCGGCCCTTGAGTTGTTTTGCGAGCGGCGCGGCCGCGAAGAACGTCACGCCGCAGTCGCCAAGGAAATGATTGAACGCCTTGACCTTGACGTTGCCGGCGACCGGCGCGTCCGAGAGCACCAGATCCAGCCGCTGGATGGACAACTCGGCCAGCAACCGATCGGTATGGTCCTCCTCGCAGATCAGATGAATGTTGCTGTCCGCATCAAGCAGCGGATTCAGGATCCGGTGCGAGATCAGCTTGGGCAGCACATAGGAGATGCCCACCCGGAGCCGTCGCGGACGCACAGTCGCAACGCTCTGGATGTTTTCCATGAACTCCTGTCCCAACGTGAAGATCTCATCGGCGTAGTCGAAGGCCACCTGCCCCGCTTCAGTAAGCTCCAGCCGTCGCGACACCCGCCGAAACAGAGGCTCCCCCACCTGTTCCTCCAGAAGCTTGATCTGCTTGGACACCGTCGGCTGCGTGAGATGCAGGACCTTGCACGCCGCGCCCACGCCGCCCTCCCGGACAACCGTCCAGAAATAATGAAGGTGATGATAATTCAGCCAGTTCATGCCCGGATGATACATAGATAAAATCTATGTTAAAGACGCATTTAATTCAAATAGACGAAACTGAGAATTGAGCGAACATGGATACAGGGCCAGAAACGGCTCCTGCGCGCGGCGGGTTGAAGAGAGACGCCGCCGGCATCGGAGCCACCCGAGAAACGATCGCCATCAACCAGAACAAAGCCTTATGAACAAACTACTCGCCGGATTCAAACGCTTCCGCGGAGCCCTGACGGAAGAGGACCTTGAACAACAGGCCAAACTCTCCGAAGGCCAGACACCGGAACACCTGTTCATCGCGTGCTCGGACTCGCGGGTCATGCCGAGCCTCTTCACGCAGTCCGCGCCGGGCACGCTCTTCGAGATCCAGACCGCGGGCAACCTCGTCCCCGCCTACGGCACCGACGCCGGTTACGGCATCGCCGCAACCATCGAATACGCGGTGTCCGTGCTGAAAGTCTCCCACGTGGTCGTCTGCGGCCACTCCCACTGCGGCGCGATGGGCGCGCTCTTCGATCGTGACGCCCTGGTGGATCTCCCCGACGTGGCCAACTGGCTCCGACACGCGGAAACCGCCCGCCGCATGGCGCTGTGCGGCTGCGGCGGCGACAATCACACGCCCGCTTCCCCGGAGCTGGTCCAGGCGGCCGTCGAAGCCAACGTCGTGGCCCAGCTTGGCAATCTGCGCACTCATCCCTCGGTGGCCACCGGCCTCGCCACCGGCTCACTGAAAGTCCACGGCTGGGTCTATCAGATCGAAAGCGCCGATGTGCGGGTCTACGACGCGGCGGCGGGCCGATTCGAATCCTGGGAGAAGGTCGGAGTGGCCGAGAACTCCGACGAATCGACTCCGGTTCCCGCCCCGTTGAAATCAGCGGCCTGACCGGGTGGTTGAACGCAGGAAAAAGGAAATCCATCATGAAAACCCAGATACAAGAACTCACCCGGCATTGGCGGAGCGATCTGCTCGCCTCTGTGGTTGTCTTTCTCGTCGCCCTGCCCCTGTGCATGGGCATCGCCATCGCCTCTGGCGTCCCACCGGCGCTGGGACTCATCAGCGGCATCGTCGGCGGACTGGTCGTGGGCGTCATCGGCGGATCGCCACTGCAGGTCAGCGGCCCCGCCGCCGGTCTGGCCGTGCTGGTCTGGCAGTTCGTCGACAAGTTCGGCCTGCCGGCACTCGGCTGGGTCGTGCTCTTCGCCGGCATCATCCAGATGGCGTCCGGCGCGGCCCGGCTGGGCCGTTGGTTCCGGGCGGTCTCGCCGGCCGTGGTGCAAGGCATGCTCGCCGGCATCGGCGTCCTGATCTTCGCCAGCCAGTTCCACGTCATGGTGGACGACAAACCGCGCGGCTCCGGCATCGAGAACCTGATGACCATCCCGGTCGCAATCCAGAAGGGCGTCCTGCCGATCGACGGCTCCGTGCATCACCTGGCGGCGATCGTCGGCATTCTGGCCATTGCTTCCATCGTGCTCTGGAACAAGTTCCGTCCGGAGAAGCTCAAGGCCCTGCCCGGCCCGCTGGTGGCGGTCGTGGTCGTCACCGGCATTGCCGGGGCGTTGAGTCTGCCGATCCAATACGTGGCCATTCCGGAGAGCCTCTTTTCCAGCATGAACACGCCGACGCTGGGTGACACAAGCCTGTTTGTGACGCCGGCCTTCTGGGGCGCGGTGATCGGCTTCGCGCTGATCGCCAGCGCGGAAACGTTGCTTTGCGCCACGGCCGTGGACCGCATGCACAAGGGCGAACGGACCAACTACGACAAGGAACTCCTCGCCCAGGGCGTGGGCAACAGCCTTTGCGGCCTGATGGGCGCGCTGCCAATCACCGGCGTCATTGTGCGAAGTTCCGCCAACGTCGAGGCCGGCGGCAAATCCCGGGCCTCCGCCATTTTCCACGGCGTGTGGCTGCTGGCGCTGGTCGGATTCCTGCCCTTCGTCCTGCGCTGGATTCCCACCTCGGCCCTGGCCGCCATCCTGGTCTACACCGGCTACAAACTGGTGAACCCGCCGAACATGAAGAAGATGTGGGAGACCAGCCGGGCCGAGTTCGGAGTGTTCGTCGTCACCATCGCGGCGATC
This sequence comes from Verrucomicrobiales bacterium, assembly GCA_038126655.1. Taxonomy (GTDB): domain Bacteria; phylum Verrucomicrobiota; class Verrucomicrobiia; order Limisphaerales; family JAYPEY01; genus JAYPEY01. The sequence goes on from JAYPGD010000108.1 coordinate 6,884, forward strand.
GTGGCGACGGATCTTCTGACCGGCGTGCTGATCGGCTTCGGTCTGGCCCTGGCCAAGATGCTCTATAACTTCCTGCACCTGAACATCGTCAAGGAGTTCTCCGAGGACGGCAAATCAGTGGACATCGCCCTCGATGGCGCCGCCACCTTCGTCCACCTGCCGCGCGTCGCCGAGCAGTTGGAATCGATCGATGACGACGCCGATGTTCATTTCCACCTCGGCTCGATGATCTATGCCGACCACTCCATCCTGGAACTCGTGAACGACTGGCGGCAACGCCGGAACGGCGAAGTGTTCATGGAGTGGAGCGTGTTTCATTCGCGGATCAACGCCCAGGTCTCCATGGCCAATCTCGGGATTGACGCTGCGCGCAGCCGGTCTGGCGGAAGCCTCAAAGCGGCGCGCGCGACCGTGGCGGCGACCGCCGTGGCGACCGCGACTGCCGCCGCCGCGTTGCCAACCCCCGTCCAGGCGGCCTCGACCGCGCCGGATGACGCCCCCGTCGATGTCGGGAGTCCGCAAAAAAACGCGACGGACTCCTCGCAGGGTTCCTGAAACGGATTCAGGCCGATCAAACGGCCGAACATCGTTTCGGCCCTCCTCCTGCCCGACCGGCCGCGCGAATTGCGCGGCCGGTTCCGGTTAGTCCCCAACTCAAGGCAGGCAATCAAGACGCTCCTTTGGAGATCGATTACGAAGCGTTTGCCTGCGCGGATCAGCCGCCGGAGCCCTGCCGGAGTCCGGCGATTGCGGAAACTGATTTTGAAATTAGGGTTGAACGTTTTGGAACGGACGTCCCGTACCGGACGACGGCAATGATGAGCCATCATTCACAGAATCGAACAGTCGGCCGCACCCTGGAGCTTTTGGCGCTCGAGAAGGGCGATATTGCCGCGCTGGTTGTCTACAGCGGCGCTGTCGGGGCGCTCTATCTTGCCTTGCCCCTCGCCGCGCAGGCCCTCTTCGCCAACGTCGCCTTCGGCACGCTTCTCCAACCGGTCGTCGTGCTCGCGCTGATCGTATTCGCCGTGCTCGCCTTCTCCGGAACGCTTTCCCTCCCGGAGAACATCGTGGTGGAACGATTGCAGCGCCGCTATTTCGCCCGCCTGTCCCTCTCCTTCGCCGAATCCCTCTCGAATGCGGAGGCCGGAACCATCGATCGCCCGACGGCCATCGACCGGGCGAATCGGTTCTTCGAGGTGATGAACGTGCAGAAGACCTCCTACACGCTGCTGCTGGACGGCCTGGCGCTGCTCTTGCAGATGTTCTTTGGGATGGCCCTGCTTGCGGTGTATCACCCGTTGCTCCTCGTCTTTGACATCTGCCTCGTCATGGGCCTCATGCTGATCGTGGTCTTATGGGGGCGTCGCGCGGTGGAGACCGCGGTGGATGAGTCGAGGGCAAAGCTCAATGTGGGCAACTGGCTTCACGCCCTGGCGACCGACCCGAAGAAATACACCGCCCCCGAGGGACACAATCTCGCCATCGTCCATGCCGACGAACTCGCCACGGAATACCTCAAGCGCCGAAAACTGCATTTCCAGTTTCTCTTCGCCCGGGTCGCCGGCGCCGTTCTCCTGCAGATTGTGGCCAACGCATCGGTTCTGGTGATCGGCGGTTGGCTCGTCATCGAAGGACAATTGACGCTGGGCCAACTCGTAGCCGCGGAGATTGTCGTCAGTTCGCTGGCGGCGGGCGTCGGGAAGCTCGGGAAGTATCTGGAGGCGTTCTACGACCTGAGCGCCTCGACGGACAAGATCTCCCACGTGCTTCTCGCGCCCCAGAATGCCGCGACAACCACGGAGGAAGCGGCATGAATTCATTTACCGAAAGACTCGCGACGCCGGACATTCTGAAGTCAACCGCCATGCGTTCCGCCCGACCGTTGAGAAATGGCTGGATTTTCGTCAGTTTTCTGTTGCTCGCCGCCACGACCCTGGTCGCCGCCCTGGTCAAAGCCCCCTGGCAACAGACCTCGACCGGTTTCGGAAGGTGGTCGCCTTTTCACCGGACGAGCGGATCCAGACCGTCGACGCCCCCTTGTCCGGCCGCATCAGTCGTTGGTTTGTCCAGGAGGGCGACACAATCCAAACCGGCGACCCCATCGTGGAGATCCTCGACATCGATCCTGACATACTGGCCCGTCTGAAGCGGGAACAGGATGCCGTGCAACAACGCCTGGCGGCCGCAAAACTTTCGGCCGAAACCGCGCGCCTGAATGTGGAGCGTCAGGAGAAGGCGGTCGCCAAGGGGCTTTCCGCCAAAGGCGCGTTTGATCTCAAGTTCAAGCTCAACAGCCGCAACGATCCATTGGGTTTCTATGAGAACCGGATCCTCGAAGCGTTGCTGGAGCAACCCACGCCCTATCGCGGAACGCGCTTCTTTGGAGGGTGGCGTCGCGGGGACGACCTGTTTTCCCTCCAGGAGCAAAAACGGGAGACGCAATCCGGCGGCGAGTTCCTGTTCGGCATTTCCACCCCCCTGTTGCGCGACGGCGCCATCGACGCCGCGCGGGCGGACATCCAGCGCTCACAGATCAACGTCGAGTCGGAACGGGCCCGACTCGAGCGTGTCCGCCTGCTCGTGCAGCAGTCGGCCGCCGCCCAACTGCTGAAGTGGGCGGCCGCCCTGCAGAAACACGCAGCGCGCCAACGACTGCTCAGTCTCGCATTGGTCCGCGATCAGGCGATTCGCGACCAGGTGGACATCGGCGACAAGGCGCAGGTCGACATCATCGACAACCAGCGACTCATCGCCGCAAGACGAGCGGCTGTCATTGCCGCGCGCCAGGCGGCGGCCGAAGAGGCGGTCAATCTCTCGCTTTACTGGCGGGACCATACAGGCGCGCCCTGCGCGCCGGCGTCCCTCGCGAATGACCGCCTGCTCGAAATCCCGCTGCTGGGCGACCTGCCGCCGGTTGCCGAAGCCGTGGCCTCGCATCCCACGGTGCGGATCTTCCAACGCGCGCTGGAGGCGGAGGGCGTCACGCGACGCCTCTCCAAAAATCAACTGCTCCCACAACTGGACCTCGCATTGAGCGTTTCCAAGGATGTCGGCGACGGCTCCAGGACCAGGAATGAAGCCGAGTTCCGCATCGGGGCATTCCTCGAATACCCGCTCCAAAACCGCAAGGCCCGCGGCAACCTGGCTTCCTCACGCGCGAACATCTCCGCGATCGAACAGGAACTGCGCCTTGCCATCGATCAACTGCGCGCAGCAGCCATGGTCGCGGACAACAACATCCGACAGCTCAATGAACGCCTTGAGCAGTTGGGCGAACGGATCGAACGAGCCCGGGATATGCAACAGGCGGAGACCGATCGTTTGGAACTGCAACTCAGCGACCTGCTCCGTCTCAACCTGCGCGAACAAGATGTGACCGCCGCGGAGATCGCCCTGGTCGACGCGCGCCTCGAACTCCGGCTCGCCGAATTGACCTGGATCAGCGCCCTGGCCGTGGATCTCCGTCGCACAGACTTGTCGTTGCCAATGCCGTTGTCCGACGATTCCCCTTGAAGCCCCTTGGGAAAGCAATAGAACTGGCCCCTCAACCTTATGAAATCACGTCCCCAAAAATCGAATCCAGCCCGATCCAAATCATCCGCCCCTCGCGCGCCATTTCGAAAAATCATGGCGGCCAACCGCTCGGAGATCGCGATCCGCATCTTCCGCGCGGCCACGGAGATGCATTTGCGCACGGTCGCCGTCTTTGCCCAGGAGGACCGCTTCTGCCAGCATCGGTTCAAGGCCGACGAGTCTTACCTCGTCGGCGAGGGCAAGGGACCCGTCGCCGCGTATCTGGACATTCCGGGCATTGTGACCTTGGCGAAGGAGAAGAGCGTGGACGCCATTCACCCCGGCTATGGCTTCCTCAGTGAGAACCCGGAGTTCGCCCGCGCCTGCGAGGCGGCCGGCGTGACCTTCGTCGGCCCGCGCGCCGAACTGCTCGACATGATGGGCGACAAGACCGCGGCGCGAAATGTCTGCCAGCGCATCGGCGTGCCGACCCTGCCCGGCACGGAGGAGGCCATCGTCGATCGCAACAAGGCGTTGAAGGCGGCGAAGGAGATCGGCTTCCCCCTGATCATCAAGGCGGCCTTCGGCGGCGGCGGGCGCGGCATGCGAGTCGTGCGCAAGGCCTCCGAACTGCAGGGCCTGCTGGATGAGGCGCAGGCCGAGGCCGGACGGGCCTTCGGCAATCCCGCCGTGTTCCTGGAAAAATACATTCCCCGTGTGAAGCACATCGAGGTGCAGATCCTCGGCGACCGGCACGGCAATGTGCTGCACCTGCACGAGCGCGACTGCTCGGTGCAACGGCGGCACCAGAAAGTGGTCGAGGTCGCGCCGAGTTACGGCCTGCCGGAATCGGTGATCTCGGAACTGTGCGAAGGCGCGGTCCGCCTAGCGAAGGAGATCCGCTACGACAACGCCGGCACGGTGGAGTTCCTCTACGATCTCGACACGCACAAGTGGTATTTCATCGAGATGAATCCCCGCGTGCAGGTCGAGCATACGGTGACGGAGATTGTCACCGGCATCGACATCGTCCGCAGTCAAATCCTGATCGCGCAGGGCCACGCGCTCGATTCGCCGGAACTGAACCTGCCCCGGCAGGCGGACATCCCGAAGAACGGGTTCGCCATCCAGAGCCGCGTCACCACCGAGGATCCCGGGAACAATTTCATGCCCGACTACGGCAAGATCCTGGCCTACCGGTCCCCCGGCGGACTCGGCATCCGACTGGATTCCGGCATGGCCTACGTCGGCGCCGTCATCACGCCCTTCTATGATTCAATGCTCGTCAAGGCCATCGCCAGCGGCCCGACCTACGAGATGGCGATGGACCGCATGCACCGGGCCCTGTCGGAATTCCGCGTCCGCGGCGTGAAGACAAACATCCCCTTCGTCGAGAACGTCATCGCCCATCCCGAGTTCCGCAGCGGGCAGGCGACAACCTCGCTCATCGACACCACCCCCGAGCTGTTCTCCTTCAAGCCGCGACGGGACCGCGCCACGCGGCTGCTGAACTACCTCGGCGACGTCATTGTGAACGGCAATCCCCACGCGAAGGGATTCAAGCCGGAGACCTCCTTCACGACGCCGCACCCGATGGAGTTCGACCACACGAAACCGATCCCCAAGGGAACCCGCGATCTCCTGCTCGAACTGGGGCCGAAGAAGTTCGCCGGGTGGACCCGGAAGCAGAAGCGCGTCCTGGTCACCGACACCACCTTCCGCGATGCGCATCAGTCGCTCATGGCCACCCGCATGCGCAGCTACGACATGCTGGCCTGCGCGGACGCCATGGCCCATCGCCTCGGCGACCGGGACACCGGCCTGTTTTCACTTGAGATGTGGGGCGGCGCGACCTTCGACACCGCCATGCGCTTCCTCGACGAGGACCCCTGGGATCGTCTGCGGCAGTTGCGCGAAAGGATACCCAACCTCTGCTTCCAGATGCTCTTCCGCGGCAGCAATGCGGTCGGCTATTCGAACTACCCGGACAACGTGGTGGCCGGCTTCGTAAAGCACGCCGCCGAGTCCGGCATGGACATCTTCCGCATCTTCGATTCGCTGAATTACCTGCCCAACCTGCGCGTGGCCATGGAGGCCGTTCAGGACACGCATGCCATCTGCGAAGGAACCATCTGCTATACGGGCAACATCCTCGATCCGAAACGCGACAAGTATTCGCTCAAATACTACGTCCGACTGGCGAAGGAACTGGAGAAAATGGGAGCCCACATGCTCGCCATCAAGGACATGGCGGGACTGTGCCGTCCGCTGGCCGCGAAGAAGCTGGTCAAGACCCTCCGTGAGGAGATCGGCATTCCGGTGCATTTCCATACGCACGACACCGCGGGCGTGCAGTCGAGCGCCATCGTCGAGGCCGCCGCCGCGGGCGTGGATGTCGTGGACCTGGCCATCGCCTCCATGTCCGGCAGCACCTCGCAGCCGAATCTCAATTCCGTCGCCGCGGCGCTCAGCGACAGCAAGCGCGACACGAGACTCGACGTCGACACCCTGAACGAATTCTCCGACTACTGGGAAAAGGTCCGCGAGATCTACGCTCCCTTTGATACCGCGCCCAAGACCGGCAGCGCCGAGGTCTACCTGCACGAAATGCCGGGCGGCCAGTACACCAACCTCAAGGAACAGGCCGCCAGCATGGGCGTGTCGCATCGCTGGCCGGAGATCGCCCGGACCTACGCCGAGGTAAACGAGTTGTTCGGCGACATCGTGAAAGTCACGCCTTCGAGCAAGGTCGTCGGCGACATGGCCCTTTACCTCTTCAGCCACGGCATCAAGCCGGAGGACATCGTCAATCTGGAACCCGGCAGCCACGACTTTCCGGAGTCGGTCCTCGACATGTTCCGCGGCGGTCTGGGCTGGCCGGAGGGCGGTTGGCCGGAGCCGGTCTGGAAGGCCGTGCTCGGCGACAAGGATTTCAAGGAATCGCGCAAACGCTTTCGCCGCGAGATCAAACGCGGCCGGCCTGACAAGGTCGCCCCGGTCAATCTGGAGTTCGTCCGCGAGGAATTGTCCGGCAAGCTCAAGCGCCAGGCCACGACCGACGACCTGTATTCACACCTGATGTATCCCCAGGTGTTCTCGACCTACGACCGTCGGCGCAAGAAACACGCCAACGTCAGTGTGCTGCCGAGTCCCGCATTTTTCTACGGTCTCCAACCCGGGGAGGAGATCAACGCCAGCATCGAGGACGGCAAGACCCTCGTCATCCGACTCGTCAACGTCGGCGAGCCCGACAAGGAAGGCAGCCGCACCGTGACCTTCGAACTCAACGGCATGACCCGCGACGCCCTCATCGTCGACAAGGGCGTCGCTCCCCAAACCAAGGCGCGGGCGAAGGCCGACGCCTCGGACCCGCTCCAGATTGGCGCGCCGATCCCCGGTTTGATTGCCAGCGTGTTCGTCAGCGTGGGCCACAAGGTGAAACAGGGCGACAAACTGGTCATGATGGAGGCCATGAAGATGCAGAGCACGGTCACCGCCCCCAGCGATGGCGTCATCGAGGAACTCGCCGTCGATTTCGGCGAGACGGTCGAGGTGAAGGACCTGCTGGTCAGGCTGCGAAAAGGGTGAGTCTGCTCGCGCGTCCGACTTCCAACGCCCCGTCAGGGCGACCGGGTCCGACCAGATGAAACGACCGACGCC
>JAYPGD010000109.1:0-14055 GCA_038126655.1 Verrucomicrobiales bacterium
TGTTGATGTCGCCGGGATAGATGGCGCAGGCGCGGATGCCGTTGACGCGCTCCTCGGCATTGATGGCCTTGGTCAGTCCGGACTGACCGAACTTCGCGCAGATGTAGGACGGGCCGGACTTGGTGTTGGCCCAGAGTCCGGCCTCGGAAACGATGTTGACGATGGTGCCGCTCTTTTGTTCGCGCATGCCGGGCAACACGGCCTGGGCGCAATAGAAGGAGCCGTTCAGATTGACGTCGATGATCTCGCGGAAGTCGTCGGTGGACAGGACATCGAAGGAGCGTTCCTTGGTGTTGGTGCCCGCCGAATTCACCAAAGCCTGGACGGAGCCCCATTTCTCGCGGACGGTCCGGCCCATGGTCTCGACCTCGTCAGGAGCGCCGATATTGCAGGGAATGACCAGGAACTGCGCGGCGCGCCCGGGGCCGGCGAGTTCCACGGTTTCCCGGAGCGCGCTCTCCCGCCGGCCGAGGATGGCGACATTCCAGTCCTGTTTGACGAGTTCAATGGCGACGGCCTGGCCGACCCCGCTGCCCGCCCCGGTGACAATGGCTGTTCTGCGTTCGCTCATAAGCGTGGAAATCAGTTCAAATCAATTCGGTTCCGTTCGAGTGGAGAGGGACTTTAGGACCCTTCCCGACGATACCCAAGCCCGGAAAGCCGCGTGGCGTCCACGCGGGACAGGGCCGCCGGCACCCGCTGTGTCCGCTATCGCGCGGCCTTCTGTTCCGGCGTCCGGGCCATGATATAGGTGAAGAGATCGAGGAGCATGTCGTCGGGCAGGGCCTCGGTGAGCCCCTCGGGCATCAAGGAGGTCTGCGAGGCCTGCAGGTTCTTGATCTGGTCGCGGGGAATGAGGACGGGCTGATTGTCCAGGCCGCGAATGGTGACGGTCTTGGAGTCCTGGTTTTCCAGCAGGCCGGCGAGTTGGCGGCCGTCCTTGGTCGCGATGGTGAAGCTGGTGTACTCCTCGCGGATGGCGGCGCTGGGATCGACGATCGCCAACAGGAGGAAGTCCAGGTTGTCGCGCTCGTAGCCGGTCAGTTCGGGGCCGAGGTTCTTCCCCTCGTCGAACAGGGTGTGGCAGATCGCGCACATGGCGGAAAAGAGCTGCTTGCCGCGTTCGAGATCGCCCTTGCCGCGGTTGGCCTTCACCAACTTCTCGATGCGCGCCATCTGCTTGAGTTTTTCCTCCGGAGTCTTGCGGCCGAGCCTGCCCCAATGTTTCTCGATCAACGCATCGATCTTCTCATCCTTGTGCAGGGCCATCTGCTGCACGACGTCCATGGCGACGGTGTCCGACTTGATGCGCCAACTGTCGATCTGGTCGAGGAATTGCAGGGCCCATTCCTTGCGGCTGGCGAGGACGCGGTTGGCCGTGGCGCGGACGCCGTGTTCCTCCAGCAAGGCGCTGTGGTAGGCGCCGAGGATGGACTTTCCGATGGAGGCGTCGGTGTAGTTCTGCAGCGCCTTGAGCGCCGCGAGATTGATGGAGGTCGCGCCCGTGGTGCGAAGGAGACGGGAAAGCGTGGAGACGACCTTGGGCTGGTTGATCTGGCCCAGGATCTCGATGTAGGCCAGACGCGTCGCCATGTCAGCCTTGGAATCGGCGACGACCTTCAAGGCCTGCCCCAGGGCCTTGGCGTCGCCGCGTCTTAGCCCCAGCGCAATGCCGGACTTGCCGAGGCTGCTCTGGTGTTCGTCCAGGGCCTTGGCGAGTGAATCGGGCAGGCTGGCAATCTGGCGGCCCTGAAAGGCCTCCATCAGACCGGTCATGAGCTTGGCGCGATGCTTGTCCTCCGGAGCCAGCGCCAACAACTCGGCGCAGGTCTGCAGGTCCTGGGGGCTTCCGGCCATCGCGTAGCGGCGCATAAGGCGCTCGATCAGATGCTTCTCCACCATCGGCAGCGTCCAGACATTCTTGTCGGCAAACATCTTCAAGACGGCGTCGCGATCGTCGCCGCACTTGGCCTCAACGGCCCACCAGAGCAACAGCGGGATGTGGAGGTCGTCCACATCGGAGCCATGCGCCAGCAACTCGCGGGTGATGGGTAGGCCCTGTTCGGCCGGAAGACGGCGCGCGGAACTGGCCAACTGCGAACGCACCTCGACCTCCGGCTCCCGCACGGCGAGATCCTTCAATTCGGAGGCGACGCGCGGCGTGGTCTTCTTGGAATCCCCAATCAACCGCACCGCCCAGCGGCGCACGTGCGGGCTCTTCGAATCCAGCGCCTTGAGCGCGACCTCGTTGTCAAAGCCGCCCGAGACGTAAAGCGCCCACAGCGCGTCCAATGTGCGCTCCTCCTGATCCGACAGCACGATCTCCTTCAGCCGCGCGATGATCGACGCGTCGCGCCGGTCGCCCAACACGCGAACGGCCTCGTGGCGGAACCACTTGTTCCTGTGGCCGAGCAGGACCTCCACCAATTCGTCGCTTGATTGCCGGGCCAGATCAAAGGGTTTCAGCGGCTTCGTTCCCTTGGCCTTCAAGCGATAGATGCGCCCGCTGGACTTGTGCCAGTTGTCGCGGGGGTCGACGTGCGTGAGTCGGCTGTCATACCAGTCGGCGACGTAGACCGAGCCGTCGGGCCCGACCTTGATATCCACCGGCCGGAACCAGCGGTCCTTGGCCAGGACGAGCGGCGGATGATCCTTGGTGCGGAAGGTCGAGGTGTCGGGAATGAGTTGGCTGGCGACGACGCGATTGTGCAGGGCGTTGCCGGCGACGACGGCGTGGTTGTATTTCTCCGGAAAGGCGCCGCCGTCGTAGATGCAGAAGGTCTGGCTGAAGCGCTCGGGGAATCCCTCGTGCTTCATGTGGTCGAAGAAGCCAAAGGCGTATGGGTTGGAGAGCGGCCCGTGCTTGCCCCAGTTCTTTTCGGCGTAGCCGCCCTGCGCGTAGTGCATCCCGTGCGTCTTGCCGTGGTTGGTGCCGGAGAAGACGCGGCCCTCGGCGTCGACCTCCGTGCTCCAGGTGTTGCCGCCGCCCTCGGCGAAAATCTCGAACACCTTGCTGGCCGAATGATAACGCCAGATGCACTGGCCCTTGTAATGCACGCCCTTGGTGACCTCGGAGTCGACGGTGAAAGTCGTGGTGCTGCCGTTCGCGCCGTAGAGCCAGCCGTCGGGCCCAAACATCAGGCTGTTCGCGACGGAGTGCGTGTCTTCCAGCCCGAAGCCGCGCAGGTGCACCTCGGGATCGCCGTCCGGAACGTCGTCGCCATCGGCGTCCGGATACTTGAGCAGGTAGGGCGGATTCAGGACCCAGATGCCGCCGCGGCCGACCGCCAGTGAACTCACGATGTTCAGGCCGGTGATGACGTCCTTTGACTTGTCGTACGTTCCATCGCCATTCGTGTCCTCCAGCACCGTGATCTTGTCGGCGCCCTTGAAGTGATTCGGCGGCGGCGGCGGGACCTTGTCGAAGACCGCGCGGAGATACTGGTCGTACTTGATCACCTTCAAGCCGGCGGGAAAGGGATACTGCAGATACTGCACGACCCACATGCGCCCGCGGTGATCGAAGGTCATGAACAGCGGCTGCCGGATCGTCGGCTCATGCGCAACCAGCTCCATTTCGAAATCGTTGTGCACCTCGAAGAGCTTCACCGCGGCGTCCGGCGCGGTGGGGGTGGAATGATCGCCGATCTCGCCGCGACCTTCGAAGGTCTTGATGATCTCCGCGACCTTCTCGTTGCCGGCGATGTTCATGTTGAACTTGTCGCGCTCCTTCGAGCTTTGCAGCGCGGCCTCGGAGCCGGCGCCGGGGATGGGAAGCCTCGCCGCCCAATGAACCGCGTTGAGCAACATGCGATTGACGGGCGCGAGCTTGAAATCGTCGATATGGCCGAGCGAGGTGTAGAAAACCCGGCTCTTGCCGTGCGTGCGGTAGAGCGCGATGGGTTCGAGCTGCGGCTCGCCCTTGTCGAGGGTGGTGCCGCGCAGGAGGGTGCGGGCGCCGCCGGTGAGATTGCGCATCTTGTAGAGCGTGCCGCTGCTGTGGAAGGCGGTCTGCTTGACGCCGGTCATCAGGGCGTCGCGGATGGAGTGCGGGATGGTCGCGATGTCCGTGCCGGATTTGTTGCCGAAGTGGTTCTCGTAGTCGTGCCCGAGGACTTCGCGATCGAACTCCACCCAATCCACATGGCCCGCGGGCGGCTTCTTGTTCCGCAGGTGGAAGGCGTGGCTGGAGGTGCGGATGGCGACCAGGCCCATGCCGGCTTTCAGGCGCCCCTTGATCAGGTCCATCTGCTCCGGCTTCAACGTGCGGCGCCGGACGCTGAGAAACAGGACGTCGGCGTCCTTGAGTTGTTCCAGACCCGGGAAATGATTGGAGTCGTCCTTCGACGCGTGCACGAAGGTGGTCTTGAATCCGAGCGGCGCGAGATGCTCCTCGGCAAACCTGGGCAGGGACTCGGCGGTCCGGTACTCCTTCTCGCCGATCATGAACAGGACATGCGTCGATTTCGCGGCCTGCGATGCGGAGACGAGCAGAAGGGAAAGGGCGAGGACCAGATGGGAAAGGGCGTTTCGGACATTCATAAGCGTCGGGGATAGTGGACGATCGATCCGACGAAGGGAATGACAAGTTATTCGCGGTGAATTGGACCGGCTCACGCGCGTCCGGGCGAACAGAATCCTTCTTAACACGGAGGTCACCGAGAACACAGAGGACCACGGAGGGAAGACAACCCACTCTGTGGCCCTCCGTGTTCTCCGTGTGCTCTGTGTTGAAAATGCGTTTCCGAAGGACCCTAAGCGCCGTGCGAAGCGCCATGGAGTCTTGTTGAACATTCTGAACCTTGGGCTTGAAATCCGAACGCGTCCGGTTTGATCACGCCCATTCGGGAGCTTCTCCGGGACGAGTATATCCCCAGACCCTTACGCCCTCCTTGGTCAATGAGAACGGGACGGAAATCGACCGCAGCACGGCGACCAATTCGTCTGTTCGATCTTCTATCATAGGATCCTGCAACGCGCCGCGGCGACGCAGAATCCGAGCCCGGATGTCCAACCACTCGATAGCGTCCCATCCGCCGAATACATGATATTCGTCTTCGTCCCAAATGGTCAGATCCCGCGCTCCTTCCTGAATGTCCTTCCGGCGATAATCCAGTGCGCAACGCAGTTGATCAGGGCTGAGCAGCGCATCAAGCAGACGCCTCCATTTGGTGTCGTTCATGACACAGGTGAGTCCCTCCCTCGCGATATATCGCTTGAGCTGCTTTCGACGCTTGGCTTCCTCCTCAGAGCCCATGTTTCTGACAAGATCTGAACTGAGTTGATTCCCATTTCACCGACGCAGCGGCGGGGACTCAATGTCAAATGGCTCGCCCATGTAAGACTCCTGATTGCCTCCCGATTTCAGATTCTGCACTTTGTCCTTCGTCCTATCGACGATTCCGGAGAGCCCCCCGCGCTGAGGGTAGACAACCATCTCGAGTATCCAAATCTTGTTGGTCTGTTGTGGAAACGGCACATCGCAGACAACACCTTCGCCACCGGACAGCGGACCCAACGAGGACAATGCAAAAACGGCCTCCGCGCTGAGGTTCAGACTCGTGCGCCATCCGTCGCTCTCAATCTGTTTGATCCCGCGCGGCACAACTAAAACGGCCACGTCCTTCCGGTTTGTGATCAGCAGTTTCGCGTGCGGCCAGCCCTTGTCATTCTGTGTTCGACCCAGGTCGAGGATTTCGACCGCCGACACCGCTTTCGGCGTTGCGGAAGCCGTTGCGACAGATACGGGACGAAGCGCGTGCTGCTCACTGTCCTTGACCGCCATACTGGCGATCAGAACCGCCGTCGCCGCGATAAACAGGATCGCAGACCTGCTCTTGGATGGTTCCCCCATGGCTCACCTCAACTCACCGCTTCCGGGCGCGCTTTCCGACCTCGGTCTCCCGGGCGGGGTCGTGGTTCGGATTGGGCATGGGCATCTGGGCGCCGACGGCGATGCGCCAGTTGTCGAGCTGGTTGCGCAGCTTGGCGGCGATGCCGGCATTCTGCGCGGCGACGTTCTTCGTTTCGCCGATATCGCTCTTCAGGTTGTAAAGCGCCTCGGAGCCGTCCTCGTAGAATTGAACCAACCGCCAGTCGCGGGCGCGAACGGCGTTGTAGGGTCCATCGCCGCCGGCGTGGTAATGCGGGTAGTGCCAGTAGATGGCGTCGCGCTTCAACTTCGCCTTGGGATTCTTGAACAAGGGAACCAGGCTGAGCCCGTCAACACTGCGGTTGTGATGGGCGTCGCCCTTGACGCCGGCGATCTCCAGGAAGGTGGGATAGAAATCAATGCCGATGACAGGTTCGGCGCAGGCGGCGCCCTCGGGCGTGACGCCGGGCCATTTCGCGATCATCGGCACGCGCACGCCGCCCTCGTAGGCCGAGCCTTTGCCTCGTCGCAGCGGATGATTGTCCGTGAAGCCGTCCAGCTTGCCATAGCGCTGCGTGAGGCCGCCGTTGTCGCTGGTGAAGATCACGACGGTGTTGTCCGCGAGATCGTGTCGCTTGAGCGCGTCGAGCACGGTTCCAACCGCGTCGTCCATGCTGTGCGCCATGGCCGCAAAGATCGGATTCTGGTGTTTGGCGTCGGGCTTCACCTTCTTTGCGTATGCTTCGATCAAGTCCTTCCTTCCCTGGATCGGCGTGTGCGGGACATGGAAAGGGAAATAGAGAAAGAACGCGTCGTCCTTCCAATCGCCGATGATCTTCGCCGCTTCCGAGGCGAGGTAATCCGTGACGTAGTCGCCTTTCTTGAAGCCGCCGGCCGGCCGGTTGAGAAAGTAGCCCTTGGAGGCCGGCTTCAGGACCTGACGATCGAAGCCGTGATCGACGGGCTCGTAATCTGCGGACTTGGCGTCCTTGCGATCGAGGTGCCACTTGCCGACCTGCGCGGTCTTGTAGCCGCCGGTCTTGATGGCCTCGGCGATGGTGACTTCGTCGTGCTTCAGCCACTTCTGCCATTCCGGAATTTTCAGCTTCGCAAAGGGGCGGTTCTGCCCGGCAATGAAATCGGTGAGATGCAGGCGCGCCGGATACTTGCCGGTCATGACGGCGGCGCGACTGGGCGAGCAGACCGTGCAGGCGGCATAGGCGTCGGTGAACTTCACGCCCTCCTTGGCGAGCCGGTCGAGGTTCGGGGTCTCATAAAGATCGCTGCCGAAACAACGCAACCCGGTCCAGCCAAGATCGTCGGCGAGGAAGAAGACGATATTGGGCCGGCCGCTTGCGCCAGAAGCCGGATCGGCGGCGCGGGTCGAGGGGATCAATGCGGCAAGCACGACGGCCGCAAATTGCGCAAGATGGCGTCGGGAGATCATGTCGGGGATCATGGCCGGATCTTCCGCCATGTCGAGCCTGTCGCGCGCGCGGATCGAAGCGGGCGCCTCATCCGGTCGACTTCACCCGGAAAACGAAAAGGCCGCGGAATCAACCGCGGCCCTTTCAGTCTGAAATGGATGCGCCCTCAGGGCTGCTTCTCGTAGATGATCATCAGGCCGAAATCGCCTTCGCCGGGGTTGACCGGGTGAATGCTGATGATATGCGGACGGCCGATCTCCACCATCGCCTGCGCGACCGCCTCGTCATATTTCGCCGCATCCTTGCCGACGTTGGAATAAAGGATCGTCTTGCTAAGGACCTCCATCTCCTCCTTCGCGGCCACCTCCAGCCGCTTGGCCTTCGGCTTCTTGATCATGTCCGCCGAGGCGGAGGAGCTGGGAATCGCAATCGGCGCGCGCGGCTCGGAGGCCCCGGCGTCGAAGGAGCCCGCGTCAAAATTCTGTTCGTATCCCTCGGCCGGCGCGGCTTCGCCCTCGATCATGATCGTTTCACTGCAGGACGGGCATTCGATCTCGA
Source organism: Verrucomicrobiales bacterium (assembly GCA_038126655.1). Classification (GTDB taxonomy): domain Bacteria; phylum Verrucomicrobiota; class Verrucomicrobiia; order Limisphaerales; family JAYPEY01; genus JAYPEY01. The sequence continues at coordinate 7,858 of JAYPGD010000109.1, forward strand.
CGCCAAGCATCGTTTCGTCCGCGGTGAGTTCCTGGCTGCATTGGGGGCAATTGAAGTTCAGTTCCATGATTGAGCCGAAGTTGAGGTGTGATTTGCCGCCACGATAAGCCGCGGAACTCCCCATTTCCAGTGAAAATTGACCGCCTCCTTCAGCGTCGCCGGTAGCAGGCAATGTCGTCCGCGCGCGCGAACGGGAAACGCAGTCCCAGTTCGCCGAGAGACATGAGCGTCCATGGGTGAAGGGCGTCGTAACCGTTCTTGGTGAAGACCACGTCGGCTGCGATCCAGACCGCCATGTGGGTGAGCCCCCCTGAATCATCGCGCCAGACCACAACATCGCCAAACCGCCTTGCCCCGGTCACCCGGACATAGGATCGCGCAAGTTCGTCCCGGGCGATATTCGCGTCCACCAGACGCGCGTCCGGCCGCGCCGCGAAGAAGTTCAACGACGTCCAGAAACAGTTCCAGTGGGAGGCGTTCGGCCGGTTGTCCGAAGGGGCGGTCGGATAGGTCATCAGAAGGTTGCGCCCCAACGGCGGCAGCAGGTAGGCGACATCCAGATATCCCGTTCCGCGGGAATCCCTCAAGGCTTCCAAAAGCGGGCGAACGACCGACTCTCTTCCACGCGCGCCCCAATAACTGACCACGGCCCCGAGATCCACGTCCTGCGGCAGGGTCAGTCGCATGCCCAGCGACGTGTGCGTGGTCAGAAAGCGGAGGAACCGGCGCTTCTCCGCGAGCGTCCCACAGCGTTCCAGGACCAGCTCCGCGTCGGCCAGAATCAGGATTTCGCCCAAGGGGCAGACAAGGCGACGGACTAACGTCGCGGTGGCGGGCTCGAGCCCGGCGGCGGCAAGCTGCGCTTCCAGACTCCCCCGGGCGAAGGTGAAAGGATAGCGATGCCTCGGGTTCCGCTCGCTCCGCGCAAGGATCCGGTAGACCTCCGACCTCGACTCCGACGACAGCGAGACAATCCAATCAGGCGAGGGCGCAAACCAGACGCCGTCGGATGCGCGCTCGAAGTCCGGCGACGCCTCGCCGACGGGCCGACAACCGGCCTCGCGCAGGCGCCGCCTCACGCGGACCTCGTCCGATTGCGGGAAGAACCAGCGCATGGGCTCGCATAAGACCGCCTCGGGGACGGTTGCCCCCAGCGGAACGCGCAGGACAAGCGGGGTGAGCTCGACAATGCCCCAGTCGCCGGTCGCCAACCGCGGCGCCGGGCCGGCGGTGGAACGCGCGGGCGCCCGACTTTCGGCGGCGGCCCCGGCCGGAGCCAGGCAGAATACAGCCGTCGCGTCGCTCCATTGGCGCGTCCCGAGAACCAACGCCGGATTCAGGAACGGACGCATTCAATAAAACAACGAACGTCTCCCCGATATCGTCACACGTCCGACGTGGGAATGTGATCAACCGCGGAAATCCATGGACGAACCGACTGTCCGCATCCCGGAATCAAGTGCTGATTTTTGTGGAAGGCGGTCGTCGGAAGGGTAGATTGGCGCGATATGGATGCGATGCCTGTCCGCCATTTCATCACGGGCGTCGCGGCGACCGCCTGCCTGCTGGCCGCCGAAGCCGCGCCGATCGATTTCAACCGCGACGTGCGGCCTGTCCTGTCCGACGCCTGCTTTCATTGCCACGGGCCCGACGCCGCAGAGCGCAAGGCCGACCTGCGACTGGACACGCGCGACGGCGTGTTGAGCGTCACCCAGGGCGTCTCCGGAGAAGACTCCCTCATCCACCGGGTCGTCGCCGACGACCCGGACAACCTCATGCCGCCGCCCGATTCCGGGAAGTCATTGACCCCGTCACAGATTGCGATCCTGAAACAGTGGGTCGCCGAGGGAGCCGGTTGGTCGGGTCACTGGGCGTTCGAACCGCCGGTTCGTTCCAAAGTCCCGCGGTTTGCGGATGATCGGTTTGCCGCCAACCCGATCGACGCCTTCGTCCTGCGCCGACTGCGCGCCGAAGGTCTGTCCCCATCGCCCCGGGCCGAAAGGCTCACCCAGCTGCGTCGACTGCATCTGGACCTGACCGGGCTGTCGCCGACTGTTGAGGAGACCGAAGACTTCCTCGACGACGACGCGGCCGGAGCCTATGAGCGCGCGGTCGACCGGTTGCTCAAGTCGCCCCATTATGGGGAGCGTTGGGGGCGCATCTGGCTGGACGCGGCGCGTTATGCGGACTCGGACGGCTACGAGAAGGACAAGCCGAGGCAGGTCTGGCATTATCGGGACTGGGTGATCAACGCCCTGAATCGCGACCTGCCCTACGATCAATTCATCATCGAGCAGATCGCGGGCGACCAGTTGCCCGACGCCTCCCAGGACCAGCGCGTCGCCACCGGCTTCCTGCGCAACTCCATGATCAACGAGGAGGGCGGCATCGACCCCGAGCAGTTCCGCATGGACGCGATGTTCGACCGCATGGACGCCCTCGGCAAGGGCGTGCTCGGCCTGACGATCCAGTGCGGCCAATGCCACTCGCACAAATACGACCCCTTCTCGCGCGAGGAATACTACCGGATGTTCGCCTTCCTGAACAATTCGCACGAAGCCAGCATCGCGGTCTACACGGCCAACGACCTCGCGGAACGGGAGCGGATCCTGCGCGAGATCCGGGACATTGAGAACGACCTCAAACATCGCGCGCCCGACTGGCGGAAGCGGCTGGACGGATGGGAGAAATCCGTGAGGAACGACCAACCCGAATGGACCCTCCTCGACATCCGCAACTCGGGCAACAATTCCCAACGCTACGATCCGCGCAGCGACGGTTCGCAGGTCGCGCACGGCTATGCGCCGACGCGCTGGACGTCCACCTTCACGAATACGGTCGCCATGCCGGAGATCCGCGCCTTCCGGCTGGAAATGCTCACCGACCCGAATCTTCCGGCTCACGGCCCCGGACGGGGCATCGACGGACAGTTCGCGCTGACGGAATTCAAGTTGACCGCGGAAGACGCAAACGATCCGAAGAAGAAACGGCAGGTGAAATTCGTGAAGGCGACGGCCGATTTCGCCAACGAACACAAACAGCTCGGCGAACTCTACGCGGACCGGGAAGGCAAGCGCGGGTTCACCGGCCCCGCGACCTACGCCATCGACGGCAAGGCCGACACCGCCTGGGGCATCGACGCCGGACCGGGGCGACGCAACCAGGATCGCAAGGCGGTCTTCGTCGCCGATACAAACATCGCCTTTCCCGGGGGCACGAAGCTGACCGTCTCCTTCCAGCAGAACCACGGCGGCTGGAACAGCGACGACGTGAAGACCATGAACCTGGGCCGCTTCCGCCTTTCCGCCACGGCCGATGCGAATGCCGCGGCGGATCCATTGCCGCGCCGGGTGCGGAAACTTCTTTCCATTCCCATGGATCAACGTTCTCCCGCGCAGATGAGCGTCGTGTTCGGACATTGGCGGACCACGGTAAAGGAATGGAAATCCGCGAATGACCGGATCGAGGCTCTCTGGAAACAGCATCCGGAAAGCGCGACGCAGCTCGTGATGCAGGAGCGAGGCCAATCGCGCATGACCCGCATGCTCGCCCGCGGGAACTGGCTCAAACCCGAGAACGCCGTGAAGCCGGGCACGCCCGCTTTTCTGCATCCGCTGAAATCCGACGACGACCCCACGCGCCTGGACTTCGCCCGCTGGTTGGTCGACCGGGATTCGCCGACCGCCGCGCGTTCGATCGTGAACCGCATCTGGCAGGCGTATTTCGGAACCGGCATCGTGGAGACGCCGGAAGAACTCGGCTCGCAGGGCGCGCCCCCGTCACACCCCGAGCTCCTGGACTGGCTGGCGGTCGAGTTCATGGAAGGCGGCTGGAGCCTGAAGCGGCTGCACAAGTTGATCGCAACCTCCTCGACCTACCGGCAGTCGTCGCATGTGACACCGGAGCTTCACGCCCGCGATCCCTACAACCGCCTGCTCGCGAGAGGCCCGCGCTTCCGGGTGGACGCCGAGATCGTGCGCGACATCGCGCTGGCCGCAAGCGGCCTGCTGGACCGGAAGGTGGGCGGCCCCAGCGTTCATCCGCCCGCGCCGGCGCATCTGTTTCAGCCGCCGGCCAGCTACGGTCCGAAGTCCTGGAACGAGGACAAGGGCGGCGACCGCTACCGCCGCGCGATGTACACCTTCCGCTTCCGCTCCGTCCCCTATCCGGCGCTGCAGACCTTCGATTCGCCCAATGGCGATTTCTCCTGCGTGCGCCGGTCGCGTTCCAACACGCCCCTGCAGGCGCTCGCCACCTTGAACGAACCGGTCTTCATGGAATGCGCCCGGGCCCTGGCGGCGCTGACCCTGCGCGAAGGCGGCGATTCGGATGAAGCGCGGCTGAACTTTGCGTTTCGGCGTTGCCTGACGCGGACGACCACTGCGAAGGAGGCCGATGTCCTGTTGGACCTGTTGGAACGACAAAGGAAACGCTTCGAATCCGACGAAGCCAAGGCGAAGGAACTGACCGCCGGACTGGCCGAACTTCCAAATCATTCGCAGGCAACCGTCGCCGCCTGGACCGCCGTGGCGCGAACACTGCTCAACCTGGACGAAACGATCACGAAGGAATGAGACGGTGATCAGTGGTCAGTATTCGGGAATCAGTATTCGGTATTCTGTAATCAGTGATTTGCCATCTGCCATCTGCCATCATGAATTGTCAGGAACATCTTCATCGAAACATGGATCCCGCATCCCTCTCTCGCCGCTGGTTCCTCGGACAGTGCGGCGTCGGACTGGGCGCGGCCGCCTTGGGGCAACTTCTATGTGAGAACGGCCACGCTGCGCCGACGGCTGTCGATCCCCTCGCGCCGAAGGGGCCGCACTTTGCGCCGAAGGCCAAGCGCGTGATCTTCCTCTTCATGGCCGGCGCGCCGAGTCATCTGGAGCTGTTCGACCACAAGCCCGAGTTGACGCGCCTCAATGGCAGGCTGCCGCCGGCCGACCTGGTCAAGGACTACCGCGCGGCGTTCATCGACCCCCAATCCAAGCTGCTGGGACCAAAGTTCAAGTTTGCCCGACACGGCCAGAGCGGCGCTGAGCTTTCCGAACTTCTGCCGCACCTGGCGGGCGTCGCCGATGACGTCTGCTTCGTGAAGGCGATGCACACCGAGGCGTTCAACCACGCGCCGGGGCAGATCATGATGAGCACCGGCTCACAGCAGTTCGGCCGTCCGAGCATCGGCTCCTGGGCGACCTATGGTCTGGGCAGCGAGTCGCGGAACCTGCCTTCCTTCGTCGTGTTCAGTTCGGGCAAGAAGGGGCCGAGCGGCGGCGCCTCCAACTGGGGCAGCGGCTTCCTCCCGACAGTCTACCAGGGCGTGCAGTTTCGGGGCGGCGGCGAACCCGTGCTCTACCTGTCCAACCCCAAGGGCGTGGATCGCGAGCTGCAACGCGATTCGCTCGACGCAATCTCGACCCTGAACCGCATGCGCCTCGACGCCGTCGGCGATCCGGAGATCGCAACCCGCATCGCCTCCTTCGAAATGGCCTTCCGCATGCAGGACCACGCGCCCGAGGTGATGGACATTTCCCGCGAACCGGAACACGTGCGCAACATGTATGGGGCCGAACCCGGCAAATCCTCCTTTGCCAACAACTGCCTGCTCGCGCGCCGACTCCTGGAGCGCGGCGTGCGGTTCGTCGAGTTGTTCCACGAATCCTGGGATCAACACGGCGCGCTCGTGCGGGACCTGAAAAAGAACTGCCTGGACACCGACCAACCCGCCGCCGCCCTGATCAAGGATCTGAAGCAGCGCGGCATGCTGGAGGATACGTTGATCGTCTGGGGCGGCGAGTTCGGCCGCACGCCCATGGTGCAGGGCGGCAACGACGGTCGCGACCACCATCCGAATTGCTTCACCATGTGGATGGCCGGCGGCGGCGTGAAAGGCGGCGTCAGTTACGGCAAATCCGACGACCTCGGCTTCAACGGCATCGCCGAGAAGGTGCACGTGCACGACCTCCACGCGACCCTGTTTCACCTCCTGGGCTTCGATCACCTCAAGCTGACCTACCGTTTCCAGGGCCGCGACTTCCGGTTGACGGATGTGCACGGGAAGGTGGTGGAGCCGTTGTTGGCCTGATGTGGCGTCGGGTCAGAATCATTGCACATTCGAAAGCCTGCCTGTCCGCGCCCCTCCCGCGCTTGCATTCTCCCGGCCGCCCATCAACAATCCGCGCTCTTTCGCCCATG
>JAYPGD010000110.1:0-2403 GCA_038126655.1 Verrucomicrobiales bacterium
CTGACTCGCGAAACAACGTCTTGCTTCACCAATTAGCGCCGGCCATCTTCATCGCCCGCTTTTCTACCCCGTCGGGTTCTGATCCTTCGCCCGCACGCGCGCGCCAAAGATGCCGGTCCCGACCCGAACGAGCGTCGCGCCCTCCTCGATGGCCTGCTCGTAATCGCCGCTCATGCCCATGCTGAGCTCCGGCAATGGCGCGCCAAGGATCTGTTCGCATTCGTCCCGCACCTCGCGCAGGCGTCGGAAGTGCGGACGCGCCTTCTCCGGCTCCGGCGACCAGGGCGCCATGGTCATGAACCCATGGATCTCCAACCGCTCCAACTCGTTCAAGGCGTCGAAGTCCTCGAACAAGGCCCTGGGATCGTAACCAAACTTTGACGCCTCGCCCGAGACATTGACCTGGATCAGGATCGGCATCGATCTGCTCTGCCGCGCGGCCTGCCGGTTGACCTCCTCTGCCAGATGGAAGCTGTCCACGCTGTGGATCATCTGGAAGAAGTTCACGGCGTCGCGCGCCTTGTTCGACTGCAGGTGCCCGATCAGATGCCAGGCCAGGTTCCGGGGACAATTTGAAATCTTCAGCTTTGCCTCCTGGATCCGGCTCTCGCCGAACAGGGTCTGCCCCAGTCCGACCGCCGCCTTGACCGTGTCGGCCGAATGCGTCTTGGAAACCGCGACCAGTTTGACCGTTTCCGGGTCCCGGTCCACACGCTCGCAGGCCGCCGCAATGCGTTCGTGAACGAAATTCAAATTGTCCGCCAGATCCATGCCGCAATCCTATCGCCCGGACGGCGCCGGCAAAATCCATTTTTCCATCAACCACGAAGACCCCAAGGACACACAGAGCGAGTCGCTCAAGCCGGGGCGCGGCATTCATTCCACGCGACACCACTCGCTTTCAACCGCCCTCCTTGGCGATTGCCTCCAGAGAATCTCATTCCCATTTCCCTCGACGCTTTCCATAGTCCCGCCAATGGCAACGCGCCCCCCTCGCAAAGACCACGATCAGAATCATGTCCGACACCCATGAATCAAGCATGACCGCAACGTCGGCGACTCCGGGTCTGCGCGGCGATCATGAGGCTGTCATCTTCGACATGGACGGCGTCATTGTGGACAGCGAACCGCGCCACGAACGCGCCTTCCGACATGTGCTCGCCGACATCGGCTACGCCGACAACCACGGCATCCACTTCCCCGACTACTACGGCAAATCCGACCAACTCGTCTGGCGGGATTTCATCGAACGGCACGATCCGCCGCACACCCACGCGGAACTGATGACCCTCCGCGAGGAGCGCTTCATCGAGATCGTGCTCGAGGACGAACCCATTTTCGAAGGCATCCCGAAACTGGTCGGATCCCTGTCCGGAAGAACCCGGCTGGGGGTCGCCTCCGGTTCCCGGCATTCGATCATTTCCGCCGTGCTGGGCATGAAGGACCTGCGCCGACATTTCCCCGTCGTTGTCAGTTCCGAGGACGTGTCCCACGGCAAACCACAACCTGACATCTTTCTTCGAGCCGCGGAACTCCTGGAGGTCGAGCCGACGCGCTGCGTGGTGGTCGAGGATTCCGTCGCGGGCGTCGAAGCCGGACTCGCGGCCGGCATGGATGTGATCGCCATCACCAACTCGTTTCCGGCGACGGCTCTGGAACAAGCGACCCTGGTGGTGAATTCGTATGCCGCGATCGCGGAAGCGTTGGGACTGGCTGAAGCATAGGGCCGCCAGCCGCGCCCCGCGCCGGCTCACGTCTCATCGATCGCCGCTTCCTCCTCCGGCGTCGGGACCATGGTGGTCTTGAACCGGATCCCCAGCCAATGCTCGCAGACATGCCGTATGTCCTCGAGGACCAGGTAGGTCGCCGGCACCAGCAGCAAGGTGATAAAGGTGGCAAACAGGACGCCGAAGCCAAGCGAGATCGCCATCGGAATCAGGAACTGCGCCTCCACGCTCTTCTCCAACAACAGCGGCGTCAGTCCCGCAAAGGTCGTCAGGGACGTCAGCAGAATCGCGCGAAAACGATTCACCCCCGCGGTGTGCACCGCCTCGATCAGCCCCATGCCCTCGCGCCGCCGCCGATTGACATAATCCACCATGACCAGGCTGTCGTTCACGACCACGCCCGTCAACGCGACCAACCCGAACATCGACAACACGGTCACGTCGGCGCCCATGATCACATGCCCCCAGATCGCCCCGACAAATCCGAAGGGGATCGCCGTCATCACGATCATCGGCTGAATGTAGGATTTGAACGGCGCGGCCAGCAGCGCGTAGATGATCACCAAAGCCACGAAGAAGCCGCGGATGATCCCCGTCGTCGTTTCCTTCTGCTGCTTCTTCTCGCCGGCATAGGTGAAGGAGATTCCCGGGTGGCTGATTCCAAGATCGTTGAGAA
>JAYPGD010000110.1:2413-6704 GCA_038126655.1 Verrucomicrobiales bacterium
TTTCAGGATCTTGTCGGGCTCCTGTTCGCTGCCGGCCTTCAAATCCGCCGTCACATTGATCGTCCGCTGGCGATCGACGCGCGTGATGGTCGAAAAGCCTCGACCATACTCGGCTTCCGCAACCTCGGAGAAGGCAACCTCGCGTCCATCCGGCGTGCGGATGCGCATCTGTTCGAGATCGCCCAACGAACGGCGGCTGTCCGCCGGATAACGCACCATGACACGGATATCGTCGCGGCCGCGTTGAATCCGCTGGGCCTCCTCGCCGTAAAACGCCTGCCGCACCTGCTTCGCCAGGTCGGCGAGGGACAACCCCAGGGCCTCCGCCTCGGGCTTGATGTTCAGCTTCACCTCTTCCTTGCCGACGCGGAACGAATCCGCCACGTCGATCACATCGGGGTAGGAGCCCAGCTTCGCCTTCAAGGCGTCGGCCGCCGCGCGCAACCGGTCCATCTCGCGCCCGGCAAGCTGGATGTTGAACGAGTTCCCCGCCGAGAAGATGGTCGAACTGAACACCAACTCCTCGACGCTGGGAATCACGCCCGTTTCCTCACGCCACATGTTCGCAATATCCGAACTCTTGATCTCCCGCTGGTCCGAGGGCGACACCTCGATCAACACCTCGCCCAAGTGGCCGCCTGAATAGCTCGTGCCGATGGTGCCGGGATGCGCGCCCTGCTCCGTCCGATAGGGTTGCGAACCGATCGACGCCTGCAATTGCCGGTAGACTTCCTCGCCCCCCCTGCCCTCGACCTTCAGACGCTCCCGCACGCGGAACGCCGCGGACTCGATCCGCCGAACGGCCTTCTCCGTCTCCTCCGCTGGCGTGCCCAGCGGCATGACCAGCATCGCCGCTATCACGTCGCCCTCCACATCAGGCAGGAAGTGAAACTTGATCCAACCGCCCCGCACCAGGCCCAGCGTGAGCGCCAACATCGCAACGCCGGCGGCAATCGTCAGATAGCGCTGGCGCAGGCTTGCGTGAAGCGCGGGATGGTAGACACGACCGATGAACCACTCCAACCCGCCGGAAAACACCCCCTGGAAACGCGCCCAAAGTTCGACGAGGCCGCCCGGATGCTCCTCCTCGATGGGATCCAACCCGCTCAGGTGCGCCGGCAGGATCAGTAACGATTCCACCAGCGAGAACAACAGCGTCGGCATGACCACCAGGGGAATCACCGCAAGCACGCGTCCCGTGTTCCCCTCGATGTTCGCCAACGAAAAGAACGCGGCCACCGAGGTCATCACCGCGAAAAAGACCGGCGTCATCATCTCCTGCGCCCCGGAGACAGCCCCCTTCAAACCGGGCCGCCCGCGATGTTGGTGCGCATGGATGTTCTCGCCCACGACGATCGCGTCATCCACCACGATGCCCAACACCACGATGAACGCAAACAACGACATCAGATTCACCGAGACATCCAGATACGGCATCAACATGAACGTCCCCAGAAAGGAGATCGGGATCCCCAGGGTCACCCAGAAGGCCAGCCGAAACCGCAGGAACAAAGCCAGCACCAGAAACACCAACACGAGCCCCGCGCGACCGTTGCGCGTCAAGGTCCCCAACCGGTCGCGCAAAAAGCTGGAATCGTCCATCCAGGTCGTCAATTCCACGCCTTCCGGCATGCGTTGGCGATTGTCGGCCACGTATTGCTTCACCTTCCGCGAAATCTCCAACGCGCTCTGCTCGCCGGTGCGAAACACCTGCACCAACACGGAAGGCTTCCCGTTGAACTTGGCAAACTGGTCCGTCTCGGCAAACCCGTCGTTCACCTCCGCGACGTCCCGCAGTTCCAACCGCGTTCCATCCGCAGCCGCGCGCAGGACGATCCGTTCGAATTCCTCCCGGCGATAGGCCTGCCCCTTGGTCCGCAACAAAATCTCGCCGCCGCGCGCGCGGATCGCGCCCCCGGGCAGATCGACCGCCCCCCTCCGGACCGCGTTCGCCACCTCGTCAAAGGTCAGACCATGACGCCGCAGGGCCTCCTCTGATACTTCGATCGAAATCTCGTAGGGCCGGGCGTTGCTCAAGGCCGTCTGGGTGATGCCCGGAATCGCCGACAACTCGTCGCGCACCCGCTCGCCCAACCGTTTCAAGGTCCGCTCGTCGGCCTCGCCCGACACCGCGACATTGATCACCTGTTTGCGGATGACAACCTCCTCGATGATCGGTTTGTCCGTCTCCTCGGGAAAGGTGTCGATGGCGTCCACCTTGTTCTTGATCTCCGCCAGAACCTTGTCGGCATCCGCGCCAGGCATGATTTCCGCGCGCACCGTCCCCGATCCTTCGCGAGCGTAGGAGACGATCTCCTTCACCCCCTCCAAACCCTCGATCGCCTCCTCGATCCGCACGCAGACCCCCTCTTCAACCTCCTCCGGGGCCGCGCCGCGATACGGGACGGCGATGGTGATCATGTCCGAGGAGAACTCGGGAAAAATCTCCCGCCGCAGATTGCCGGCGACGAGGCCGCTGTCCTGATCGATGACCTCGCCGATTCGCTCCGGAAGCAGCCCCCTGGAATCCGCAACCACCACTCCGCCGATGAGCGCGACGCACAGGACAAAGTTGGCGACCTTCAGGCTATCCTTCACCAAGACGTGAAGAACCAGGGCGACGACGGATATGAAGCCGATGATCAATAGCCCGAAGCGCTGGTCCCAGAAGGTATCAGGGAGCAACAACCGCGGCCCCATCGCAACCAGACCGGTGATCACCACGATCACCGCCAGCAGGTTGGCCGCGACGTGATTACGGGCAAACCAGGCAATCAACCGGTTCATGGAACAACCTCCTGTCCATCAGCCTCAGCGGCCGGCGTAGGATCCTCCCCGGCAACCCGCACAGCCATCCCCTCCACCACCGCGTCGAGACTGGAAACAATCACCCGTTCGCCCGCTTCCAGCCCCGAACCGACCACCACGTGGCTGCGGCCGGCGCGCAGGACGACCACCTTCCGCAGGCGAAGTCTCCCTTCCGCGTCGACCACCCAGACCTCGTCGCGACTGCGCAACGCGCGCCGCGGCAACGCCGTTGTATTCTCGTCGGTCCTCCCCTCGATCTCGCAGTCGACAAACAAGCCCACAGCCAGGGGCGGATTAGCTGCAGGCTTCGAACGACGATGGTAGGGATCGTCCACCCGGGCCACCGCGTAGATCATCCGGCTGCGCGTGTCGATGCGCCCTTCAGTCCGCACGATGCGCCCCTCCCACACGTGGAATCGCCCCCCCAGACTGCCTGAGAGCGTGGCCTTGGGGCCCGCGTTCTCGACGCTCTCGCCTCCGTAGGCCAGAGGCAGCTCAAGGAAAGCCAGATCCTCCTCCGGAATGGGCAGCCGCACTTCGGCGTGGTCCACGGAATACAAACGCCCCAGCGACATCCCCCGATTCACGAACTGCCCCGCATCGACCGCCTTGCGTTCCACCCGGCCGTCGAAGGGGGCCTTGACGACGCAACGCGCCAGATCGCGTTCCGCCTTTTCCACCATGGCTCTGGCTGAGTCCACTACGGCGCGAGCCTGGGCCAACTGCGGTTCACGCTTGAGCAGCGGGCTCGCCTCGCCGGAACCGAGTTCCTGCCACTCCTTCATAGCCACATTGGCTTCAGCCTCCTCGCGAACCAGCGTCGCCCTGGCCTGGGTCAACTGCGCTTCGGCGGCAACCACGGCCAACTCGAAATCCCTTTTCTCGATGCGGACCAGGTCGTCGCCCTTGTCAAAGAAACCGCCCGCGGCCATGGCGTCGGCGATCCATTCCACCTTCCCCGCCACCTCGGCCGTCAAATCAATCTCCGCGCCCGCGCTGACATTGCCCTGCGCGCGAACCACGAACTGGTGGTCGCGAAGCTCGACGGTCACGGTCTCAACCACCGGCCTGATCGTCGGCGGATCCTCCGGTTCGGTCTCTTTGCCAAACTTGACCAGCAGGGCCGAACCGACCAGACCGGCCGCGACAACCAATATCGGAAGCAGAACACGTATGATCTTCATGACAGCAATTTCGCCCCTCCCGGGGAAGGCAGCCCAATCTCGAACTGTTTCAGCAACGTCCTCATTCCACTTTCTCCTCCCCTTCAGCATCCACGCCCGCCCCATCCCCGAAACCGCCGCCCAGAGCGAGGTGCAGGTTCACTCGATTGTCCAAGCGTTGCGCCCGGACGGCCAGCAACCGACCTTCCGAGTCGAGCAACCTGCGCTGGGTCTCCAGAACGATGGCAAAGGATTCCAACCCCTCCCCGTATCGGTCCGCCGCCAACTTGTGAGCCGCGGTGGCATGCTCCGTTGTGACT
>JAYPGD010000110.1:6714-13986 GCA_038126655.1 Verrucomicrobiales bacterium
CGCCTCCTGACGCGCCAGCGTTTGTTCCGCGGCCAGCGCGGTCTCAACCTCGCCAAAGGCGCGCAAGGCCGCGCTTTCATAGGCGGCGGCCGCCTGTTTCGCGCGCGCTTCCGACAACTTCACGCCGGCTCGAATACGCCCGCCATCGAGGATGGGTTGAGCCAGATTTCCGGCCAATGTCCAGACGGTGAAGTCGCTCGAAAGCAGGTCGCTCAATTCAGCCGTCGCCGTGCCGCCCTGCGCGGTCAGACTGATGCGCGGCAGCAACGCCGCCCGGGCTCCCGCAATCCGCGAATCCGCCGCCAACAACCGTAATCTCGCCGCATCCAAATCCGGACGCCGGGCCAGCAGATCCGACGGCAACCCGACAGGAATCGATTCCGGAGCCGCCGGCAGGACAAATCCCCGGGCCGCACGCCCCTTGGGATAACGCCCCATCAGAATCTCCAACCGCCTCGTCGCGGCTTCCATCGCCTGTCGACTGGCTTCCAACATCGCTTCGGCTCCCGCGACGCTGGCCGAAGCCAGGCGCAGGTCGAGCGACGAACGCAGACCTTCCTCGTAGCGCCGTCGCACCTGCGCCTCCGTCGCCCGATGGCTTTGGATTGTCCTTTCCGCCAACTCCGCCTGTCGACGCGCTTCAACCGCCGCGATCCAGGCCTTGGCTGTATGCGCCGCCAAGGACTGCCTTGCTCCGCGGAAGTCCGCCAGACTCGCCTCGAACTCCTGATCGGCGGCGCGTTTGCCGACGCGGATCCGCCCCCAAAGATCCAGCTCCCAACTGGAGACAAAGGTCAGATTGTAGGCCGAGGAATGCGTGGTCAGCACATTGCCGCCGCCCGGAATCGGCAATCCGACAAAATTGCGCTTGTCGCGCCGGGCGTCTGTTGTCGCGCTCACCGAGGGCATGAGCCCTGCGCCCGCAATCCGCGCTTCCGCCGCCGCCGCTTCCACCCTCGCCGCAGCGGCCAGCAGATCGCGGTTATTATCCAGCGCCTCGACGACAACGGAGTTCAATTCCAGACTTCCGAATGATTCCCACCAGTCCTGTCCAACCTCGCCGTCAGCCCCGCCCGAAACCCAGTTTTCCGGCGTTTCAATGACCGGCGCGACTGTTGACTGGTCCGGCAGCCTGCAGCCGGTCTGGGAGAACGCGAGCAGGAGCAGAACGCAGGTCCCGAATCGGAGGGCCAGTTCGACCGGAGCGCTGTTCCGGATCCATTTCATCCCGCCCTTCATGGCGTTTCCCCCTTCGGAAACGACGCCTTCATTCCCGCCGCCAGAAACGCCACCATCCGCTCCACGATCCCCTCGGTGTCGTCGGGATCGCAGACGCCGCGCGAGATGTGCTTCAACTTCTGCGTGTCCGCCATCGTGTGCGCCATGACGCCGATGACAAAATGGATGCGCCACATCAGTTCCACGGGCGGCAGCTTCGGCAACGCCCGCTGAAACACCGGCATGAACCGTCGCCCGATGTCGCCAAACTGCTCCAGGCACAAGGCCTGCAGTTTGTCGCCCGGATCGGCGAAGATGCGCCCCAGCAGCTTCATGAAGGCGGGCCCGCCGCGTCGCCTGTCCCGGCTCAACCGCAGGGCCGGCGCGACCAGGGCCTCCAACACCTTCTCCACCGCCGGACGACGACCGCCACACCGGGCTTCAATCTCGTCCAGCAGACGCAACCTCTCCTCGTTCACCGGACCAATCCGCCGCGACAACGTCGCCTTCAGCAACGCCTCCTTGGAGCCAAAATGATAGTTCGCCGCCGCAATGTTCACCCCGGCGTCCGAGGTGATCCGCCGCATCGACGCGCCCTCAAATCCCTTGTCCGCAAACAGCCGCTCGGCCGCGTCCAGGATCGCCTTGCGCGTCTTTTCCGGTGATTTCGTTGCTGCGCCCATATTCAAACGTTCGTTTGAAACGATGGTTTGAAAACTAGCGCTGGCGCCGGATCCGTCAAGCGACTTTGTGAAAAGTTTCACAAGACCCTTATCTGTCAAGGGGCGGAGTTCTCGGCCAGGGCCTGCGCGTGAACGGCAATCGCAATGGCTTTACAAATGCAGCGTCGGCTGTGTCAGCCGAAAAACGAAACCATCATGCGACGCTAACGACTGCTCTCACAGAGAGCACGCTACAAGATTCAAGCGCAAGCCGAGGAGACGGCGGATGGTTGGATCATCCCAGTCAATCGCGACTTACGACTGCCGGATCGATCACGGGACATTTGAAATGGCCAAGGTGCGCTGAAACACGTCTCGTCCACGTTGCATCCTCAGACCTGAATGCCCTTCCGCTGCAGAATGGGCGTCAGCATCCGGCGCAGGTTGCCGCCCATGATCCTGCGCCTGGCGTCTTCGGAGATCTGCGCGCCGAGAGCCTTGGCCATCTGCGAGGCGAAACTTCGACCGCCGATGTCACTGCCGTAGATCACGCGATCGGCGCCCAGTTCGCGCGCGGCCATCTCGACGAACCCGGCGGTGGGGCTGGAGCCGCCGATGCCGATGGACACGTTTTCATGGTTGCGAATGGCGCGGATTCCCAATTCCCAGTTGCCGCCGGTGTGACCGCAGATCAGGGGAACCTCCGGATGGCGCGCGGCCAACCGCGCCAGCTCCTGCGGCGACGATTCGCCCGGCGTGACCTCGCCGGTCTTGATCCAGGTGTGCTGGTAGATCGCCGCCTTCAACTCCCCGGCCCGCGCAATGATCGGATCCAGCTCCGGCAGGTGACAGTTGTGGGATACCCAGAGTTTCACGCCAACCATGGGCCCCATGGCGACACAGCGCTCCAATTCCGCCAGGCTGGCGTCGACATGCTTCGCGTTCAGGTAGACGAATCCGAGAATCCGGTCGCTCCAATGGGCCAGGGCCCGAAGCACATCGTCGTTCTGCCGGCGCAGCGTGTCGGGATCGGGATCGCGCGACCACCGCATGCCCATGAAGAGGCAGAACCGCTCCACATTCATCCGATCCGCGTAGGCGATCAGCTTCTCCGCCCGGGCCTCCGGGGTGTCGCCCGACACGCCGGACATATGGGCGTGCAGGTCCCAGATGCGGAGGTTGTTGGGGAGCATTTCAGACATGGGAGATCAGATGCGCGTTCCGACCGTCGGTTTCAATCGCGCGCATGGAATGCCATCGTTCATCAAGCGCCTTGCCTTTGAGCCGCCTTCAAAACCTCGTCCGCCTGCCGGATGGCCTCGGTTTTCTGGGCGTCGGTCATGTCTTTGGCAATGGCTTCATAGAACGATTCCGCCTGCGCGTTCCCGTGTGAGCCAGCCAGGAAAAACCATTTGGCGGCCTCGACCAGGTTGCGCTTCACCCCCTCGCCGTTGGCGTAAAACGTGCCCAGCGCCAGTTCGGCCGGGGCGAAGCCCTGCACGGCCGCCTTCCGGTGCCACGCCACTGCCTGCGCCAGGTCGCGCGGCGCTCCCCGTCCCTCGTCAATCATGGAAGCAAGATTGTACTGCGCCTCCGCGACGCCCTGTTCCGCCGCCGCGCGGAACCAGCGGACGGCCTCCTGATGATCGTGCGGCACGACCTCGTCCGTCGCATAGACCGCGCCGACCAACAACTGCGAGCGCGCATGCCCCTGCTTTGCCGCCTTGAGAAACCAATTGAAGGCCTCGGCCCGGTTCCTCGCCACGCCGCGACCGCTTTCATACAACACGCCGAGATTGTGCTGGGCCGCGCGGTCGCCCCGCTCCGCCGCCTCGCGATACCGCTTCACCGCCTCGGCCGCGGCCTTCGGGTCGGGACTGTTGGCCAACAGGGCCGCCAGTCGCGTCCGGGCCTCGCCCATGCCGGCGTCGGCCGCCCGTCGATGCCAGTCGATTGCGGCCGCGGGGTCCGGCTTCGTCCCCCGCCCCTGTTCCAACATGAGCGCGAGGTTGTATTGCGCGCGAACATCGCCCTGCTTCGCCGCGCGCTCAAACCACTGCAGGGCTTCAGCGTCGTTGGGCGAGACGCCCATGCCCTGGCTCAGGGCGAACCCCACATTCACCTGCGCGCGGGCGTCGCCCTGTTCCGCCGCCATGAGATACCAACGGAACGCCTCCCTCAGGTCCTGCGAACCGCCGACGCCCTCGGAGTGCATGCGCGCCAGGCGCAATTGCGCGTCGACGCTGCCGGCTTCGGCGGCCTTGCGATACCAATCCACCGCCTTCGTGTAATCGCCGCTCAGGCGCGCGGAAAGCTCGTGCACGGAGCCGAGGTTGAACACCGCCGTCGCATTGCCGCTGGCCGCCGCGCGCTCCAGCCATTGCAGGGCCTCCGCCTCGTCCCGCGGCGCGCCTTCACCGCGGAAGAGCGCCAGACCGAGATTTACCTGCGCCGGGATCACCTTGGCCGCCGCTGCCTTGCGATACCACTCCACCGCCTTGACCGGATCTCGCTCCCGGCCGCGTCCCTCCGCATAGGCTAGACCGAGATGAAACTGGGATTTCGGGTTTCCCTGCCCGGCCGCCTGCTCATGCCAGTAGGCGGCCCGCACAAAATCTTGTTTGAGTCCGAGCCCCTCCGAGCAGGCCCAGCCCATGATGAACTGCGCCTCTGCGTCGCCGCGTTCCGCCGCAGCGCGAAACCACTGGATCGCCTCGGGAAGATCGCGTTTCACGCCCTCGCCCCGCGCGTATGCGTATCCCAGTCCGATCTGCGCCTCGGCGACGCCGTTCTCCGCCGCCTTGCGCAGCCAGAGTGCCGCCTTCCGAGGGTCCTCCGCCACCCCGAGCCCCTCACGGTAGGCGCGCCCGAGCCAGGCCTGCGACTTGATGTGCCCCTGCATGCCGGCCGCCCGATGCCAGCGGACCGCCTCCTTGTGATTCATGGCCACGCCGTCGCCCGAAGCGTAGGCCTCCGCAATCCGGAACTGCGCCTCGGGGTGCCCCTCCTCCGCGGCCTCCAGGAACCACTTCGCGGCCTTCACGGGATCCTTCTCCACGCCCGCTCCGGTGGCGTGGGCGCCCGCCCCCAAATACTGGTCCTCGGGGTCGCCCCATACGGCGTGCCGGATCCGCCCTTGAAGAATATGTTCCGGCGGCATCTGGGAGGACAGCTCCTCCCGGTATCGCTCCGCCTCCTGAACGCCCTGTTTCGCCGCCAGGCTGAACCATAGAAACGCCTCCACATAGTCCTGCTTTGCCCCCTCGCCCAGCGCGAAGGCAACGCCCAACTTGTTCTGCGCCTTGGCGTGGTTCTCCTTCGCGGCGCGCAGATACCACTTCACCGCCTCGGTCGGATTCCTGGGAACGCCGAGGCCGTTCGAGTAGAGTTCGCCCATCACGTATTGGGCCGGCGCGTATTCGCCTTGGGCAGACCGCAGAAACCACCGCGCTGATTCCGCGTAGTCCTTCTCCACGCCCATCCCCCGGGAATAGAACAGCCCGATGTTGTAGGCGGCTCCCGTGTGCCCCTGTCGCGCCGCCTTGAGAATCCATGCGGCCGCGGCCTCCGCATCCTTCGCCACGCCATTGCCGTCATGGTAATACAACCCCAACCGGAACTGCGCCTCGGCGGCGCCCTTCTCCGCCTCGATCCTGGCCAACTCAAACGGGGAGACCTTCGGCTCAGGCTTCTCCGTCTTCGGCCCGGCAGGCGCCGGCGGTTTCTCCTCAGGCGGCGGAGACGGCTTCGCGCCCGGCGCCGCCAGATCCTCTTCGACCACCCCATCCCCCTGTTTCGCCGGCGCAAAGGGCGCCGCATCGACAGTCGGAGCCGCCGACGGAGCCGATTGTTGCGCCGCCCCGCACCATGCCCAGGTCAGCGCCGACAACACGGCCAATGCAAACGACCGACGCCGCGCGCCAGCGGCCACCATAAGTTCTGCGGACTCACGCATCGGCCGCAGTATAGTGGGTAGCCGCCCGCCGAAAAGCGCGCAATTGCCCCCCGGCCCCGCGAAAAGCGAATTGCGAAAGGACCTTCCCGATGGTAGCGTTTCCCCGTTCCACCCGGATCTGACTTCTCGTCCCATTGAAACCGCGGCAGCCGCCGCGACACGAATCTGAAATCGCAACCGGCATGTCCAACGAAACCACCGCCTACGTCAACTCCGCCCCGATCGACGAACTTGAGATCGGAACCCTCTGCAACTACGTGTTGCTCGACGCCGTGAAGGCGGGCGCCAGCGATGTGCACATCGAACCCTGGGAAAGCACGCTGGTCGTCCGGGTCCGCGTCAACGGCAAGCTGCGCGTCCTGGATCACCTGCCCCTGGAGCTGGCCGACAAGATCTCGGGACGCTTCAAGGTGATGTGCAATCTCTCCACCTACGACAAGGGCATGCCCTTGGACGGCCGCGCCTCGACCAGCCCCGAACTCGGCCGCGTCACCCTGCGCGTCTCCATCTTCCCCCTCACCGAAGGCGAAAAAATCGTCATCCGCATATTCGATCCCAGCAACCGCAGCTTCGACCTCGGCCGGCTCGGTTTCGATCCGGACTCCCACGAAAGGTTCATCGACCTCCTCCGCAAGACCAGCGGTCTGATCCTGCTCACCGGCCCGACCGGCTCCGGCAAGACCACGGCGATCTACGCCGCCTTGTCCTGGCTGCTGGAACAACACGGTTCCGAGGTCAGCATCAGCACGGTCGAGGATCCCATGGAAATCCCCATGGAGATGCTCAGCCAGTCACAGTTGAACGTCACCAGCGGCTTCACCTATCCCGTGGCGCTCCGTTCCCTGCTGCGACAGGATCCGCAGGTCATCATGATCGGCGAGATCCGGGACGCCGACACCGCGGCCATCGCCGTTCAGGCCAGCCTCACCGGCCACCTTGTCATCAGCACGATCCATTCCGGCACCACCGCCGGCGTCTATGCGCGCCTCTTCAACATGGGCGTGGAGCCTTTTCTCCTCTGCTCAAGCATCATCGGCGTGCTCGGCACGCGCCTCCTCCGCCAAAACTGCGATTACTGCAAGATCCCCTACGAGCCAGAGGCCAATTTCCTCGACCGCCTGCCGCAGGAAGTGCTGGAAGAGGCCCAATTCCGACGCGGCATGGGCTGCGAACAATGCGAATTCACCGGCTACTCCGGACGCAAGGGCATCGTCGAGCTGCTGACCCCCAACGAGGACTTCCGGGAGGCCGTCATGGCCAAGAAACCCAACCGCGTCCTGCAGCAGATGGCTATCGACGCCGGCATGAAGACACTTTGGGACCACGGCCTCGACCGCGTCATGGAGGGCGAAACCACCTTCGAGGAAGTCGTCAGCGCCGTCTCCGAGGATCAGATGTAGGGGCGTTCTCGGCTTGTCACGACGAAGTTCCGGCTTT
>JAYPGD010000111.1:0-13945 GCA_038126655.1 Verrucomicrobiales bacterium
TCAAGGACGTCGTCGTGCTCGTCGACAAGGACCGCGTCAAATGCGCGCGCTACGCCATCGACAAGTTCGGCTGCGACATCCTGCTGCTCGACGACGGCTTCCAATATTGGAAGCTGAAGGGCGTCCGGCGCGACATTGTGTTGATTGATTGTCAGCAGCCTTTCGGCAATGAGCACATGCTGCCCCGTGGGACGCTGCGCGAACCGCCGCATCACCTCGACCGCGCCTACGCCGTCTTCATCACCAAGAGCGACGGCGAGACCGCCTCCCTCCGCGCCCGCATCGCCAAGCACAATCCCCGGGCTCCCATCATCGAGTGCGTCCACCACCCCCTTTACTTCGAGGACGTCTTCTCGGGCGAGCGTCGCAGCATCGGTTTCCTGAAGGACAAGAAGGTCGCTTCGCTCAGCGGCATCGCGTTGCCCGAGAGCTTTGAGGAAAGCCTCGTCAAACAGGGGGCCAAACTGGTCTATCGCCGCCGCTTCGCCGACCATCACCGCTTCACCCAGCAGGAGATCCTCAATTGCATCAATCGGAGCAAGAAGCGTCAGGCGGACTTCATCATCACCACGCAGAAGGACGCCGTGCGCTTCCCCAAGATCGACCGCCGCGACCTGCCCATTTACTTTATGCGCGTGGAGATCAAGATCCTCAGCGGCGCCCGCGGTTTCGACGAATGCGTCCGCAAGATCTGCTTCGACTGAACGCGACCCGCCATGGATTTCCTGCTCTATGTTCCGGCGCGATTGTTGGTTTGGATCGCGCAGTTGCTCCCCCTCGGGCTCGTCGCCCGGATTGGCCGGGGGATCGGCCGACTGGTCTACCTGGTCGACGCCCGCCACCGACGCGTGGCGATCAAGAACCTGACCGCAGCGTTTGGCGACGAAATGTCGGAAGAGGCGATTCGGAACCTGGCCAAGGAAAACTTCCGTCGAATCGGCGAAGGGTTCGCCTCAGCCATCAAGACCATGTCGATGACCGAGGAACAGGTGGGAAAAGTCCTCAAAATGGAGGGCGTCGATCAATTCGTTGACGAGATGGACGTCGATTCCCCGCAGAACCGCGTCTTCGCCATCGGGCATTTCGGAAACTTTGAAATCTATGCGCGCTCCAGCGGTCTCCCCAAACACGCCCGCAGCGCGGCGACCTATCGCGCATTGCGTCAACCTTCGCTCAACCGGCTGCACGCGGAACTCAGAAGCAAATCCGGCTGCCTGTTTTTCGAACGCCGACACGACGCGCGAAAACTCAAGGAAGCCATGAATCAGGGCGGGTTGTATCTCGGACTGCTTTGCGATCAGCATGCGGGCGATCGCGGACTGCGACTTCCCTTTTTCGGTCGCGAATGTTCCGTCAGCGCAGCGCCGGTGGTCTTTGCCCTGCGCTACCACTGCCCGCTGCACGTTGTCATCTGTCACCGCGAGGGCGTCGGCCGATGGCGCATTCATTTTCACGACCCTATTCCGACGCAGATCGATGGAAAGCCCCGTGAAAGCGAGGCCATCATGCGCGACGTCAATGTGGAATTGGAGGAGGCCATCCGACAAGACCCCGCCAATTGGTTCTGGGTCCACAACCGCTGGAAGCCGCGCAAGATCAGGAGGGCTGCATCGCCGCCGAAGGAATCGGAATGAAATCTTCGTCCCTCAACCCCCCGCCCGAACGGATTCTCATCCGCGGGGTCAACTGGCTTGGCGACGCAGTCATGACGACTCCGGCCATCCAGCGCCTGCGCGAGGCGTATCCCGAGGCGGAAATCACGCTGCTCACGCACCAGAAGCTCAAGGACATCTGGATCGCGCATCCGCACATTGACGAGGTCGAGACCTTCGCCGACCGGGAAGGCTCCGGCGCCATCGCGCGGCGCCTGAAGGGCAAAGGCTTCGACCTCGGCGTCGCCCTCCCCAATTCCCCGCGGACGGCGCTCGAACTCTGGCGCGCCGGCATCCCGCGCCGCGTCGGCTACCGGGCCGCGTGGCGCAACTGGATGCTCACCCACGCCGTTCCACGCGCGACCGATGTCGTCCACATGCGCAAGCGGTCGAACGATGAGATCAAACGACTGATCGAATCCCCGCGGTCGGAAACACGGGTTTCGATACCGTCGGAGTCCCACCACATCCATCACTACCTGCGCCTGATGGCTGCAATCGGAGCCTCCCCTGAGCCGGTTGCCCCGCGCGTGGAAATTCCGGCGGATTCCATCACGCGGTTTCGGTCCGAATTCCTGCCCGAAACCGGCGACGACGTCGTCTGGCTTGGACTCAATCCCGGCGCCGAATACGGCCCCGCAAAACGGTGGGGCTTCGATCGCTTTCTCCACGTCGCCAAGGAGATTCAAAAGGAACACAACGTCGGCTGGATTGTTTTCGGCGCGCCCAACGACATCACCGCCAAACACATTGCGGAAGAACTGCCCGGCCTTTCCGGGAGTCCCTTGACCGTCGACCTGGCGGGCAGGACCTCCCTGGGTCAATTGTGCGCCGGCTTGAAACTCTGCGCCGCGCTTCTGACCAACGATTCCGGTCCCATGCACGTCGCCGCCGCGTTGGGAACGCCCGTGGTCGTCCCCTTCGGCAGCACGTCCATCGAATTGACCGGCCCCGGCCTGCCCGGCGATTCGACGTCGCACCAACTGCTGACAAGCAACGAACCCTGCGCTCCCTGCTTCCGCCGCGAATGTCCGATCGATTTCCGCTGCATGGACAACATCCCGGTGGAGATGGTCAGCGCCGCCATCAAGGCCGCGCTGACGGATTGAACGTTTCCGGGAGCAAAAAAAAGCGGCGACCCGAATCGCTTCGGATCGCCGTTGGTGAGAGGGATGTCCCCGGCTCAGAGGCCCTTGGAGAGCATGTGCGTGAGCAGGTCGCAGACGCGGTTGCTGTAACCCCACTCGTTGTCGTACCAGCTGACCAGCTTGAAGAAGCGGTTGTTGAGCTCCATGCCGGCGCCCTGATCGAAGATCGACGAGGCGGAGCAGTGGATGAAGTCGGTGCTGACGACCGGGTCCTCGGTGTAGCTGAGGAAGCCCTTGAGGTAGCTTTCGCTGGCGGCCTTCATCGCCTCGGAGATCTCGGCGTAGCTGGTCTCCTTCTCGGTGCGGACGGTGAGGTCGACGACCGAGGAGGTCGGGGTCGGCACGCGGAAGGCCATGCCGGTGAG
Organism: Verrucomicrobiales bacterium; assembly: GCA_038126655.1. Taxonomy (GTDB): domain Bacteria; phylum Verrucomicrobiota; class Verrucomicrobiia; order Limisphaerales; family JAYPEY01; genus JAYPEY01. Next base: position 3,166 of record JAYPGD010000111.1, read on the forward strand.
CTTGCCCTTCACCTCGGGGCAGACGAGGCTGACCGCCTTGGCCGCGCCGGTGCTGGCCGGGATGATGTTGATCGCGGCGGAACGCCCGTCGCGCGGAGCCTTGCGGCTCGGGCCGTCCACCGTCTTCTGGGTGGCGGTGTAGGCGTGAATCGTGGTCATCAGGCCTTCCTCAATGCCGAAGCCTTCCTTCAGGAGCACGTGAACCAGCGGCGCGAGGCAGTTGGTCGTGCAGGAGGCGTTGGAAACGATGTTGTGGGCCGCCGGGTCGTAGTTCTCATGGTTCACGCCCATGACGACCGTCAGGTCCTCGGCCTTGGCCGGGGCGGAGATGATCACCTTCTTCGCGCCGGCGTCGATGTGACCCTGCGACAGGCTCTTGCCGTCGCCGTCCGCGCCGACAAACAAACCCGTGGATTCGACAACGACGTCCACGCCGAGGTCGTTCCAGGGGAGGCCCTTGGGGCCGACTTCGCGCGGGGCGCTGACGACCTTCATCTTGTTCCCGTTGACGACGAGCGTGTCATCGCCCTCGTTGGAAACCTCGCCCTGGAAGGTTCCCTGGGTGGAATCGTACTTGAGGAGGTAGGCGAGATTGTCCGCGGGGACGATGTCCCCGACCGCGACGACTTCGATGTCCTTGCCGATCATCCCCTGCTCTTCCATGGCGCGGAAGACCAGGCGTCCGATGCGGCCAAATCCGTTGATGGCTACTTTGACTGGCATGTGTGTTGTTCTTTCTGTTCTGCGTTTGTGAAAATGAGCGCGCATCATTCGCGCTCAAAACGCCGGAGTCAATGGGATTTGTCGACCGATTGAGGGCTCGCGGAAGCGCGCCAAACTGATGAAAAAGGCCGACGTTCCCGGCTCGGCGCATTCGACGTCCCAGGTTGAGCATTGGGCGTTTTCCCGGGAAGCCCGGTGATTGCGGACAGGCGCTGGGATTCCGCTCCTCGCCCTGTTCGCCGGCGCGCCCCCCATCTTGACTTGCCCCATGGGCTTGGATAGCGTCCGGAGCATGAAACGAATCGCAATGCCGACGGTCCTGATCGCGTTCCTGGTGTGCGCGCTGCCGTATGAATCGCCGGCGCCTCTGATTTACACGCCTGGCATCGGGTGGACCTACGAACGCTTTGGCAAGGAGGGCAAATGGACCCGCACGCGGGCCAAGGAGCAGCTGGCGGTCGCGCAGAAGGCCTTTGAGGAGGGCGATTTCAGCACGGCCCGCAAGGCGGCCAACCACACGGTCAAGCAATGGCCCCTGTCGGATTACGCGCCGGAGGCCCTGTTTCTGGAAGGACGCTGCCTGGAGGAGAAGGGGCAGCACGAGAAGGCCTTCAAACACTACCAGGAGCTGGTGGAGAAATACCCGAAATTCGACAAATACGAGGAAGTGCTGAAGCGCCAGTACAAGATCGCCAACGAATTTCTGGACGGACGTTGGTTCAAACTTTGGGGCTACGTTCCGCTGGCGCCGTCCATGGACAAGACCGTGGAGATGTACCAGTCCCTCATCGAGGCCGGACCCTTCAGCGAGGTTGCGCCGGAGGCCCAGATGAAGATCGGGCAGGCCCGGGAGAAGAAGAAGAACTTCAAGGAGTCCGTCAAGGCCCATGAGAAGGCCGCGAACCGCTACCACGACCGGCCGGAAGTCGCCGCCGAGGCGCTCTTCGGCGCGGGGCTCGCCTACCAGAAGCAGGCCAAGACCTCCGAATACGACCAGGGCGCAGCCGGCAAGGCCATCGACACCTTCACCGACTTCATCGCGCTGTACCCGGAGCACGAGAAGGTGGAGGAGGCGCAGAACCTCATTGATTCACTCCGCACCGAGCAGGCGCGCGGCGCCTTCAAGACCGCGCGCTACTACGAGAAGCGTAAGAAATGGCGCAGCGCCCTAATCTACTACAACGACGTCCTGGTGAAGGACGCCACCTCCAGCTACGCCATCGAGGCCAAGGCCAAGATCGAGACCCTGAAGCTGATCGTGGATGAGCTCGACAAGATCGACGAGGAGTTCAATCAGGACAACGCTGATGAAAAGTGAAGCCATGAAGCGGGCCATTGCGGGCGTATTCGGACTTGGGGCGGCGCTGCTGTTGGGCGGCTGCGCCAGCTACCAGCTCGGCCCCACCAATGGCCTGGAGGCCGGCGCCCGTTCCGTCCGGGTGAACTTCTTTGAAAACCAGACCGACGAGCCGCGCCTCGCGACCTACGTCAACAGCGCCCTCCGCAAGCGGATCCAGCAGGACGGAACCTATCGCCTGGCCACCCGCGGCGACGCCGACATCGTGATCAACGGCAGCATCACCAGCTTCTCCCGAAGCGCCCTGACCTTCCAGCCGGGCGACTCCATCACCGCCCGCGATTACCGCGTCTTCCTGACCGCCCATGTCACGGCGATTGATTCCGCCTCCGGCGCCGCGGCCCTGGAGCGTGATGTGACCGGCCGCACGACGATTCGTGTGGGAGCGGATCTGGGAAGCGTGGAGCGCCAGGCGACGCCCCTGTTGGCCGAGGACCTTGCCCGCAACATCACCGCCCTCCTTGCGAACGGCAGCTGGTGAGCCGCAGCGACCCGGGTGAACACGACGCCTGGGAATGGTTGGACGCCCCGGGAAGGGCGAGGCTGCTGCGGGTCGCAGACCGGCGGTCCGCGCGCGGCCGGGCCTTCCGCATTATCGCATCACACCGGCTGGCGTAAGATCGTTCGGCCCCGCCCGCGGAATCACGGTTTGACCAGGCGGTAGAACCGTCCGTCCCCGGCGCCCGCCGCTTCGATCAACAACTCCCTGGCGCTGCCGCTGTCGGCCGGCGTCGAGGTCACATTCGTCCATATGACCGGGGGCGCCAGGCTGTCGGTCGCCTGGAGGATGTAGCCATCGGCGGCGGCGGGCCAGAGGATGCGAAGCTGATTGCCGGCTGAGGGGAACACGCCCACCGGCGGCTCCCCCGCTCCGCCCCAGACCGTCAGGCGCAGGGTCGCCTCGGCTGTCAGGCTCCCATCGGACGCGGTGATGGGAATCTCATAGATGCCGGGTTTCTTGGGCAATCCTTCGATCACTCCGGTGGCCGGATTGATCTGCAGGTCCGCGGGCAGTCCCGCGGCGGTGAAGGCATCGGGAGTGTGTTCGGCTGTGATCTGATGATTGAAAAGGACATCCACATTCGCGGTCACGTCCAGCGAACTGGTGATGGCGGGCGGGTTTACGGTCAGCGTCAACGTCGCTGCGCCGGAGCCGCCCTGATGCCCGGCGCTGATGCCGATCATGTGGACGCCCACCGTTGTCGGCGTCCCTGAAAGCACGCCGGTGTCGGTGTCCAACGTGAGTCCGGGCGCGGTGTCGCCGCCGTAATACTCGGGCGATTGGGTGGCGGTGATCTGGTAGCTGAAGGGGATGCCTGCATTGGCGGTCACGGAGAGCTCCGAGGTGATCTCGGGCACGGGGCGATGGATGGTGACATTGAGCGTGACCAATCCCGTGCCTCCCGAATTGCTCGCAAAGATCAACCCTTGGAATGTCGTCTCCGCGGTCGGCGCGCCGGTGATCAGTCCGGTGTCCTTGTCGACCGAATAACCCGGGGGAAAGCCGCTGATCTGGAATTCCTGGGGCAGGTTGGAGGCGACGATCTGGTATTGAAACGGGCTGCCCGCGGCGCCGTGGGCGGTTGTTGCGCTGGTGATGATCGGCGTGGCCGGCTTCAGGGTGAGGGTCAGGCTGGCCGCGCCCTGGCCGCCCAGATTGCGCGCGATCAGGGGAACCTGGAGATTCACCGTGAACGGAACAGCCGGAGGCGTCCCGCTCACCTGGCCGGTCTGGGCGTCGACCGAAAGCCAGTCCGGCGCGCCGATGCCCAACTCGTAACTCGTCGGGTTGTTGCTCGCCTCGATCTGGTAGGTGAACAACGAGCCGCTGGTGGCCGCGGCTGTGGTGGAGCTGGAGATCACCGGCGGCTTGTCGGTGATGGTGATGGTCAGCGACGCCTCGCCCACGCCGCCGGAATTGGCGGCCTTCACGGTGACGGTGTAGACGCCCGCCGCGGTGGGCCGCCCCGAAATGTGCCCGCTGGTTGTGTTCAGGGACACGCCCGGCGGCAGCGAGCCCACGACCTCAAAGCCTGTGGGCAGGTTGTCGGCCGTGATCTGATGACTGAAGTCCACATCCCGCGTGCCTGAGGCCGCGCCGGCGCTGGTGATCACGGGCGTCGGATCCACCACGGTGATGGCCAGGCTGCCCATGCCCGCGCCCGTTTCATTCGAGGCGGTCAGATCGACCGTCCTGGTCTCCAGTGTCGTGGCGAAGCCGCTGATCAAGCCGGTCGATTCGTTGAAGGACAAACCCGCAGGCAGGCCGCTTGCTGTGAAACCGGTTGGGGCGTTGTCCGCCGTGACCTGGAACTGGAATTCGACGCCTCGGGTCGCGGTCGCGGTCGTGGCGGAGGTGATGACCGGGATGGCGGGCGCGATCGTGATGACCAGGCTTTGCGAACTGGAGCCGCCCAGGTTCGTCGCCGTAACCGACACGGTGAACTGGCCGGCGGCGTCCGGCGTTCCCGAGAGTTCGCCCGTGACTCCGTTGAGCTGCAGCCATGCCGGCCGGTCGCCGCTCGTGAACCCGGTCGGATCATTCAGCGCGGTCACGACATGACTGAAGGGCATGCCCTTGGTTCCGCCGGCCGTCGGCGCGCTGTCGATCACGGGAGCCTGAGGCAGGAAGCTGAGTTGCAGCGTCTCCGTATCCACGCCGCCGGCATTGGCCGCGGTGATGACGACGTCGTAATCACCCGCCGCCGCCGGGATGCCGGCAATGATCGGCCCTTCCCGCGACAAGCCTTCCGGCAGCGGCGAGGCCGTGAAGGTCGTCGGATTGTTGCTCGCCTCGATCACATAGGAGAACTGCGCGCCCTTCCGCCCGCTGGCGGTGAGGGAGCTGGTGATCTCCGGCGCCGGCGGATCGAGCACGATCGTCAGCATCTCTGAGTCCGACCACGGACCATTCTCCGCGCCGATCGTGAGGAAGAAGGTCCCGGTCTTGGTCGGCGTGCCGGAAATGAGTCCGGTTGCCGCGTCCAGGCTCAGGCCCGGAAGCAGGACGGACAGGTTTCCGCCGGTGTAGTTCGTCGCCGGATTGTCCGTTTCGATCTGGTATTCGAACGCCATTCCGTTCGTGCCCAGCACGGCCAGCGCGCTGGTGATGGCGACCGGTTTGGGATGCACTGTCACCGTCAACGTCGCCGTCCCCGGCGTCGGATGCTCGCCTTGGGCGGTCAGATCAATCTCATGGACCCCGGTCTCGGTGGGGGTTCCCTCGATGGATACGATTGAGCCGTTCTGTTCGAAGGTCAGGCCCGCGGGAAGCGGCGCGGCCGTGATTTTGGTGGGATTGTTGATCGCCGTGATGATGTAGGCGAATTCGACGCCATTGGTTCCCTCAACCGCGGTCGCGCTGGTGATGATGGGAGGAATCGAGGGGTTGATCGTCAAGGGGCCGGAATGACGGGTGGCCAGCGAGGCGTTGAGGAAGGAAATCGTGTTGGGACCCGCCGCCGTCCCAAACGGGATCTGGAATCGGACGCCCACCCCGCTGGGATCATATTCCAGCGCTGTATGAGCCGGGGCCGAATCCAGAACCCCGATGCGAAAGTAAGCGATGTCTGTGACGAAGGTCTGTGGATTCGTCCAACCGACAACCACATCTCCCGGCAACGCGCTCGACACTGCGTTTCCAGAGAGATCCGTAAAGAACAGATTGGCCGCCTGCGTGTTGGTCGTGAGGAGAACGAGGCAGAGACCGAACGCCCATCGAAGGCGGTTCGCGCAACGCGTTGGCAGGAACTTGGAAATCATGGAACGGCAGTGAAATTCGGGCAAAACGGACGGGAACTAATGGCCCACACCCCGCCGAAAGTCAATTGTAGCGCCGAAGCGTCCAGGGGCTTCGCATGAGCTGCAAGAACAATCCCCATAAGCATGTTGTAGCGTGCGCGCGGCTGTGTCGGAGACCAGCCGCAGCAGCGGAGCAAGGCCTCGGCGGTCAGAGCAGGCCGCAGGCGCTGGATCCGCCGTGTAACACAATTGACATCTTGTCCAAATCATGCCATCGATGTCCCGGTTTTGGGCATCAGATTGTGATCGGTCTTTCCGGAGGCGATTGCAGGGTCCAGCCAGCGGGGGGAGAGATTCACCTGCTTCCAAGGTCAACCGGGGGTGTTCGTAGGCTGCGGCGCCGGAGGATTGGACTGGTATATGGCTCGTGTCATACAATTTAGGAAGGCGTCCATCAGTCGTTCGGCCCGCTGGGCGAAACTGGCGCGCGACTGTCAGTTCGACGAAAAGGAGATGGCCCGGCGCACGATGGTCAGCGTCCGGCAACTGCAGCGCCAGTTCAAACAGCAGATGGGGCGGACGCCCAAGGCCTGGCTCAACGAGCAACGCATGATCGTGGCGCGCAAACTCCTGCAGGAAGGCTCCTCGGTCAAGGCGGCGGCTTCCCAGACCGGATTCAAGCAGGCGTCGCATTTCTGCCGGGAGTTCAAGCGTTGTTACGAGATGACGCCAAGGCAGTACGTGACGCGCTGCGACGAATTCCGAAGCGTCCAGTCGCAGCCGGCCGCAGCCGCCTGAGCCGAGGGGTTTCCCGCCTCACCCCCCCAACCAGGGCAGCCGCGCTCTGATCTCCCGACCTCCCGACAGCCCGCCAACGCTTGCTTTCCCGACTGGATTTGTTGGAACCGGGCCTGTCATTCTTTCCCGCATGAAATCAGCGGCTTCCTTCATCGGATTGACGGCCATTCTCGCGATCCTCTGCGCCGGGACCCCTGATGCCCGCGCAGCCGCGCGACCGGATGTCCTCTTCATCGCGATCGACGATCTCAACGACTGGATCCGGTTGCTCGACGAGGACGCGCCCATCCGGACGCCAAATCTGGAGAGGCTGGCGTCGCGCGGCGTCCTGTTCGACCGGGCCTATACCGCCTCGCCGGCCTGCAATCCATCGCGGGTCGCCGTGTTGACGGGTCTGCGTCCCTCGACCACCGGCGTCTATGGCAACAAGACCGACTGGCGCCGCGCTTTGCCCGACGCGGCGACCCTGCCGCGCCATTTCATGAAGCATGGGTATCGCGTCGAGGGCGCCGGGAAGATCTTCCATCACCACTACGGCGGCGCATTTCACGACGGGGATTCGTTTCATGAATTCCAGGGCATGCCCGATCCGCCGGACGCGCCGATGCCGGCAAAGAAGTTGAATCGGCTTTCCTGGTACGGCAGTCCGAACACCGACTGGGGAATCTGGCCGGAGCGGGAAGCCGATCACGTCGATGTCCGAACAGTGGACTTCTGCATCGCGCGCCTGCAGGCGAAGCGCGACCGGCCGCTGTTCCTGGCCTGCGGGATCTTCCGGCCCCACATGCCGTTCTTCGCGCCGGCCCGTTGGTTCGACGAATACCCGGAGGCGGGATTGGCGCTGCCGGAACTCAAGGACGGCGACACCGACGACATTCCGTCCGGCGGTCAGGCGTTGTTGAAACAGAAGGCCTGGTTTTGGAAGGGGATGCTGAAGGCCGAACAGGAAACGCCCGGAGCCTGGCGCGACGCGGTGCGGGCGTATCAGGCTTGCGCGGGTTTCGCGGATGCGCAGGTGGGACGGTTGCTGGATGCGTTGGACGCCTCCGGTCGCGCGGATTCCACGGTGATCGTCCTTTGGTCCGATCACGGCTATCACCTCGGCGAGAAGACGCATTGGGAAAAGTTCGCGTTGTGGGAGAAGACGACCCATGTGCCATTCCTCGTCGTGGCGCCCGGCGTCGCGAAGGCCGGCGACGCATGCCATCGACCGGTGGATCTGACGGCGGTGTATCCCACGCTGATCGAACTTTGCGGACTGACGCCCAAGCCTGAGTTGCACGGCGTCAGCCTGGTTCCTTTGCTTAGGGATCCGAATGCCCCATGGGAGCGTCCGGCCGTAATGACCTATCAACGCGGCAATCACGCCGTGCGATCTGAACGCTGGCGCTACATCCGTTATGCCGACGGCTCGGAGGAATTGTACGACCATTCGAACGATTCGAATGAATGGACCAACCTTGCCGACGATCCTGGGCGTCAGGACATCAAGGCCCGCCTGCGAAAATGGCTGCCGGAACGATCCGCCAAACCGGCGCCGGACTTGAAGCGGCCAAAGCGGTGAACGCGCTCTGAGGGGCGCCAAGGCTTGCGGGAATGAACAGCAATCGCGACAGCTTCACAGATGTAGCGTCGGCTGTGTCAGCCGAAAAACGAAACAATCATGCGACCGCCGCTGTATGCGCTGACCAAGCGCACGCATGAGCTCTGCGAGAGGCGCGGGGTTCAATCCGCTTCAACCAGCCTCCGTGCGACCGGGGCGACCTTCTCAAGGACGGCGGAATCCAGCTCGGAGAGAAACGGAGCCAGCGGCCCGGTCTCGGCGACGCCGGCCAACGCGGTGGCGTGATGCAGGACCTTGGCCGGACTCCATCGATCGCGCAGATCCTCCAAGGGCAGGAAATGTTCCCGCAGTTTCTCCGCCGCGGGGAAATCGCCGCGGACGCAGGCCGCATGAATCGCCGCGCTCATCCGCGGCGCAATGCAACCGGAGCCGGTCGTAAATCCTGGCAGGCCCCAATCCCGCAGGTGGCTGACAGCCGGCCGTTCGCCGATGCCGCTGATCACCATGTCCTTGTCCACCCGGGAGAGCAGACTCTCGAGGTAGGCGTCCTCCCGTGGATCCTGGCGAACCACCGCGTACTTGATCGCGACGCAGACTCCGTCGCGCGCGAGGTTTCCCACGACGTCCAGTCCGGCCTCCAGATCCGCGCCGAAGTTGCCCTCCTCCTTCAGGTAGAGGATGAGCTTCTTCTCCGCGGCGTCGGCAAATTCACGCAGGCCCCGTTGCAGTCCTCGCGCGTCCCTGGGATCGGCGCAGGGCAGCGCCATCACGGCCGGGAATTCATGCTTCCGCAACAACGCCGCCTGATCCATCAACCGGCCGTAAGACGGCCCGGCGCTGGGCAGCATGGTGTGGGTGGACCCCCCATCGCTCATCCACTGAAGAAGCTCCGCATAATCCTCCAGCGTGAGGTGATAAAGGAACGCGTTGCCGCCGTAGAGAAAGCGCGTCACGCCGCCGCGGGCGATGTGTTCGACGATGCGGTTGTTCCGTTCCGCGTCGAGGGATCGTCGCGCGTCGTCGCGCCTCGCAAGCGGCGGCACGGCGAAGACGCCTTGTGCGGCGTCGTTTGTCCAGACCTTGAAGTTCATGGTTGTTTGCGCGTTCCGTTCAACAGGTCGGCGGCCGTGACTGAGGCAAGGTCGTCCAGGGCCCAATCCGCGCCGTGTTTCTCCAATTCCTCGCGCCCGTAGGCGCCGGTCGCCACCGCGATGGACCGGGCTCCGATCGATCGCGCGCAGGCGATGTCGCGGGGCGTGTCGCCGATGATCAGGATCTCCTCGCCGCGGATCCGATGGCCGAGGATGCGCGAGCCGCGCTCGAGGGCGATGGCCGCAAGGTCGTTGCGCGCCTCGCTCTCGCAGCCGAAGGCCCCGGTTTCGAAATGGTCCCAGATGCCGAAGCGACGCAGCTTGATCTCCGCGCCCAGTCGGATGTTCCCGGTCAACAGTCCGATCAGGGAGGGGCAGTCCAGCCCGGAGACCTCCGTCAACAACCGGCGGATGCCGGGCAGCGTCCGGCCGCCGCGTTCCCTGAGCAGTTGCTCCAGCCAGTGGACGTAGGCGAGGCAGAAGCGCTCATGGTTCTTCTCACTGGCCGGAATGCCCTTCTTCTCGAAGAACGCCTGGAGGATCCCGCGGTCCGTGTTGCCGCGGAAATCGAGTTCCGCCGCGGCGCCATGGATTCCGAACACGGAGCGGAACACGCGCTCGAACGCCTCGGCGCCCGCGCCGTCGGATTCGATCAAGGTGCCGTCGATGTCGAACAGGATCATCCGGATCATGGGACGCGGATGATACGAGGCCGCCGCGTCCGGAGAAAGAAGGAAGCGCGGGTCAGGGATCGCAGGGGATTGTGGGAAGTGGAGACCCGACCCCAATTCACCGGGCGGTGACAGCGACATGTTGGTTACGGCGTCGCATCTCCATGAACGAGGTCATATTCCCAGAGTTTACGCATGAACAGCAATCGCAACAGCTTCACAGATGTAGCGTCGGCTGTGTCAGCCGAAAAGCGGAACGATCATGCGACAGTCATCGACTGCTCTCACAGAGCGCACGCTACAACTCGCCTATGGGGGGCTTTTGCAACTCATGCGAGGGCCCTGGTCACATTCCCCCAACATATGCGCGCTCATGGGAAGGACTCCGAAGCGCGATCCTGCAGATCCGTCTTGCCATTCTGGCGTGATTCCTGCCACAAGACCGGCATGAAGCCTGCCACTTCTACCCCTTGTGGCGCCGCTGTGCGCCGGCATCACGCAGTTGGAGGGGCATCAGGTCCAGTTCGGGATGCATGCGCTCTCGGTGAACTCGACGTTTGTATCGCCGACCGGCGCGCGTTCGAAGACCAAGGGGACGTTTCAGCCGGTTCCGCAGTTGTATTACACCTACAACCCGAGGAACCACCCGCTGGCCTACGGCATCGGCGTGTATGCGCCCTACGGTCTGGCCATCCGCTGGCCCGAGGCGAATCCGTTTCGCTCGTTGGCGGTCGATGGCAAACTGCTCTACACCTCGGTCAATCCGACGGTGGCATGGAAGGTGAACGACCAGCTTTCGATCGCGGCGGGTGTGACCATCAACTATGCCAAGGCC
>JAYPGD010000112.1:0-1932 GCA_038126655.1 Verrucomicrobiales bacterium
GTCCCCGTCGGAAGGATCAATGGAGATCGCCTGACGCGCGGTTTCCTCCGCCTCCTGCAGTCGATTTCGATCCAACAATGAGCGGGCTTTCCAGATTAACGGCCTCTCCTCAAATTGATCACGGGAAAACAATTCATTCAACCGCGCCTCAAGGGGGCCCGGCTCCATCAACCGCAGGAGAGCGGCATAGCAGTCATCATCGGCTGGATTGGCATCCACAGCCGCATTGACGATCCGCAAGGCCTCGGTCTTTTCTCCCGAGTCTTCCAGAGCCCTCGCCGCCACGAGCGACATCCTGATTGAAGCTCCAAGCTCGTCGCTGCGCCCCGGAAATCCCACCAGCATTGAATCTCCACTGCCGGTAGCCATTAGCTTTGCCAGGTCGTCCACTCCCCACCACGCAGCCGCATCCAAGAACGTCAAGACATCGGCGAATCGATCTTGCGAGGCATAGGATGCGGTCAGTTCGATCAACCTTGACTGCAAAGGGTCCGTCCCATACGAGGACGATTGGCCATCTCCGGCCGTCTGGACGGCCGATTTCAGGTCCTCGATCAACAAGGCTTCAGCCTCAGCGGCGCGCGCATTCGCGGTCAACAGTTCGACCAACCTCACGATTCCAACGTCACGACCGTATTGGTTGAATTCTTCGGGCCCGGCTTTCCGGTATTTCTCGCAATTTTCCAGTGCAAGTTTGATGCCTTCATCGATCCATTCACGTCGTTCAAGCAGTGTGCCAATTTCCGCGATCCGGATGCCCGCTCCGCCAAGCGCCCCCATGTCATCTGCGTCAGGATTGACCGCGTCCCGTTCCAAGGCGGCAAGCTTGCGCAACTCTTTGATCCCCGCTTCAGTTTCGTCGGCAGCCAACAACGCGGTGATCAACATGGAATAAACCATCGCCTCTTGATCTGCCGTCAGTTTCGCGTCGTCTGCGGCCTTACGCGCCAAACCAAGCATCCGGTCGGTGTCCTCCGCAATCGCCGCAATCCGCGCGTATTTATCCCAATACGGCAGAGTTGGATCGGTCGTGAGAAGGTCATGAAGAAAGTCGTTCAACTCCCCGGCGTAGCCGGCCCGTTGCATAACGCCGATCAGGTCTTGATCAAGATACAAGTTGCCGTACGGTCCCAGGTCACGGGCAACCTTGACGGCGTCCTGCGAACGGCCATTGGCGACAAGTCCGTACATGTAGGCTACTTGCGCCTGCCGATGATTATAATCCACATGTCCGCCGCCAACTTCGTTGAGCAGATTCCCCGGTAGCCCCGGCAGATCAACGGCGGCCGTTTCGGCCTTCGGCTTCTTTTTGGCAAACCGCTCTTCGATTGCCTCATAGAGCTCGACGGAATCAAGGGTTGAAATCAATCCCCACTGAGGCGCTCCCAATTCTTCAATCAATTCCAGACACAACCTTCGGGCAAGCTTTGCTGTTTCGTGTTCCTGATAGAACCGCAACGTCACCTTTTCCGTCGTCAATGCCCGGCGCAGAAATCCAGCGGCCCGTTCCGCGCCCGCGAGGGCCACAAGGTTGGGCACACTGATAGAAGATTTTTCGCCCCAATCGTCCCTGGAGGCCTGCAGAAGTTTGCGCTCCAGCATATTGAAAACAATGCCCGGATCGTCGGAAGTGGCGGCTATGGCCTGCGCCAGCTGTTCAAACACGCTGTGGAACACATACCGTTCATTGGCTCCGGCTTCTTTCGAGCGTTTTTCGAGCTCCGCAACGTCCCCCTTTTGAGAGTCCAAATCCGCAACCAAGGTATGGGCCAATAACCGCAATCCAATCTCGTTCAGACGTAGGGATTCCTTGTCCGCCAGGCGGGCCTCGATCAGGTCGGCCAGCGAGTCCCAAGCCTTGGGCGGCGGAAGGGCGCCCAGCAACTCACCCATTGACGCCTCTCTCCCACCCAGACTGTGCGTCATCGGTTG
>JAYPGD010000112.1:1942-13913 GCA_038126655.1 Verrucomicrobiales bacterium
CTGATCGAACTTCGAAACCTCGTCATACAGCGCCAGCCACTGCTTGGCGGCCCCGGACGCGCTCAAGCCACTCTTCACCGGCCGTCTTTTCCTTGGATTCAGCCGGCCTGTCGGAGGCTTCCAGCAATTTCCGAATTACTGCAGCCGCCCCTTCCAATTCAACGGCTTGGGATGCGAACGATCCTCCGACAAACAAAATGCCCACTGAGGCCGCGGATACGATGTAGTTGATGATTTTGCTCTTGTGCATATCTCTCCCCGGTTGACCGTTCCACGGCGCCTGTTACGGTTCCGGCCACAGGCCTTCTTTCGGTTGAAGACACGCTCAACCAACTCGCAACGCCTGTCAATGATCGCAATGCAACGGTTCTGCCGCCCATCGGGGATGCCGTTCGAAACTGCTGTTGCGATCACCTCCCGCTGGGAAAACCCCGCCCCCTCAGGACTTCGCCAACTCCGTCGGCAACGGAATCTCCATCGAAGGCGGGCAGTCGAAGTGCTCCCCGATGAAGCGATCGCGGCGGTCGCGCGTCTGCTGCGAGAGCATTTCCTGCACCTGCAGGCTGCACTCGCCGCAGATCATCAAGGGGTAATGCCGGGTATCCATCTCCATGCCGAAACAGGCGGCATTCAGGGAGCGCTCCTTGCAATCGCCGATGGGCTTCTCGCAATAGTTGCAGACCTCATAGGTCCCCTCCCGCCGGCGTTGGGTCTCGAGAAATTCCGACAATCGCGCCACCGATTCCTCGGACATCTCGGATTGCAGGTCCTCCGCGCAGGAGTGGCACATCGCATATTCGAAGATGACCTCCTCGCCCACCCAGGTCTTGTGGACCAGGTAATGGGTCTGCCTCAGATCGCAGGAGCACACCAGGCACTCCTCGAACGGTCCGTCGTGCAGGAAGGAATGGAAGATCGGATCGATCGGCTCCAGCTTCGGGCCGGAGTCCTCTTCCTCGTCCGCTTCATTGTATGGGGGAACGTCTTCGTCCATGTCGCTTGTTGCTTTGACGGATTAACGCGGCCGGGGCTTCCAATCAACCACCAAGTTCGCGCCAGAGAATTGCACCCATGGCCGCGCCCTTGGCGTAATTGCCCAGATCGAATTTCTCATTGGGCGAGTGTAGGTTGTCATCCGGCAGCGCCAACCCAAGCAGCAGTGAGTCGGCCTTCAGGATCTTCTTGAAATCCGAGACAATCGGAATGGAGCCCCCCTCGCGCAAGAGCACGGGATCACAGCCGAACGATTCCTTCAACGCGCGCAGCCCGGCCTGCGCCAGATCGCACCGGGGATCGATCACATAGGCGCCTCCGGCGTGGCCATCCTCGAGGGTCAACTTCACCGTCGGCGGACACAGCTCCCGGATCCTCGCCTTCACCTGCCGAAGGATCTTCTTCGGATTCTGGTCCGGAACAAGGCGCATGGTCAGTTTGGCGCTCGCCCAGGACGGGACGATCGTCTTGCTCCCTTCGCCCTGGTAGCCGCTGGTGATGCCGTTGATTTCCAGCGTCGGCCGCGCGCTGCGTTGTTCATGATGACTGTAGCCCTGCTCGCCGAAGAGTTCGGGAGCCCCGACAAGCCGTCGAAAAGCCTCCTTGTCTATCGGCAGCCTTCGGAAACTCTTTCGCTCGTAGGCCGTCAGTTTCTCGACGTCCTCGTAAAAGCCGGGGACGGCCACCCTGCCCCGCTTGTCCCGCAACTGCGCCAGGATCTGGGCGAGGACCATCGCCGGGTTGTCCACCGCGCCGCCGTAGATTCCCGAATGCAGGTCCCGCGACGGCCCCGTCACCTTGAACTCCAGCGCCACCACGCCCCGCAGACCATAGGTCAACGCCGGGTGCCTGGGACTGGGCATGCCGCTGTCGGAGATCACCACGCCGTCGCATTTCAACTCGGCGCGCTTTTCCTTGAGAAACGGGACCAGATGCTCGCTGCCAACCTCCTCCTCGCCCTCAATCACGAAGGTCACGTCGCAAGGCAGTTCAACCCCCGTCTTCAGGTAGGCCTCGACCGCGTTCAGGTGGGCAAGATGCTGCCCCTTGTTGTCCGTGGAGCCGCGCGCATAAATCGCGCCCTTCCTGATCGTGGGTTCAAATGGCGGAGTCTCCCAAAGCTCGAACGGCTCCGGCGGCTGCACATCGTAATGCCCGTAGACAAGGTAATGCGGTTTCGTCCCCGCTTTCACCGCGCTCCCTTTGCGCGTGGAGGCGGTCACGATCGGATGCCCCGCTGTCGCGTGAACCCTTGTTCGCAAGCCCAGGCCGCGGCAGCGGTCGGCAAACCATTTCGCGCAGGCCTTCATGTCGGCCTTGTGCTTCGGTTGCGCGGAAACGCTCGGAAACCGAAGATACGCGGCCAGATCATCGACAAACCGGGCCTCGTTCTCGCGCAGATACTTCAGAACCTTGTCCATGCGCGAACGATAGCGTCTCCCTCCGCCCGAAGAAAGCCGCGATCTCTCATTTCAGCTCCACCGATTCCAAGGATCGCCCGCCATACACGCCCTCGCGGACCTGCTCGATCAACTGTCGCGCCCGGAACGGCTTCTTCAAGAAGCCCGCGAGATCGCCGTTCGAGAAACGCCCCAAGGCATCCTCCTCCGAAAGACCGCTCATCAGAAACACAGGAACGTTCTTGTCCACCCGGCGCAGCAATCCCAAGGTCTCCACGCCATCAATGCCCGGCATGATCAGATCGAGCAGGACGCACGCCGTCTCGGCCTGATGCTCCTGCAGCAGCGACACCCCTTCCGCGCCGCTCCTGGCGGCCATCGCCTCAAAGCCCGCCGACTTCAGACAGTTGCAGGCCGTCTCCAGAACGGCGTCCTCATCATCGATGACAATCGCGCGAAACCGGCCATCGCGTTCGCCGGCGCTGGGCTGCGCCGCGTCCGGCTCTTCAAGCGCCGGGAACCAGATTTCGAAGATCATGCCGCCCTCGGGAGGCGCGCTTGCGGCCAGGCCGCCGCCGAGCGCCCGCACAATGCCCGTCACCGCCGCCAACCCGAGACCGCGCCCCAGAAACTTCGAACTGTAGAAGGGCTCAAAAATCCGCGCCAACTCCGCCTTGCCGAGGCCCTCCCCCGTATCCCTGACCCGCAACGCCAGACAGCGGCCGACGGGCGGCGCCAACGCGAATTCGCGTTCGCTGAGAAATGCCTCGTCCAATTCCACCGCCTCGGTCTCCACCGTCACAACGCCCTCCTTCCCCTCGCCGATCGCCTCGGCGGCGTTCTCCACAAGGTTCATGATCATCTGCCCGACCTGGGCCGGATCCGCCATGAATCCCAAGGGTTTGTCGGTCAGCCTCAATTTCAGCGCCACACGCTTCCCCACGACTCTCCGCAAATCGCCATCCAGCGAACGGATCGTTGCAGCCAAGTCAATCTTCGCGCTGACAAACTGCCCCTTGCCCGCATAGGCAACCATCTGCCGACACAGATCCGCGGCCCGCTCCGCCGCCTCCTCGGCCTCATGCAGGACCCCCTTGCCTTCAACGTCCCGCTCCAATCGGGATTGCACCAGGTCGATGTTGCACATGATGGCCGTAAGCAGGTTGTTGAAGTCATGCGCAATCCCGCTGGCCATCGCTCCCAGACTATCCTTCCGCTCCTTCTCCTGAAATGTCGCCTCCAACCATCTGCGCTCCTCCTCCGCGCGCTTCCTGGCGGTGGCGTCGACCATCATTCCGACAACGCGTTCCGGCCGCCCCTGCGCGTCGTTGAGAGCCTCGCCCCGCCCCTCCAGCCAATGCGTCGATCCGTCCTCCCAGATCACCCGGAACTCCATGTGGACTCGTCCCTCCGATTCCAACCCCATCGAGACGCTGGCTTCAACTTCGGCCCGGTCGTCCGGATGAACGAACTGCAGACAATCCTCCATCCGGGCAAAACTGCGGCCGGAGTCGTCCCCGGCGAACAGGGCCCGTAATCCGGGCGCGCTCCGCAGTTCCCCGGAAGCCAGACGCCACTCCCACATCTCCAGGCGCGCCACTTCCATGGCCAATCGACGCAGTTCCTCGCTTTCCCACAGGGCCCGCTTGCGTTCGAGTTCCGCCCGTGTCAACCGCACCTCGTAGCTCCGAACCTGCCAGACGAGGGCTCCCGCAATCAGGATCGCGACGCCGACGACCCCCGCGCGAAACCAGGCCGTCTGCCAGTAGAAGCGCAATACGGAAAACTGAAACACCGCCGGCTCCGGGTGGTCGACGCCATGGTGATTGCGCGCGCGAATCTCCAATCGGTAGTCGCCCGGGGGAAGCAGCGCAAAGCGCAGCTCCCGTTCGTGACCGTCGCCCTCGTGGGCCCGCGCTCCATCGAGATACAGCCTGTGCTCGAAGCTGACCCGGTCCGGCGCGCTAAAATTCGGCGAGGCAAACCGGAAATGAAGCCCGGAACCGCCGGCTGCGACCGCCTTCCCCCCTTCGCCCGCGGACGACAGCAGATTTCGCCGAGCGCCCAGACGATCTACATAACCGGCCGCGAGCAACGTCGTCGCCGCCGAGACGGAAACAGCCGACTTCCCGAATCCGCGCGGATCCACCATCCCGACGCCACGGATCGTTGGGAACCACAAACGTCCCTGGCTGTCCCGCCCCGACGACGGCTGGAATCCCCACGCCGTTTCGCCGCTGACCAACCCGTCGGCCGTCCCGAAGAACTGCGCTTCAATCCTCGACCGCAGGCCTGCGGAAACCTCCGTCAATGACTCCTTCGTCACCCGGGCGACACCCCGGTCCGTCCCCAACCAGACAGCACCGTGGTCGTCCTCGATAATGCTGCCCACCAACGGCGTCGGCAGTCCCTGCTCCACATCGACAGAGGTCCACTTTCCATCCCTCAGGCAATGCAATCCCCGATGCCGCGTCCCCAGCCACAACACGCCCGAGTCATCAAAATGCAGACACAATGCGCCCCGCATGGCCTCCGCCGCGTTCCCTCTGACCTCCTCAAAGGCTTCATCGCGCAGTTGATGAAGGCCGCGCTCGCTGACCACCCAGATGGAACCGTCCTCCGGATGCTCCGCAAATCCGCGCGCGTTCCCCAACTTCTCTCCGGCGACGGACAAGACCCTCTCCAAACCGGCAGCTCCGTGGCGCATCACCGAGGAACCGGCGCCAATCCAGACATTCCCCTTCGAATCCTCGAACAAGGCGCGCACATTCCCCGGAATGGCCCCGTCGATCTTGAGGGATTCGTTGACGCCGTTCTTCCGGACCTGAAGGAAATTGCCGTGTCCGCCCATCCAGATCCACCCCCGGCTGTCCCGCAACAATGCCTGGGCATGAGGCGGTGATTCCCACGGCGTTGTCAGGACGGGCTCGCCGCCTCCGAGGTCCAATCGCGCCACGCCGTCTCCAAATGTCGCCAGCAACATGACGCCCTCGCGCTCCTCCGCGACGCTTTTGATCACCGGCGACAAGAGATTCGACTGAGCCCCGAAGACTTGGAACAGCCTCGGACGCAACCGCATCAGACCGCCGCCGCTGGTTCCTATCCAAAGATTCCCCTCAGTCCCCCGGGTCACGAATCGGAGCGAGTTTACGGAAAGCCCGCCTTCCTCCTCCCGAAAATGCGCCACCGTCCCGTCCTGCGAAACCAGAAACACACCGTCGCTATAGGAGGACGCCCAGACCTCTCCATCCTCGTCCTCATAGAGCGACCAGATATCGTAGACCGATCGGGTCAACGGGACTCGGGACGCCACTTCGCCGCCGCGCAATCGAATCAGACTCTCCCGCGTCAAAGCCCATGCCCCTCCATCGAGGGCCGGCGCGGCGGCCTCAAATCCATTGGTCACCGCGTTCACCGCCTCGGCCCCGCCGGCGACCCAACTCCCGCCGTCCCAGTGTCCGAAATAGTCCTTCCGGAAAACCCAGAGCTTCCCCTCGCTGTCCGAGACGCCGTGGTATCCCCCTTTCAGGCGTTCTGGAACCGGCGGCGGGAGCTCCTCCAACTCCCCGCCCGCCAACCGACAGATCCCGCCGGTAAAACTCGTCGCAAAAAGCTCGCCTGGACCGCCCTCGATGAAAAATCGGACCATCGCCTCCTCCCACGGCGAACCCAGTCCGTGACGCCGCCATTCTCCATCCTTCAAACTGACGATCCCGGAAGCCGTCCGGAGTCCAGGCGATGGAAGTTGCCGAATCCTCGGGCAGACCATCTTCAGTCTCCCACTTTGAGACAACAAATTCCTCCTTCAACGTCGCCCCGCCGGCCGCGCCTACCAAGCCAAGGACCACCCCCAGCAGCGGCAATGTTCCGCCCTTCAATCTCTGTCCTGCAACCTGCCTCGGCGGTCTGTATCCCATGGTCCCGATGTGACACGCGCGGACGAGGCTCCCTTCGGAAGCCCCCCACCAGCGCAAACTCTCTATACCCGCCCCCCGATAAGCTAACTTAAGCTAGCATATTCCTGACCAATCTCAGTCCATCTCCAAAAAGAATTCCGTTGAATCCAAAAAGTGAGCCGATACATTCGGCGGCTCCCAATCGCGGGAACGATTCAGAAAGACACTCGAATGAACAGTTACGACATCGCAGTTATCGGCGGCGACGGCACCGGCCCGGAAGTCGCGCAGGAATCCGTCAAGGTCCTCAAGGTCGCGGCCGAAAAATTCGGCTTCAAACTTAATTTCACCGACTACGACATCGGCGGCGACGCCTACCTCCGCACCGGCGAAGCCCTCCCGGACAGCGTCCTGGAAGAGCTCAAGAAGTATCCCGCCATTCTCCTCGGCGCCATCGGGCACCCCGATGTGAAACCGGGCATCCTCGAGAAAGGCATCCTGCTCCGCACCCGTTTCGAACTGGAGCAATACATCAACCTCCGCCCGGTGAAGCTCTATGACGAGCGCTTCTGCCCCGTCAAGGGCAAGGGGCCGGACGACGTGGATTTCGTCGTCGTCCGCGAAAACAACGAGGGCCTCTACACCGGTTCCGGCGGTTTCGTCTTCAAGGGCACGCCGAATGAGGTCGCCATCCAGGAGAGCGTCAACACCCGCCGCGGCGTGGAGCGCTGCCTGCGCTTCGCCTTCGAATACACCCGCAAGCGCAACAAGGACAAGAACCTCACGCTCTGCGGCAAGACCAACGTCCTCACCTACGCCTTCGACCTCTGGGAGCGCGCCTTCAACGAGATCGGCGACGCCGACTTCTCCGACATCAAGCGCGACTACGCCCACGTCGACGCCACCACCATGTGGTTCGTCAAGAACCCGGAGTGGTTTGACGTCATCGTGACCGACAACATGTTCGGCGACATCATCACCGACCTCGGCGCCATGGTGCAGGGCGGCATGGGCATCGCCGCCGGCGGCAACATCAACCCCGAGGGCACCAGCATGTTCGAGCCCATCGGCGGCAGCGCGCCCAAGTACACCGGCCAGAATGTGATCAACCCCCTTGCCGCCATCTGCGCCGGCCAGATGATGCTCGACTTCCTCGGCGAAACCGAGGCCGCCAAGCGCATCGAGGACGTGGTCATCAACATCACCCGCGAGAAGATCAAGGACCTCGGCGCCGGCAAGATGGGCTTCAGCACGACCGAAGTCGGCGATATGGTCGCCGCCGCCGTTGCGGAATAACACATTCCCAACAATCCAACTCCCAAACGGCCGACGGCAACGTCGGCCGTTTTTTTTGAGGCTCTCGTCAAGCAGACCGGTTTTCCGGCTGATTTCTATCTGCCGGAAGAATGATCCGCCAACGCGCGGGTTGGCGGGATTTCCCGGAACTCAAGGCTGCAACGGAGCCAACCTCTCCGCGCCAGATTCACCGCCCTCCCCTATTCCTCACGACTCCCCCTCGCACCCACACTCCCCACCGGCCAAAACCGCCGCGCGCCAGCGCCTTGGAGTGCGCGCGGCTTGACGCCGCCTTGCTGCGCGCCCGAATGCCACCGGCCATACGATTGCTACCACACCGCCGGACAAGCGCCCGCCCTTCACCTCCCTCAATCCCGACACGCCTCGCCATGCCACCGAGAAGGCGGCGTCAAGCCGCCGCAGTCCATGGCTCTTCGCGCATTCGCAGACGCCCTTACGTTCCGAAACAAGCCCCTCCCGAGAAACCCGCTTTCGCTAAACGGTCCTACCCGGCCAATTGTCGCCGCAAATGCTCCAGGTCCCTCCTGATCGCATCCCGCGCGGCCAGGGCTTCCTTCCGGTTCTTTGCCCGGATATACGGCGAGTGAATGGAGATCGGCCCTGTGTAGCCGCTTCGCTTGAGGACGTCGTAGAACTTGTTCCCCACATGTCCTTCTCCCATCGGAACATTCTTTGCCCTGCCCTTTTCAAATACAAAATCCTTCACATAAACAGCGCGGATTCGCGGGCGGATCATCTGGAAACTGACCGGCCAGGCGGATGATCCCTCGACCATCGCGTGGCGGATGTCGTAGGCCACGGCGATCTCCTTCGGATCGAACCCATCCATCAGATGATCCAGATCCCAGATCGGCCCGCCAACGTTCGAGGAGCCCGCGTGATTCTGATAAACCGCGGTCACCCCAAGTTCTCGGTTCAAGGCGGCAAGCTCGCGAAGCTGCGGCTTCAGGGCGTCCAACTGCGCGCGGATCGGTTTCTTCAGATCGTATCTCAACCCGGCCAAGCGATACGTCTTCACTCCGAGTTTCGCGGCGGCGCGCAAGGTCGCCTCGGCATGAGGTTGATCCGCCCGGGTGATGCTGGTCGCCATGACCAGGATGCGCAGATTGCGGCTGGCCAAGGCGGCGACATACGCCGGCAATTCATCGGCGGCGCGTTCCGGTTCGACGCGACCGCCCTTGCGAATCGTCGCCTCCACGCCGTCGAAACCGATTTCCGCCAAGGTGTCGGCCAATTCGTCCGCGGACAAGGACTGCAGCGGCTTCTCGAAGAAGGCGATGGGATTGCACCCATCCGATGACGCCGCCCCGACGTCCGTCATCCGACCTACAACAGGAAGCGACGCCAAGGCCGCCGAAGAAAGCCGGATGAACCGGCGTCGGTTCGTCATGTTTCGCATAGGCGCGAGAACATGCATGATCGGCGCTCCAAGTTCAATTCCGTGCAGACGCAATACCCGGACGCCCCCGGTTTCCGTCCGTATTGCCTCCGCCCCGTCGATCCACTACCTTACGTGCGTTTTGAAGAAGTCCGACAAAATCCAGCGCGCCGATATACCGCGAAAAGCGATCTACCGCCTTTCGCTCTATCTACGCTGTCTGCAACGCCTGCAGGACAACGGCATTCAGACGGTTTCCAGCGACGCCCTGGCGCAGGCCGCCGGCGTGAAGCCCACCCAACTGCGCAAGGATCTCACCTATTTCGGGCAGTTCGGCCGTCGCGGACTGGGCTATGAAGTGGACCAATTGTCGCAGATGATCACGGATCTCCTCGGCACGGCCAGCCTGCAGAAGGTCGTCCTCGTCGGCGTCGGCAACCTGGGCACGGCCCTGCTCTCCTACCGCGGCTTTGACAAGGAGGGCTTCGAAATCGTCGCCGCTTTCGACCAGTTTCCGGACCAACCGCGCAACAAAAAGGTGAAGCAACCTCTGTTCGGAATGGACCGGTTGGCCGGGGTGGTCGAGGAGCACACCGTCAAGATGGCGATCATTTCCGTACCCGGCGAGGAGGCGCAGGAAGTCGCCAATGAACTGGTCAAGGTGGGCATCACCGGCATTCTGAACTTCGCCCCGGTCGTCCTGCAGGTTCCCGACGAGGTCATGGTCAACAATGTCAATCTGGCCATGGAACTCGAGAATCTCAGTTACTTCATCCAGTCTTGAATGCGCCGCCGTCCGGAGCGTCTTTCCTTGAACGACATGCAGTCCAAAACCACTGAACGACAATCGACCTCTCCGCGCCCGCCGTTTTCCCGCCGCGACGCGTTGACCCGCTGCGGCATGGGTATGGGCGCGCTCGGACTCGCGGACATGATGGGCTCCGCCGGCATCCTGACATCCGAGGCGCCGGCCGCCTCCTACCAGTCTCCGCTCGCGTCCAAGGCTCCGCAATTCGCCGCCAAGGCCAAACGGGTGATCCACCTGTTCATGAACGGGGGACCTTCGCACGTCGACACCTTCGACCCGAAGCATCTGCTCAAGAAGCACGCAGGCAAGGCATTGCCCAAGGATTTCCAACTCCGCACCGAGCGCCCCACCGGCGCCGCCTACCCTTCGCCGTTCGAATTCCGAAAATACGGCCAGAGCGGCATCGAGGTCTCCGATCTCTTCAAGCACACGGCCGAGCACATCGACGACATGTGCCTGATCCGTTCCATGCACGCGGACGTGCCCAATCATGAACCCTCGCTCATGCTCATGAACTGCGGGGCCGCCCGCCTCGTCCGCCCCAGCATGGGCTCCTGGGTCACCTACGGGCTCGGCACGGAGAATGAAAACCTCCCCGGTTTTGTCGTGCTCTGCCCGGGATTCCCGATCGCGGAATCGCAGAACTGGCAGTCCGCGTTTCTCCCCGGCGTCTTTCAGGGAACCCACATCAACACGACCGCCAAGGACGTCGAGAAACTCATTGAGAACATCCGCAACAAGACCCAGACCCTCGGCGGCCAGCGCGCCCAACTCGATTTTCTCCAGAAGCTGAACGCGGCGCACCGGGCCGGCCGCCCCGGCGACGCCAACCTCGACGCCCGGATCCAATCCTTCGAACTCGCCTACCGCATGCAGATGGAGGCGACGGACGCCTTCGACATCGACCGCGAACCCGAACACATCCGCAAGATGTACGGCGACACCGTGCAAGCCCGTCAGATCCTCATGGCGCGCCGGCTGGTCGAGCGCGGCGTGCGGCACGTGCAGATCTGGCACGGCGGCGGCCAACCCTGGGACAGCCACGACCAGATCGAAAAGAACCATCGTCGACTCGCCGGCGAATGCGACCAGGCCATCGGCGCGCTGCTAACCGATCTCAAGCAACGCGGCATGCTGGAGGACACGCTGGTGATCTGGGGCGGCGAGTTCGGACGCACCCCCACGGTCGAACTGCCCAAGCCCGGCTCCAACGCCGGCACCATCAGCGGCCGCGACCATAACCACTACGGCTTCACCATGTGGATGGCCGGCGGCGGCGTCAAAGGCGGCCACATTCACGGCGCCACCGACGAATTCGGTTTCCAGGCCGTGCAGGACAAGGTTCACGTGCACGACCTTCACGCCACCATCCTTCACCTGCTCGGCTTCGACCACGAGCGCCTCACCTTCCGCCACGCCGGACTCGACTTCCGCCTGACCGGCGTCGAAGGCCACGTGGTTGATAGCGTGGTGGCGTGAAGCCGAAACCTCCTTTCGATATTCTCCAAGGATGAAGCCCCTCCCCTTGCGCAGCGTTCACGAAGAACTGGGCGCAACCCTCGCCGACCTCAACGGATCCGAATGCGCGGAGTCCTACAACGATGCCGACGCTGAATCCCGGTTGCTCCACGAATCCGCCTGTCTGATCGACCTCAGTCACCGCGGCCGCCTCTGCGTGATCGGCCCGGACCGCATCCAGTTCCTCCATGGGCAGGTCACCAACGACGTCAGGAAGCTCGCCCCCGGCGAAGGCTGTCTTGCCGCGCTGGTGGATCACAAGGGCAAGATCCAGAGCGACCTCAACATCCATCGCCTCAGCGACGAACTGCTGTTGGATTTTGAACCCGGCCTGACGGAGAGCGTTTCCGGACGCCTGAATCAATTCATCATCGCCGAGGATGTCGAGGTCATTGACGTCGCGCCGCACTACGGCCTGCTCAGTCTCCAGGGACCGCAGAGCCCCGAGGCCGTCACCGCCCTGTTCCCCGGCCTCGAAGCGCCCGTCAAAGACCGGAGCTGGACCCGCCCACCGGACGATTCCTTCGGCGAATCCTACCTCGTCCGGCGCGCGCGGATTGGCGGCGAAGGCTTCGACCTGTTCGTGCCCAACGATCATCTGCCGAGGGCATTCGAGTCGCTGAAGAACATCTGTGAGAAGCTGGATGGCGGGCTCTGTGGC
>JAYPGD010000113.1:0-12059 GCA_038126655.1 Verrucomicrobiales bacterium
GTTGTAATGCCCGCCGGAGCTGCCGCCCTTTGACAAGGGATGGGTATAGACCGTGGCGACGTTCCCCTTGAATTCAGGGTATCTGCCGGAATCGCCAGCCACCGCAAACAGGGCTTCCAGAATCCTGCCGCCGTTGCCGGCCTCGCCCTTTGCTGTCTGGCCCAACGTGGCGCAGACAAACTTTGCGTCCGGCGCATTGAATTCCTTGCGGAGTTGCTTGATGAGATGAACGAGATTCTTCTCGTAGCGGCTGGAAAGGGCTTCGCTGCGGCTGTCACGATCGCCCTGCCACCAGAAGAAGCCGGCGATCTCATATTCCTTCGCGTCGGGGTAATACTTGTCGAGTTCGGCCAGAACTTTCTTCGCGCGGGCGACATCGCCGTCGTACTGCATGCCGGCGTGCCATTTGATTCGTTTCGGCTCCTCGCCCTTCCGCCATTTCTCAGGCGAGCCCTTGTAGCCGGGGTGGACCCAGGTGACGCCCTTGGAATCCGTGAACTCAAATCCCTCGCCGCCCGGCGGCAGCAGGTCCCAACCCAACGCGCGATTGCCGATGCAGCTCTTGAGAAGCAACACCGGCGCGTCGATCGCGTTCCCCAGGCGATGTCCGATCCCGATCTCCGGGCCGATCTTGCCGCCCTTGATCGTCATCCATTCGTTGTTGAAAAGCCTCATGCCGCCCGTTCCGCTGCCCATGACCCGCACATTGCGAACATCCTTGCGCACGGTCCAACGGCCTTCCTTGTCGATCAGGTAGGGGTAGAGCCCCTTCTCCTTCACCGCGTGCGTCAGCGAACCTTCGGCCCCCTTCCTCCCCGGTTCCACCCTGCCGGCGCCCAGCATGTTGGACTGCCCCAACAGGATGTAGACCTGGACCGGACGGGTCATGTCCGCGGGCTTTCCGTCCGGATCAGCTAGCGGGGCCGATTGGTCGGCGGCGGGAATGTTGACCGCCGCGCAGAATGCCAGCGCGGCGGCGAGGGTGTTTCTGATGAAGGCGTTCATTTCTTCCTGATCTTGGATACCGCGAGGAAGTAGCAGGACGCGGCCTTCTTTTCAACCACGCGGCGCCGCATTGCATGCCTTCGCATGCGTCAACATTCGCAACAGCTTCACAGAGGCCACGTCGGCTGTATCAGCCGAAAAGCGGAACGATCATGCGACGGTCATCGACTGCTCTCAAAGAGAGCGCGCTACAACTCGCGTATAGGGGTTGCTTTTGCAACTCATGCGAAGCCCGGCGCCGCATTGCCGTCCTGCGATCGCGCTGTTAGCGTTCCCGCCGACATGCCAGACGCCGACATCCAGACCGTCGCCATCATCGGCGCGGGAACCATGGGACGCGGTATTGCGCAGGTCGTCGCCGTCGCCGGCGTCCAGGCGCGACTGTTCGACGCCAGCGAAACCGCGCTGGCCAAGGCCGCGGAAGGCATCCACGCTGGCGTCCGGAAACTGGCTGAAAAGGGACGCATTCCCGGGGACTCGCCAGCGCGACTCGCGAACGGACTCCTGCAGCCCCGCCGGCATCTCGCTGAAGCCGTGAGCGGCGCGGACCTGGTCATCGAAGCTGTTCCGGAATCCCCGGAAATCAAGGCGGCCCTCTTCCAGGAACTGCGTGGCGTCCTGCAATCCGGGCAGCCCCTCGTTGCGACCAACACCTCCACCTTCAGCATTTCCGACCTGGCCGAAGTCAGCGGCTGCCCGGATCGTTTCTTCGGGCTCCATTTCTTCAATCCGCCACCGCTCATGAAACTGGTGGAGGTGGTCCGAGGCGGGCAAACCTCGGACGCGGTCATCGACCGCGCGACCGCCTTTGCGAACGCCCTCGGCAAGACGCCCGTCCTCGCGCAACGGGACACCCCCGGTTTCATCGTCAATCGCATCAACGCCGCCTCCTTCGCCCTTTTTCAGGACATAGCCGAGCGCGGCGAACACAAACCGGAAACGATCGACGCCGCCATGCGCGCCTTCGGCTGGCCGATGGGGCCCTTCGAACTGATGGACTTCATCGGACTCGATGTGATGGTCGCCATGGGCGCCTGCTTCGCCCGAACGCTGCATCCGGACTACGACGCGCCTCCGCATCTACGACGCATGGTCGAGCAGGGCATGCTCGGGCGAAAGTCGGGCGGCGGCTATCACGACTGGAGCAAAGGCCGACCGCGGATCGAAGCCAACGCGGGCAGCCTGCCGGACTTCGAGCCGCTGGATGCAATCCTCGCGCAGTCCAACGAGGCGGCCAGGCTAATCGAAGCCGGAGTGTGTTCCGACTCGGACGCCGACCTCGCGATGACACTCGGCAACGGCGTCGCTCGCGGACCGGTGGAAATCGGACGCGCCATTCCGACCAGGGAACGGGAGGGCCGGTTGATCGCACTGGCCGCGCGGCATGGATTGGCCATGCTCCGACCCGGGGAGCTCTCCCCCACGGCTGGCAAAGCCGACCCACGGATGAAGAAGCGGCTCGAGTGAGCGGCTGATTGATTCGGATTACGGAGCGAAGCGGATCAAATCCCTCGATCCACATCCGGCGCTCCCCGGTTTTCGGTCGCGGCCATATCCCCATCCGTGGGTCGGCCTTGCCATCCGTGGGGACAATTTGAATCGAGCAGTTTCCAAAAACAAAAGAGCCCCGGAATTCCGGGGCTCTCTGTAGATGGAATTGTGGCGGTCGCCTCAGGCGAACTGGAGTTGCGCGGTATTGAGCGCGTCCTTCCATTCCTGAATGGCGTGACGGAGGTTTTGGCGGGCCTCGTGAAGCTCCTTCTGGACTTCGGCGAGCTTCTCCTTGGAGGCTTCGACCTGTTTGCCGGCGGCCTTGCGGTATTCAGCGAGGCGGGCTTCCCAGTTCTCCTTCGCGTGCTGGAGGGACTCATGGGCGGTCTCCAGAAGCTTCCGTCCGGAGTCGGACAGGCTGATCTTGCCGGACTCGACCTTGGCGTCGAACTGCCGACGCTTCTCGGCCAGTTCGGCAAGCATGATCTTCTCGCTGTCGACCGTGCGCAGGCCGCTGGTCATGCCCAGTTTGGACAGGGCCCAGATGCTCCACTTGGTGGGGTCGAACTGCCAGGGCTTCACGCCGTTGCGGTAGTCATGCTGAAACTCGTGGTGGTAGTTGTGGTAGCCCTCGCCGAAGGTGAACAAGGCCATGATGGCGCTGTCGCGGGCCGTGCAAGTGGTGGAATAAGGCCGGCGACCGATCGTGTGGCATAGCGAATTGATGAAGAAGGTCATGTGGTGGACGAACACGACGCGGGCCACGCCGGCGATCAGGAAACCGCCCAACGCGCCGACCCAGCCATTCCAGAGATAACCCAGCGCGGCCGGCAGAATGAAGCTCACGAGCAGCGCGATCGACACGTAGTTACGGTGTTGCCACATGACCATCTTGTCCTTTTGCAGGTCCTTGACCCAGTCCATTGACGACGGAACATTCACGCGGAAAAGGATCCAGCCCATGTGCGCATGGAAGAATCCCTTGCTGATGTCATAGGGATCCTCGTCATGATCAACGTGCTTGTGGTGACGCCGATGATCGGCGCACCAACGGAGCGCCGAGTTTTCGAAGGCCGCCGCTCCGAAAACCAGCGTGGCGAACTTGACCGGCCATTTGGCCTTGAATGAAAGATGCGAGAAAAGCCGGTGATACCCCAGTGTGATGCTCAGACCGGTCGCAATGAAATAGAGCAGGAACATCCCGCCCAAGAACCAATCCATCCCGAAATGCCAGATATATGCCGGAACCGCCGTCAGGGTGATCAGAAGCGTCGAAATGAGAAACGCGCTGTTCATCCAGTCCACTTTCTTCCACGGATAGCTTTTCATGATGTTCTGCTTTGCTCGTAATAAATCAAATGCGGCGCGAGCTCACTGACCGCGTCTCTCGCGCCGCTTCTTCTGCTTCTGAAATTCAATCAACCAATCGCCGATCCCGGTCCCTCATTCGCAAGTGCTTGGGCCGGTTCCGGATAAAACAGCAGCTAGAATCCGTAGATCTTGAGAAAAGGCAATGTTTCTTTCCCGAATTCTTTGCCAAAATTGCCACCAAAAATGTGTCAGGCGCGCGCGTATTCGCCGCAATCGGACACAAACCGTCTCATTTCAGGATGCCAGCGAAAGGTTTTGATCCCGATTGGCCGGTCCTTCCAGACCGACATGACCAGATACGCGACGCCCGGAAACAACGGTTCACCCCCATCCAGAGCGCGACGGACATCCTCCTCCGAGAAATAGGCGTCCGCATCGCAATGGGAGTGGTAGATCGCCGCGACGACCTCCCCGTTCGCCCGGCGCTCCTGCTCGATCGCCAACAGGTCGGCGGGATCGATGAAATAGGCATTGCGAGCCGTGCGTGGGAATCTCCGGGGATCCAGGCGATGATGGATGTCTTGGGCATTGACGCATTCCCGGACGCGAACCGGGGCAGCCGGATCGATTTTCGACCTGAGAATCAGCCCGCAGCATTCGTTCGGATACTCCCGACGGGTGTGGGCTTCCAAGGCCGCTTTCGCAGTCGGGCTCAGGTCCGAGTCGTCCCATCTGGCGTTGTCCGGATCATCAATGGGCATGTCGGATTCAAATCGCGTCGGCGGCGATAGGCCAACCCTAATCTTCTCGCCACGAGGTCCGGGGTTACGCCAAAGTCCGGTCGGAGAACCCGCATGGCTGTCCTCGCCGTCATCACCGACGAAGACAAAGCCGCCGCGATGACGCGGTGGGCCTGCCAGTTTGCGCAGGCGGAGAACCAACCGCTCTCGATCCTCTACGCAGTCAAGGACGCGGGCGACCAGGAGCCGCGCTTCCTCGCGCCTGAGACGGGGCCCGACGCCGAACCCGACCCGGTCCTGCGGACCATCCTCGACACCCTGGAATCCGCGCATTGTTGCATTGAAGACCCGGTTTCCTCCCCGCCCGATCCCTCCGCGACCGATTCCTCCCCGCCCGATTCCTCCGCGCCCGATCCCGCAGCGGGACTCCCGGAATCCGAAGTCGCGAAGGACAGCCCGGCTCCCGCCATCGTCCGCAAGCTGGTCGGGGCCGATCGCCGATCCGCCATCCTGAAGGAGATCGCCGCCGAGAAGCCCGGCCTGCTGGTTGTCGGAAAGCATGTCAGCGGACGCAGCGAAGACGTCAACGCCCTGCTGGCGCGCCACCTCTTTGAGAACGCCCCCTGCAATACGCTGCTGCTGCGCCCCGGCGACACCGACGGCTCGGATTGCGACCGCATTCTCATTCCCCTGTCCGGCGGCCCCCATTCGCAATTCGCCCTGCAACTCGCGCGGAAGGTCGTTGAGATCAATGACGGCGCCGTCACGCCGCTGTACGTTGAGCCGAACACCGACGAGGTCGCCTGCGACGTGGGCGGGAGATTGTTGGCCCGCTTGTTGAAGAAGACCGGCGTGGAGCAGGGCTCGCGCGTGCAGCCCAAGGTGGTCTTGGCCGACAACGTCAACGACGGCATCCGCGAGGAGGCGTCCAGGGAATACGACCTCCTGCTGATCGGCGACTCGGATATCGGGGCGCTGCGCAAGCGGCTGTTCGGCGCCGTGCCGGACAAGTTGCTCAGCGGCGACGACGGCATGGCGGTCGGCGTGGTGCGTCGGGCCAAACCGATGGGCGAGTTGTTGCGGCGGAAGCTCGAGCAATGGCTCCACTTCCGCGTCCCCCAACTCAAGCGCGAGGACCGGATCAACCTGTTCGAAAACCTGGAGCTCAACTCGCGCTGGAGTTTCGACTTCATGACCCTGATCTGCCTGGCCACGGCGATTGCGGCGCTGGGGTTGATCGTGAACAGCACGGCCGTGGTGATCGGCGCCATGCTCGTCGCGCCCCTGATGACGCCATTGCTTGGGGCCGGTCTGGCGCTCGTGCAGGGGAATCTGCCGCTGATGAAGGACTGTGTGCGGGCGATTGTTTACGGTTTCTTTGCGGCCCTGGCCATCGGCGTTGTCATGGGCTTCGTCACGCCCATCCGCGAACTGACTCCCGAGATGGCCGCGCGGGGCGGGCCCACGCTGCTCGACATGGCCGTGGCCTTCCTCTCCGGCGTGGCCGCCTCCTATTGCGTCGCGCGCCCGCGACTGACCGCCGCCCTGGCCGGCGTCGCCATTGCGGCCGCCCTGGTGCCGCCGATTGCGACCACCGGCATTTCCATCGCCTTGGGCGAAGTCGCCGTGGCCCGCGGCGCGGCCGCCCTGTTTGCCACCAACGTGGTCGCCATCATTCTCGGAGCCGCGATCAATTTCTATGCGGCCGGCATCCGCGGCGGCGGCGGGTCCGCTGATGGAAGGCTGTGGGTCAGACGCACCGCGCTGGGATTGACCGTGGCGGCCGCCGTGCTGGCCATCCCGCTGGGCTCAGCCCTGCTGACCCGCGCCATTGAACAAAACGCCAAGAAACCGGCGCTGACATCCGACCTGCGCGTCGCGCTGGACCAGACCGTCGGACGTCACAACGCGGGACGCATCGTCAGCGCCGTCGCCACAAAAACCACGGCAGGCTGGTTGCTTGAAGTCCGGATCGCCGCCGCCAAGCCGCCGGATCCCATCCTCCTCGAAGCCCTCGCCGCAGCTTCGGCTCAGACGCTGACCGGCTCGGGATACCAGAAGGGATCGATCAAGGTCCGTATTCATACAGACCTCGTGATGGAATCTGATTAGATCACCCCCGCCGCCGGTTCGACGATCTGTTTCTCGGAAGCGGCGACGATGGAGGTCACGGTCGCGTCGCCGGTGACGTTGGTGACGGTGCGCAGCATGTCGAGGATGCGGTCCACGCCGGCGATCAGGGCGATGCCCGCGCCCGGGGCGCCGATGGCTTCAAGGATCACGATCAGCATCACCATGCCGGCGCCGGGCACGGCGGCCGTGCCGATGGACGCCATGACCGCCGTCAACACGATGGTCACCTGGTTCCCCATGGTCAGCTCCATCCCGGTCGCCTGCGCGATGAACACCGCGGCGACCGCCTGATACAGCGCCGTCCCGTCCATGTTGATCGTGGCGCCGAGCGGCAGCACGAAGGAGGAGACCTCCTTGGAGACGCCCAGGTTCTCCTCGCAACGCTTCATCGTGACCGGTAGGGTCGCGCCGCTGGAACTGGTCGAAAAGGCCAGCAACTGCGCCGGCCCGATCCCCTGCAGGAACTGCTTGATCGAGAACGGCGTGAAGGCCTTCAGCAACAACAGGTAAACCAGGCACATGTGGGCGAACAAACCCGCGATCACGCAGGCCGCGTAGAACCCGAGCGACTTGATCAACGAGACCACGGAGGCGGGGTCGTCCTTCGCAATCTCCGTGATCGCGTCGGCAATCAGCGCGAACACCCCGATCGGCGCGATCTTCATGATCAGCTTCACCATCTCGATCACAATCTCGTTGAAGCCGCCCACCACATCGATGACGGGCCTGGATTTGTCGCTGTGCAACCGCACCAGCGCCACGCCGGCGAGGATGGCGAAAAACACCATCTGCAGCATGTTCCCGTTGCCGGAGGCGGAGAGGAAAAAGTTGTCCGGAATCATGTCGACCAAGGGCTGCAGCGCCGGGCGCTTCTTCACCTTCTCCGCCGTGGCGGCCTTGGATTTCAGCCCCTCGTCATTTTCAAATTTCTCGGCAAGATCGGCGCGAGTCTGGGGATCGAGCTTCTCGCCCGGCTTGACGATGTTCACCATCACCAACCCGATGACAACCGCCACCGCAGTGGTCGCGACATAGATGCCGATGGTCTTGCCGCCCATCCGGCTCAACTTGTTGACATCCGAGAGCGAGGAGACGCCCAGTATGAGCGAGGTGAGCACCAGCGGCACGGCGATCAACTTGAGCAACCGCAGAAAAACCTCGCCCCAGGGAGCGACCCAGTCCTCGACGCCCCCCCGCCAACCGAATTTCGCGGCGACGACGCCGAAGATGATCCCCAGAATCAACGCGACGATGATCTGCCAGTGAAGCTGTCGATACCATTTCATGAACTTCGGAGGATGGTGGCACGCGACCGCGTTGGCAAGGAAGTGTGGCCGCGGCTCAAGGCTTGCGTATGAGTTGGATTCGCGCCTCGTTGGAGTTCACGCTTCAGCGTGCTTCCGGGCGAATGCACGCTAAAGCGTGAACTCCAACCGCGAGCGCCGACCGGCAGGCTTTCGAATTTGCATTGATTCTGACGCTCATGCGAAGGCACAGGCCGCGGCCCAGGGCTTGGCGTGCAGCAAGAGCAGTCCCAGAAGGCATGTTGCAGCGCGCGCTGCGTCAGCGCAGACGACGGCTGTCGCATGATCGTTCCGCTTTTCGGCTGACACAGCCGACGCTACATCTGTGAAGCTGTCGCAATTACTGTTCACCCGCAGGATTACGCTCGTCGACGCCACGTTCTCGCGAGTTGGTGATACGTAAGCCTCGTTGCCTCGTCCGCTACAAATCGATCGCGTTTTCGCCCGATCTCTCGCAAACGCGGCCACCCAAGCGCCTACTTCCCCTTGCCGACGCCGGCCTGCTGCGTGGCGATGTGTCGGAACTCCGCATGCAGGCGCGTCCGCGCGTCGAGCCCGAAGAACAGGCTGAACGCCAGGCCGATGGCAAACCAGATTGCCGCGAAGCCTTCCTCGCTGACATTGGGGCCGCCACTGGGAATCTCGATCATCAGGAACGTCATGAAGTAGATGAGCCAAGGAAGTACGAGAATCCGCCAGATCGCGCCCCAGGTCGCGCGGGTTCCGTGTCGGGCCCGCAGCCCCAGCCACATGCCCAGCCAGGCCAGGGCCACGGCGTCGACCACGAACACCACCATCCCGGCCAGGACCATCAGGACCCAATCGCGATCGTCCCGCCAGACCAGCACGAAGATGAAGTTCACCGCGAGCGTGAACAATGCCGGCCCATAAAACTGCCGCCGCAACGCCAGGGTCTGGCCCTCCAGGATTTCCGCCACGCTCAACGGCGTCGCCAACAGCAGCTCCAACGCCCCGCTGCGTCGGTCTTCACCGAATCGATGGCAGGCCTCCATCGCTATCCAGACCTTCAGCACGAGGTAACAAACCATCAAGGTCATGCCCTGGTAGGTCTGATCGATCCAACCGCGTCGATCCTCCAGATAGGCCCAGAACCAGAGAGCCCCCATCACGCCGAACACGCCCCAGACGACCGTCGGCTTGATGCGGTCGCGAGCCGCCACCCAGAAGAAGCTGTTCACCGCCTGCAGACGCCGCTGAAACGCCTTCCGCTCCTCGCCGGTTCCGTAACACCACTGCTTCCAGCGTGCGCGCAGGCGCAGCCCGGCCGCGCTGGCGGGGCGGTCCTTCCAACGATTCGGCAGGGTTCGGCAACTGAACAACAACAACCCCCACCCCATCGCATGGATCAGCAGGAACGACGTCACGAACGCCCCCCGCGCCGATGCCTTCACCACCGCATCCGAACTCGCCATCGCCAGCGTGAAACAGGGCGACGGAATGAGAACCTTCTCGACGAGCATGTCGCTTGCCCCGAACTGCGCGATGTCATCCAGGATCCAGGCCAAGATCGGCAGCCCGACCGTGAAGAACAGCACGGTCAACAGCGTGGCGGACAACGCGCGGCGCTCCTTCTGGCTGATCGTCGACACCGCCATCCCGATCGCCAGGGAAAAGAACAGGGCGTTCGCCAGCGATGCCAGCGTCCGCAGCAGGCGATCGACCTCCAACCCGCCCATCACCAATGGGATCGCCAACAGGGGAAAGATCGCAACCAGGGAGAACACCGCATTCAGCGAGGTCGCCGCCAGCTTGCCAAACACGATGTCAAAGCCCTTGAGGTCCGTCAGAAACAACAAACCCAGAGTGCCCTCCCGACGTTCCTCACTGACGCAGTCGCAGGTGTTCACCATCCCCGCGATCAGGCACAGAAACAACGCCGCCCAGGCAAGGGTGTGGAAGAAGGCGAGGCCCAGTTGCACCGAAGTCGCATGCTTGCCCATCGAGACATTGACCAGCAGGACCAACAGCAGCGCCGCCGTCGCCGCCGAAACCCGGAACCAATACGTGGACGCCCGCCGCGCGCGGATCCGCAACTCCCTTCCCACGATGGGCAACAACGTCATCGGGCCCGAAGTGTAGGAACACGCACGTCGAGGGCAAGGCGGGAAACGCGGGAGGGGGGGGAAGACGAACGTATGCACCGTAGCGCAGGCGTCCCGCCCCGCGTTACTCGACTTGCTACCTCGCGGCGGGACGCCGCAAGAACCCGCAGCCGGGACGGCTACGCTGCACGCGCTTCAGGCCCGTTCTCCGGGTTCGAAGCCCTTGGCCAACGACACCGCCTTGAACATGGCGCGGGCCTTGTTGACGGTTTCCTTGTATTCCAACTCGGGCACAGAGTCGTAGACCCAGCCGCCGCCGGCCTGCACGTGGGCCTGGCCGTCCTTGAGCAGCGCGGTGCGGATTATGATGCAGCAGTCGAGATTGCCGTTGAAGGAGAAGTAACCCATGCAGCCGCCGTAGGGACCGCGCGCGGTCTGCTCGAATTCGGAAATGATCTGCATGGCGCGGATCTTCGGCGCGCCGGAAAGCGTGCCCGCCGGGAAAGTCGCCCGCATCAGGTCGTAGGGTGTCTTGTCCGCGGAAAGCGTCCCCTCCACCTGCGACACGATGTGCATCACATGGCTGTAGCGCTCGATGAACATCATGTGATCGTCGTCGCACTTCACCGTCCCGTAGTCGCAGACGCGACCGATATCATTGCGCGCAAGATCGACCAGCATGACATGCTCGGCGCGCTCCTTGGGATCGGCCAGAAGCTCCTTCTCCATCGCCAGGTCCTCCTCCTCCGTGCGGCCACGGCGACGCGTTCCCGCGATGGGGCGGATTTCGACCTTCCGATCCTCGCAGCGCACATGAATCTCCGGCGAGGCGCCCACGAGGGAAAAGCCCTCCAATTCCAGCAGGAACATGTAGGGCGAGGGATTGATGGTGCGGGCCGCGCGATAGAGATCGATCGGCGAGGCGTTGAATTCGGTGGAGAACCGCTGCGAACCGACCACCTGGATGATGTCGCCAGCGGTGATGTATTCCTTGGACTTCGCCACGTTGGCGAGGAACGTTTCCTTCGGCGTGTTCGAGGCGAATTCCACATCGGGAATTTCATCCGGCAGTTCCGCCTGGTGATGCTCGATCGGCTGCTCCAGCAAGGTCTGCAACCTGTCGATCTCCTCGGTCGCGATCTCGTAGGCCTCCAGGGCAGTCACCGTGTCGTCGATGAAGGCGTTGACCAAAATGGTGATGGTCTGGTTGACGCGGTCGAAGATCAGCAACTGGTCCGCAATGACGAAATACATCGTCGGCGTGCCGAGGTCGTCCTTGGGCGGACGCGGCACAACGGGCTCGACATCATGGATGAACTCGTACCCGATGAAGCCGATCGCGCCGCCGGTGAAACGCGGGAGATCCGGCAGCGTCACCGCCTTGTATTGCGCGAGGATGCGCTCGATGGCCTCCAGCCCGTCGCGGACCTCATCGGGATTGTCGGTCGATTGACCGGGCGTGACCTTGAATTCCGCGAGGACCTTGCCGTTCTCGATGTGCTGCACCTTGTCCCCATCCTGCCGGATGAGGGCGCGGGGATTGCAGCCCACGAAGGAATATCGCCCCAGCCGCTCGCCGCCCTCCACGGATTCGGCGAGGAAGGACTCTCCCTGCCCCCGGATCTTCTGGTAGGCCGAGAGCGGCGTTTCAAAATCAGCCAGAATGCGCCGTGTGACAGGGATGACGTTTCCCTGCTTGGCGAGACTGACAAATGTTTCTCTGTCGGGCTTGTGCATTGTTCTGCCGGTTCGTGCTCAACCACGGATGAACACGGATTCACACGGATGGACCTTCGGGTCGTTGAGGCGCCTGATTTTCCGCGCCGTTCGCTCTTTTCCGTGGTCCAACGTCTTCGTCAACCATCGGCGGTCGATCCGAAGGGGGGCGAATCTGCCACCTGGAGATCAGGGAGTAAAAACCAACTGTCACCGCGTAGCCGATTATTCCGCTGCCGGTTGATGTTGCGACAGGGCGCGGAATCGCCGACCAACGTCAGCGCACTTCGATCAGG
>JAYPGD010000113.1:12069-13858 GCA_038126655.1 Verrucomicrobiales bacterium
GCATTGTTCTGCCGCGGATGTTTCAACCACGGATTACTCGGATGTCTCGGATGGACCTTCGGGCTGTTGGAACGCCTGCCCATCTGCGGTATCCGCGGACATCCGTGGTTCAACTTCTTCGTCGACCTTCGGCGATCGATCCGATGGGTGGCGAATCTGCCACACGAAGAGCAGGGAGTAAAACGGGTTCTACTTCTTCCCGTAGATCTCGTCCGGCGACTTGAGCATCTCCTCGGTCACTTTGAAATCGTCGCCCTCAAAGGATCTGAAGAAGCAGCTCTTGTAGCCCTCATGGCAGGCCGCGCCGTGTTGTTCGACCTGGATCAGCAGCGTGTCGCCGTCGCAGTCAAAGGCGATGTCCTTGACCTCCTGGGTGTGGCCGCTGCTCTCGCCCTTCATCCAATACTTTTGCCGCGAGCGGCTCCAGAAATGCGTCTTGCCGGTCTCGATCGTGGATTTGAGCGAGGCCTCGTTCATCCACGCCATCATCAGCACGCGGCCCGTGGATTGTTCCTGCACGATGGCCGGGATCAGGCCGTCGGCGTTGAATTTCAGTTTTTCGAGTGCTTTCATGTGAGAATGGAACTTTTGCGAGCGCTATACAGCCTGGAAACACAAACCTGTCTCGGCCACATCGTCGGACCTCGACGGAGAATCGTTATGGGCCAGCCATGACGCCAACAGGATGGCGACTCCGCCAACAATCAGGTTGATCAGAGTGGCGACAGCCGCGCCGGCCGACCACATCTTCAGCGCGTACCAGGACTTGTTCTCAAGATAAACGAAGAGTCCGAAAAACGGACAAAGCAAAAAGACCGGGCACCAGCCAAAGCAAACCATCGCAAACACCGCCACCGCGCTGTCGAAACCCTTGGAAACCCAAATGGAGATCAGCGCGATCAGCCCCCCCAGACCAATGCTCGAACCGCTTAAAAGGGCGCCCATCAGCAAGGCTCCAGAAAGAGTAACCCTGTCCTTCGATTTCCTGTTCGGTTTCACGGAGTCAGTCAAGGGGCGAGCTCCGGGATCAAACGCACAGGCACGTCGCGTTTCGCGAGGAAGTCCTTCACCTCGCCCACCGTGAATTCGCCAAAGTGGAAGATGCTCGCCGCCAGGACCGCGTCGGCCTTGCCGTCCAGCAACACATCCACCATGTGCTCCAACTTGCCCGCGCCGCCGCTGGCCACGACCGGAACTCCCACCGATTCGCTGATGCGACGCGTGATCTCGATGTCGTAGCCCGTCTTCATGCCGTCGGCGTCGATGCTGTTGAGCACGATCTCGCCGGCGCCTAGCCCGACTGCCTTCACGGCCCATTCGATCGCGTCCAGTCCGGTCTGCTCGCGGCCGCCCTTGGCGAACACCGCCCACTTGCCCGGCTCCACGCGCTTGGCGTCGATCGACACCACGATGCACTGGCTGCCGAATTTCTCAGCGCCCTCGCGGATCAACTCCGGCGTGGCGATGGCCGAGGAATTGATGCTGACCTTGTCGGCGCCCGCCTTGAGCATGACGCTCATGTCCTCGACCGCGCGGATGCCTCCGCCCACTGTCAGCGGCATGAAGCACTGGTCGGCCGCGCGTTCGATGACATCCACCATGGAGGCGCGGCCATGCGCGCTGGCGGTGATGTCGAAGAACACCATCTCATCCGCGCCCTGCTCGTTGTAGCGCAGCGCGAGCTCGACGGGATCGCCCACATTCCGCAGGCCGCCCTTCTCGGCCACGCCGAACTGCTGGCCGCGGGTGACCTGGCCGTCGTGCACATCAAGACATGGAATGACGCGTC
>JAYPGD010000114.1:0-5077 GCA_038126655.1 Verrucomicrobiales bacterium
ACGTAGTTCCGGCTTTGCGGAACGAAGGCGGATTCTCGGTTCTGCCATTTGCCATTTGCCATTTGCCATGGAAATGGCAAAGCCGCACCCCGCACCCCGCCCCTCGCATCCCGCATCCCGCGCCCACGTTTCCGCTTCGCGTCCGCGGCCCCACCGACTACTCTCTCCGCCATGCTGAAAGTCCGTCCTCTCATGAAACGCATCCCCAACCTTCGTCTCATTTTTTCCATCTTCGCGTGTCTTCCCTTCCTGTCGACCGCCCACGCGGCCCGGAAGCCGAACGTGATCGTCATTTACACCGACGACCAGGGCACAGTGGATCTGGGGTGCTACGGTTCCAAGGACCTGGACACCCCGAATCTCGACAAACTGGCGGCGCGAGGCGTGCGCTTCACGCAGATGTATGCGCCATCAGCCATCTGCTCCGCCTCCCGGGCCGGCCTGATGACCGGGCGATTCCCCTATCGCGCCGGCGTCCCGGGCAATGTGTCCTCCAAGAAGGGCGTCCCCGGCATGCCGACAACCGAGGTCACCATGGCCGAAATGATGAAGGCGGCCGGCTACGCCACCGGGCACATCGGCAAGTGGCATCTGGGCTACACGCCGGAAACCATGCCCAACGGCCAGGGGTTCGATTACTCCTACGGCCACATGGGCGGCTGCATCGACAACTACTCCCACTTCTTCTACTGGGTCGGCCCCAATCGGCACGACCTCTGGCGCAACGGCGAGGAGATCTGGGAGGACGGCGTCTTCTCTGGCGACGCCATGGTGCGCGAGGCCAAGGGGTTCATCGAGCGCCACAAGGACAAGCCCTTCTTCGTCTACTGGGCCATCAACTTCCCCCATTATCCCCTACAGGGGAAGGCCAAGTGGCGGCGGCATTACGAGCATCTGGAATCCCCGCGGAAGATGTACAACGCCTTCGTTTCGACCATGGATGAAATGATCGGCGAGGTGTTGCAGAAGATTGACGACCTCGGCCTGCGCAACGACACGATGATCGTCTTCCAGTCCGACCATGGACATTCCACCGAGGAACGCACCTTCTTCGGCGGCGGCAGCGCGGGGCCGTATCGCGGAGCCAAAGGCTGCCTGTTCGAGGGCGGCATCCGCGTGCCGTCGATCGTCTCCCTCCCCGGCCGACTTCCCCAAGGCTCCGTGCGCGACCAGTTGGTGACCGGCTGCGACTGGCTGCCGACCATCGCCGAGATCTGCGGCGTCAAGACGCCGAAACGCAAGCTCGACGGCCGCAGCATTGTCAGCGTGATCGAATCGCCTTCCGCCGCCAGCCCGCACCAGGATTCGTTCTACTGGCATCTGGGCAAGGGCAAGAACGCGCAATGGGTGGTGCGGGACGGCGATTGGAAACTGCTGGGCAATCCCCGCGACCGCAGCGAAATGGCGCCGCTCGGCAAAGAGGACAAACTCTACCTGGTTAACATGGCCGAGGATGTGAAGGAACTCACCAACCTCGCGAAGAAACATCCCGAAGTCGTGAAGCGCCTCAGCTCGAAACAACAGGAACTGCTGAAGGATATCGAAGGAAACTAGGCGCGCTCACACCACTTCCGAGTTCCGTGCCGACTCGATCAACTCCCAGAACTTGGGGTTGTCCTGCAGGGTTTCATCCTCCGCGGTGGAGATGCGGTTGCGGTAGAGGTAGTCCTTCAGGGAATTCTTGGTGAGGATGCGATGCACGACAATGCCCAGTTCGTGCTTCTCGAAATAGATCCGGTAGTCCTGCAACCGAAAGCGGTAAAGCGTACGGCCATCGCGCTCCAGCTTGCCATACCGCTCCAATTCCGTGCTCATCACCTCCTTGGGCAGGCCGCGAAACTCGCCCAGAATGTGCAATTGAAGATCCTTGGGCATTTTCGCCAGTTCAGCCGCGCTGGTCGGATTGAAAATGATCTGAAACGGGCGCATGAGATGGATTGACTCTGGACTTGATCGAAAATCTGCCGGAGAGTGTTTCGGAATCCAGGCCAACGCTCAATCCAGAAATGAGGGAGCCTGCGGGAAACTGATTGGCAGTCCGTACGGGAATCGAACCCGTATTTCAGCCTTGAGAGGGCCGCGTCCTAACCGTTAGACGAACGGACCGCAAGCGGGCCGCGATACTCCGACACATCCCCTTCGCTGTCAACAAATCATCTTTCTCACGCCGTGATGGCGCCGCGCTCATTCTCCTGCGAACCGGTCTTCTCGAGGAAGTAGTCGTAGTCGCCCGCGTACGACGTCAGCGCGCCGTCCCGGACATGTAGCACGCGGTTGGCGAGGCGGCGGATGAAATAGACGTCGTGGGAAATGAACACCAGCGTCCCCTCGTAGCGCTCCAGGGCAATGATCAGCGACTCCACAGTCAGGATATCGAGATGCGTCGTCGGCTCGTCCATCAACAACAGGTTCGGCGGATTGACCAGGAACTTGACCAGATTCAGGCGGCTCTTCTCCCCGCCGCTCAGAACCTGCGTCTTCTTGAAAATCTCCTCCTTGCGGAACATGAAGGAGCCGAGGATGCCTCGGGCCTCCTCCTCCCGGATGTCGCCCGCCGCTTCCAGGACCTCGTCCAGCACGGTGTTCTCCGGCTTGAGCGTGGCGGCCCGATGCTGACTGAAGTAACCGAGGCGGCAGTTATGCCCCTCGATCCGCTCGCCCTTCTGGAATTCCAGCTCTCCAGCGAGGATCTTCATCAATGTCGACTTGCCCGCGCCGTTCGGCCCCACCAGGACCGTGCGCTCGCCGCGCTGGAATTCGACATCGACGCCCTCGTAGATCTTGTGTTTCCCGTAGGCCATGTGAATGCCCTCCAGGGCGATGGCGCGCTGCCCGCCGCGCTCCGGCTGGGGAAACTGAAATCGGAACGGCTTCTTGGGCGCGTCCGGTTTCTCAAGCACGTCCATCTTCTCCAGCTGCTTGAGCCGGCTCTGGGCCTGGGCCGCCTTGGAAGCGACCTGGCGGAAGCGGTTCACGAAGTCCTTGATCTCGGAGATTTCCTTCTGCTGGTTCTTGTAGGCCGCCGAATCGCGCTCAAATTTCTCCCGCTTGAGCTTCTCATAGTTCGAGTAGTTGCCCTTCCAGGGAATCAGCTTCTTGTGGGAGATCTCAAACACCTGCTCCACCAGCTCATCCATGAACTGCCGGTCGTGCGAAATGAGCAGCAACGCGCAGGACTGGTTCTTCAGGTAGTCCTGGAACCACAGCAACGACGCGAGGTCGAGATGATTTGTCGGCTCGTCCAGCATCAAAAGATCCGGCTCCATGGCCAACAGACGCGCCAGGTGGGCGCGCATGATCCAGCCGCCGCTCATTTCATTCGCCGGACGATCGAAATGCTCCTGCTGGAACCCCAGCCCCGCCAGCATCTTCTTGGCCTTCGCCTCGAACTGCGGATCGTTCAGCGAATCGAACTTCGCCTGCGCCTCGTAGTAAACGATGCAGTCACAGGTCCCGGCCGCCTCCAGTTCGCGCAGTCGCTTGTCCAACCGCTCCAGTTCGCCCGCGCGGCCGGTCGCGACCTCCAGCACAGTCTCCTGATCCAGCGGTTCACTCTCCTGCGGCAGAAAGCCGACCGTCGTCCATTCGTCGCGCGCAATCTCGCCCTCATCGGCCTGCTGTTCGCCGAGAATGATCGAGAACAGCGTGGTCTTGCCGGCGCCATTCGGGCCGACAAGTGCCACCCGGTCGCCATAATTTACTGTCATGGACGCCCCCTCGAACAGGGTGCGCCCGCCAAAGACTTTCGCGAGATTTCGAATCGTGAGCATGGATCTGTTTCCGTTGAAAAATTGATTTTTCCCGCCAGAAATGACAGCAATCAAAAGCCGGAGAGGGAACGGGAATTCGTTTTGCGGGTCAATGAAATTCGCTTCACAACCTGGCAGTTCCCAGTTCCCAGTTCCCAGTTCCCAGTTCCCAGTTCCCAGTTCCCGGTTCCCGGTTCCCGGTTCGCAAACCGAATTGACTTTCCCCCGCTCA
Organism: Verrucomicrobiales bacterium; assembly: GCA_038126655.1. Lineage (GTDB taxonomy): Bacteria > Verrucomicrobiota > Verrucomicrobiia > Limisphaerales > JAYPEY01 > JAYPEY01. The sequence goes on from JAYPGD010000114.1 coordinate 3,982, forward strand.
TTCGGAGGATGCTTCTTCTTTCGGCCGAACACTCAACTTCAATGCGTCGAAGCGTCCCGCCGTCCAATCCAGATCACCGTCGCCATGCCGCACGCCAATCTCGAATCAAGGCCCTCGCTCCAATGGAGCTGGTTGTTCCTTTTCGGCGGCGGCCTGTGCCTGTTGGTCGGGGCGTGGTTTCTCCCCGTCAGCATCGGCTCCGTGCATCCCGCGCTGCTGGCGGAGATTGCCGAAGGCTCGCCCGGACTGGTCGACTCTGCGGCAACGCTGGCCGCCAAGGGTCGGATCGGGCCGGCCGAAATGCTGCGCCAGGCTGGCGCGACAGCCGGCATCCGCGACTTCGAATCCCTCGATGTGGCCCGGGCCAATCATGCCCCGACCAACGCCAACGCGCGCCTGTGGCGCGGCTCCAATATCCTGCTCGATTCAGGGCTCGTGGCGCTGCAGGGCCCGACATCGAGTTCCGCCAACGCTGAAACCCTGCCGGCCCTGCAGGCCCTGATCCCCGAACCAAACCGACTGGCCCTTCGCCGCGAACTGCGCCGGAACGCCTCGCCCGGCGGTCAAGCCATCCTCAACACCCTGGACCTGACCGGCTGGAAACATTTCAGCCCCGCCGGGGCCAGCGGGGGCCAACCGCTCGAGGCGACCATTCTCCTGATCGCGCTGCTCCACGAATCCGAGACCCTGAACCCCGCGCTGGCCGACGAGATCGCCGCCCTCGCCCACGCATCCCGCAAATCGAAGGACCTCGCCACCCTGGAGGCCTTTTTCCTCGACGCGCTTTCCCTCGCGCAACGTTTTGATGGCTCGACCCTTCAGGAGCTCTTCGCGCAGGTCCCGGATCTCTCAACGCTCGCGCAGTTCACCCACTTCGCCAACCGCAAGGAAGTGGACTTCCCGATCCTCTACGCGACTGTGATGATGACCGGCCAGGCCCGCGCGGCGGCGGACTACGTCGTAAAGTTCGGCGAGGACGGCGTCAGCGACCTGAAGACCGCCATCCCGCTCGGCTCCCGGGCCCTGCTCACGCTGCTGGACGAAGAGAAGCGTATCGCGACTGTGGGGACCGCCGCCGAACTGGGAGAGACCGCGA
>JAYPGD010000114.1:5087-12034 GCA_038126655.1 Verrucomicrobiales bacterium
GCCCTGGAGTTCCCAGCGGCGCTGCAACTCGCCAAGTTCGCCCTGTTCTTCGTCGGAGCCATCCTGACCGTGGCCGGTTGGGACGGCGTTCGCTTCAAACCCGAACTGGCCGTCCCCGGCCCCGCCGCGCGCCTGCAACCCCTGCGCAACGGACTGATCGGAGTCCTTTTTGCATTGATTTTGACCGCCGTCAGTGAACCTTTTCTGCTGAAAGCGGATTCACAGACAGATTATCTCGCCGAAAAACGCGTCATCCCGGTGGAAAAACCGGAGGAAACGCCGTCAAACGAAACAGAGAACAAAGAAGAAGGCATGTTCGAAAACCTCGACTTATCCACCGTCTACACCGTCCTGGCGTTCGGCCTGGTGCAGATCATCGTCTATCTCGTCTGCATCCAACGCATCCATCAGATCGACCGCATGGATGAATCATCCGTGCTCAAACTGAAGCTGATGGAGAACGAGGACAATCTCTTCGACGCCGGCCTCTATGTCGGCATCGCCGGCACGGCCCTGGCGCTCGTGTTGCAGGTGATGGACATCATCCAGGCCGACCTGGTGGCGGCCTATTCCTCAAACCTCTTCGGCATCACCTGCGTCGCCTTCGTCAAAATCCGCAACGTGCGCCCCTACAAGCGCCGCCTGATCATGGCGATTGCCGGCGAAGAGGACGCCGCCCGCTCTTCGTCCACTCTGCGCCGGGCCCAGCCGTCCGGCTCCGCCAGCCAGGGCGAGCTGTTGACCTGAATCTATTCGACCGCCGCATGAACAAGACGCTGCTGCTCATCCTTTGCGACTTCCTGCTGCTGAACCTGCTTTACGCGCATTCGCTGAAGAAGGGCTACATCGGCGGAGAGGAGGCGCCGCCAGCGGAGGAATACGCGGCCAACCTCACCGCCGGACAGGAGACCAATCTCCTGGAGGTGATGAAACTCGCGCTCGAGGAGGAGGCCGCCGCCCGGCAGGCCCTTTCCAACGAGCTTGCCTCCATCGAGACCAACCTGGAGAAAAAGGAGGAAAGCCTCACCTCCGTCGAGTCCGAGCGCAGCAGCATCCAGAAGGAGCTGTTCGAAGCCCAGCAGGCCAAGATGCAGGCCGACATCGAACGCGAGGAGACCGCCCGCCGCGCCGCCGAACTGGCCCGCCAGCGCGCCGAACTGGAGAAATCACTCAAGTCCGAGAAGTCCGCGGCCGAGCAGCGCGAACTGGAACAGCAGATCCAACGCGACGCCGAAGCCAAACGCCACGCCGCCGAGGTCGCCGCCCGCGAGGCCGCCCTGCGGGAAAAGGAGTCCGAACTCGCCAAACGCCAGGCCGCCCTTTCCGAGCTGCAGAAGCAGAACCTCGCCAAGCAGAAGGAACTGCAGAAACTCCAGGTCAAGGTCGAGGTCGCCGAGGTGAAGCAGGACATGCTGCGCGAAAGCCTGGAGGCCCGCGTCCAACGCGAACTCGAACTGAAGGAGGAGGAAGCCCGCAAGAAACAGGAGGCCCTGGCCAAACTGGAAGCGCAGAAGGCCGCCGCCGAAAAGCTGGCCAAGGAACTCGAGCTCGCCGTCGCCAAGGCCGAGGTCGAAAAGAAACTACTCCGCGACAACCTCACCGAGAAACTCGAACAGCGGACCGAGGAACAAAAACGCGAGATCCAGAAACGCGAAACCGAGATCGCCGACCTCGCCAAGCAGAAACTCGCCGCGCAGGAACTCGTCAACAGCCTCAACACCGCCGTGCAGACCGCCTCGGTCGAAAACCGCAACCTCCGCGACAACGTCATCACCATGAAGGAGGAGATCGCCATCGTCCGGCAGGAGAAGGCCCAACTCCAACAGACCACCGCCAAACTGACCGAAGGCGTCTCCCAACTCGCCCAGAAATCCGAGTCCGTCGCCCAGGGAGTCACTAAGATTTCCGGCCGCACCGAGGCCATCGCGCAGGATGTCGGCCGCCTCAACGCCGCCACCGCCAAGGTGGAGAAGAACATGACCCGGGTGGCCGAACAGTCCGCCGCAGTGAAACAGGAAGTCACCCAACTCGCGGTCAAATCCGACACGATCGCGCAGAACGTCACCAACCTGACCTTCAAGTCCGAGCGGATTTCCACCGATGTCGGCAAGCTCCAGGCGAAATCAACCGAGATCACCCAGGGCGTCACCCAGCTCGCCAAGAAGAACGACGACCTCGTTCAGGAAATGCGCGAGAACCGGCCGATCAACCTGAACATCCTGTTCACGGACTTCCGCTCCAACCGCATCGACACCGCCGTCACCGGCATCTACAAGGGCCTCTTCGGCCGGCCGGTCGACCAATCCAGCAGCGTTTCCAGCGTCCTCATCCACGCGGGGCGGAAAACCTACTCGATCGTCCACATCAAGAATACGCCCTTCAACCTTGCGGAGCGCGGCCGGGGAACAGACTGGCAGAAGATCACCGGCATCATGTCCCGCCCCGGCGGCACCGTCCGCTTCAACAGCATCGAGTTCCTCACCGCCGATCCGCGCGTGCTGCTGATCCCGTTGGATTCCGATCAGGTGAAACGTCTCGGTTCCCGCCCCTACCCCACCACCAACAACCCGTTCAAATTCACGGATGCCGTGCTGATCAGCAAGGACGGCGAGTACTACGGCGAGACGCCTTTCCGCGTGGACCCCAAGGCCCCGCAATACGTGAAAATGAAAAGCAGCCTGATCCGACGCGTCTTTGGCGGCGACTTCTCCCCCTCAACCGGCGACCTCGTCTTCAGCAAGACCGGCGAACTCCTTGGCGTCATGGTCAACCGGCAATACTGCGTCGTCCTCAACAATTTCCGCACCTCGCGCTCGATCAACTTCACCGACAACCTCGCCAACGTGCGCACCGGCCCCAAGTTCGAAGAGATGCACTGGCTCTACTCCCGCCTCCCGGCGGAAGTGCGGTAGTTCGTTCTTCGTTCGCGGTTCGTGGTTCGCAGTTCAGGGCTTTGCCATCTGCCATTTGCCATCTGCCATTGTCATCATCCCAAATGGCAGAGCGCGACAAACATGCATCTGGAACCGGGAACGGCGAACCGGGAACTCTTCAACTCTTCACCGGAAACCGGTTCCGAATCGCGTCCACCACCGCCCTGTTGGCGCGTTCTGAAACCAGTTCCAAGGGCGAAATGCCCCGCTTCCACGACCAGTAGAGCGCGAGTCCGATCAGGACCGCGGTGATGAGAAGATTGGGCCATGCATTCAACGCCCACTGATGCTCCCAGGCCAGATTCCAGGCGTCCGAAAAAGGCAGCAGATAAGGAATGGGCCATTGATCCCCATCCGGACCGCGCGCGCCGATCACATCGCCGACCAGATGCAGATGAAAACTGAGAGCCACCAGCAACCCGGTCTTCAGTCGCTGCCGCGCAAAAGCCGCGGCCAGGGCCGAACACAGCAGACACATCCCAAGATTGTGGCCGAGCACGTGATGATACTCGGACCACCAGAGAAGCGGTGCGGCCGAATCCTTGGTCAGAAGTTCCGCGACGATCCCAAGTCCGTCGACATCCGGCGCAATTCCGGCAACGGTCACCATGGCCCGTTCCCGCCGGTCGAGTTCCGCAGCGTTGGCGACCGCCCAGCCGATGAAGAAGTGCGTGACCGGGCTCACAGGCGGGAAGCGCGAAGCGGCGCAATCAGATCAGCGTCACGCCTTCCATCCGCATAGCCCGCAGGGCGTTGTCCACGTCCGAAGGCACCAGATTCACGCCGCGGCAGCCGCCGACAACGACCGAGGTCCGGAATCCCTCCTTCGCAGTGTCCAGCGCAGTGAACTTCACGCAGTAGTCCGTGGCCAGGCCGGCGATATCCACATCCGTGACCTGCTGTTCCTTCAGGTATTCGCCCAACCCCGTGCTCTTGCCGTGCCCGTTGTCGTAAAGGCCGCTGTAGCTGTCGATGCCGGGATCCGTCCCCTTCTGGACAATCTTCTGGATCTTGTCGGTATTCAGGGCGCTGACAAATTCCGCTCCCGGCGTCTGTTGGACGCAATGATCCGGCCAGAGGATCTGCGGCAGGCCGCCAAGACTCACGATGTCGCCCGGCTGTTTCCCCTCATGCGAGGACGCAAAGCTCCCGTGTCCCTCGGGATGCCAGTCCTGGGTCGCCACGATCAGATCATATTTCCCGCTGTTCTGCAGCTCGTTGATGACGGACACGACCAAGTGCCCGTCCGGAACAGCGAGCGCGCCGCCGGGACAGAAGTCGTTTTGCACATCGACAATGATCAACGCTTTCTTGCTCATGATGGTTCGGTTGTCCTGCGTTTCCTCGGCGAATCCGGCCGGAACTCAAAGCCGACGCCCTCGCGGTTCAGTTTGTTGAATTTCTTGCGGTCGAAACGGTAGAGCTTGGCCGGACGCCGTTGCGCGCTCTTGTCCATTCCCGGAGCCTCGGTCAACATGCCCGTGCCGAGGATCTTCTTGCGGAAATTCCGCTTGTCGAGCTTCCGGTCGAGAATGATCTCAAAGACCTCCTGCAACTGCGATAGTTTGAACTTTCTGGGGAGCAGTTCGAAGACGATCGGCGCGTAGAGGGCCTTGCCCTTCAACCGCTCGATCGCCATGTCCAGAACCTTCTTGTGGTCGAAGGCGAGTTTCGGCGGCTGACGCACCGGGAACCAGCAGGCGTTCAGCGCGTCGGAACCCGCCCGCACCGGATGATCCGCCAGATTGACCAGTGAATAGTAGGCCACCGTGATGATTCGTTCGCGCGGATCCCGCTTCGGCTCGCCGAAGGTGTAGAGCTGCTCCAGGAACACGTCCTTGACCCCCGTCTCCTCCTCCAGTTCCCGCCGCGCGCCAGCCTCCAGATCCTCATCGATCTCCACAAAGCCGCCGGGAATCGCCCAATGATTCTTGAAGGGCGCGTTCTTGCGCTGGACCAGCAGCACTTTGAGATCGTTCTCATGCATCGCGAAGATGACGACATCGGCCGTCACGGAAGGATGCGGAAATTGATATGTATACGGCATCAGGAAGCCTTGCCCTTTGATCGCCCCTTCATTTGCGCCAACTCACGGGCGTAACCGCCCGATAATATGGGGAACCGGCACCAAGTCTTGGGGTCGAGGTTTTCGTCGTCAACATGAAAAGAGGGCGCGTAGCGTTCGCGCTTCCATTGATTCCGGCACCAGAGATTAAAGAATCGCTCAAGCCAGAATTCGATCTGCGCGACGCCGTGGTCCGGGTATTTCCGACGCAGCAACACCTTGATCTCTCCAGGCTCCATCTTGTCACGGATGGCCGCGCGCTCGATCTCGTCCAGTATCTCGTAGGGCATCAGGTCCTCCTCGTCCGTCTGCATCCGTTCCTGGGGACGCAGTTCGGCCGTCGGAGCCTGCCCGTTGACCAAGGCCAGAAATGGATAACAAACGCGGCTGTCAGGCCCCCGGGTCTCCAACCAGCGCAGCCACTGCCGCAGGAACGCCTTGTCGATGCCCGCAATGGGCGAAAGCCCGCCGCTCGTGTCTCCATCCATCGTGGCGTAGCCGACCGCCGCCTCGGAGCGGTTGCTGGTGGACACCAGCAGCGCGCCCTTGATGTTGGCCAGCATCCAGACCCCCGGCGCCCGCACCCGGGCCTGGATGTTCTGCAGGGCAATGTCGTCCGTCTCCCAGGACAGCTCCCTGCCGAGCGATTCCTCGATCGTCCGACGATACTGTCGCACCAGGGGATCCACATCGAAATGATGAAACTCGGCGCCGATCCCATCGGCCAGGGTCCGCGCCGCCCGGCTCGTGGTGTCGGAACTGTTCGTCGTCGCCTGGTAGACGCAGGTCAGCAACTGCCGGGTGACCTGAAGCTCGGGCGCCGAACGATCCAGCGGCCGCGGCTTCTTCAGATGCCCCAGCTTCCGGTAAAACCCGTTCACGCCGAGTTGCTCCACCCCAAACCGGACCATCAGATGAATCAACATGGCCACCGCCGCCGAATCCACGCCGCCGCTCAACGACACCACGAAACCGCGCGAACGGCTCTTGCGCATGTAATCATACAGGGCCAGCGAGACCGACCGCGCGAACTCCTCCTCCTTGAAGCGCTCGCAGGTCTCCCAGGCCGCGGCGGCCGGAGCCTCCTCCCCGATATCAACCGTCCGGGGAAAGTTGAACGGCACGCACACACAACTCTCCGGGGCCTCCTTCAGGTTGGGCTTGAAGCTCGCCGTGCGCGCCTGGTTCATACGCGTCATTTCCACATCCACCACCGCCGCGGTCAGTTCGCGGTCGGCAAAGGAAAAACGCGAACCGCAGGCGACGATATCGCCAAGCGACGCCACAATGGCGCCGCCGTCGTAGATGACGCGCCCCGCCTCGTTGCCCAGCAGGTTGGCGTAGATGTAACTGACGCCGAACGCCCTCGAGCCCTCGGCTACAAAACGCCGGCGGATCTCATGCTTGTCGAAGGCAAAATGCGAAGCGCTCGGATTGAGGATGACATCGACGCCCTTCAACGCCAACTGCGACCCCGGACGCGACGACACCCAGGCGTCCTCGCAGATTTCAAACCCGATCTTGACCCCGCCGCAGTCGTAGTAAAGGTCGCCGATGGGATACTCGTCCCTGCCGTGCCGAATGCGCCCCTGCACCCCGGCCGGCCAGGGCTTGAAGAAACGCGGCTCGTAGTGGATGCCCTCGCCCGCCAGGTTCTGCTTGGCGGTGAATCCCGCGATCTTCCCATCCGCCAACAGACAGGCCGCGTTGAACACCGCGTTCTGAAAAAACACCGGCAGCCCGACGGCGACGATCATCCCCTTCGTCGCCGGCCGGATCTCCTCCAGCATCTCCCACGCCGTGCGATGAACGCCCGGCGAATGAAACGCGTCCTCGCAGCCATAGCCGCTGATGCACAACTCGGGCAGGCAGAGGATCGAAACCTTCGCCGCCTTCGCCTCGCGGATCGCACCGAGGATGTTGTCCCGGTTGCCCTCCCAATCCAACGC
>JAYPGD010000114.1:12101-13849 GCA_038126655.1 Verrucomicrobiales bacterium
TCTGATTCAACACCGCAGCTCCCACCTTGACCGGCTTCACGCGTCGCCTCCTTCCGCCTTCTGCGCCCGCGCCCCGGCAATCAACCGCGACTTCAGGTCGAACAGCTTCTCCTCCAGACCGACAAAGTAACGGGCCGGATCGTCAAAGCGCTGAATGGCCGCGGCGAATTGCTTCCGCTGCCTGATGGCCCGGTCGCGCGACGCCTCCAACGACGCCTCCTCGCCCACGAATTCACCGCCGCGGAACAGCGGCTTCAAGAGGTCCTCGCCCTCCAGTCCGCCGTCGAACGACTGCCGGACCGCCGCGTCCGCCTGGTCCACGGCTTCGGCCGCCCCCCCGATCCCGAGTTCCTCGTCATAAAGCACATCGCCGACCGCGACCCCGTCCCGGTAAAACCGCCGCACCTGCTGGATGCCGGGGTTGGACACCTTGATCGCCTGTTCCGACAGCTTGACCCGATGCCGCCACGGCTCGTCGGCGGACTGGCGGATCGCCGAAAGCTTGTAGACGCCGCCGAGGGCCGGTTGATCGTGCGCCGTGACCAGCTCGGTCCCGATGCCCCAGACATTGATCCGGCAGCCCTGCTCCTTGAGTTCGGCGACCAGTTTCTCATTGAGGCCGTTGCTGGCCACAATGGCGGCGTCGGGAAATCCCGCGTCGTCCATCAGCCTGCGCGCCTCGATGCTCAACTGCGCGAGATCGCCGGAATCCAACCGGATGCCCACCATCTTGTGCCCTCGTTCGCGCAGCCACTCACCGACCCGAACGGCCTTCTTGACGCCCTCGATCGTGTCGTAGGTGTCGACCAGGAAGACGCAGTTGTTCGGCATCGCCTCGGCGTAACGTTGGAAGGCCTCCAACTCGTCGTCGAAGGACATGATCCAACTGTGCGCGTGGGTGCCCTTCACCGGAATGCCGAAGACCTTTCCGGCAAGGACATTGGAGGTGGCCGCGCAGCCCCCGACGTGCGCCGCGTAGCTCGCGGACAAGGCTCCGTCCAATCCCTGCGCCCGCCGCAGGCCGAATTCCAGCACCGGATCGTCGCCGGCCGACGACGCAATCCTCGCCGCCTTGGTCGCGATGAGGGTCTGGAAATTCATGATGCACAGCAACGCCGTCTCCAGGATCTGGCACTGGATGATCGGCCCCTTGATGCGCAACAAGGGCTCATGCGGAAACACGATGCTCCCCTCGGGAATCGCGTCCACGTCGCAGGAAAACTCCAACTCGCGCAGATGCGCCAGAAAGCCCTCGTCAAACAGCGGCCGCCCATCGTTTCCGGACAACCCCGACAGGTATTCCAGATCGCTCTCCTCAAACCGGAAATGCCGCAGGTACTCGACCACGTAGCTCAGGCCGCACGCGATCGTGTAGCCCCCCTTGAATGGATGCCGCCGGAAAAACAGGTTGAAGACCGCCTCCTTCGTGTGCGCGCCCGTCTTCCAATAACCGTAGGACATCGTCAACTGATACAGATCAGTCGCCAAAGCCAGGTTCTCCCGGTAAATGCGGCTCAGGGTTTCCATGCGGCGGATGGGGTGAGAGGCGCCTTTCAGCGACTGCGGCCAGTCCTTGGTTTGGGGTGGGTTTCAACCGATCGCGCCGCGGCGTCCATTCCCCAGCCCAGAATCAGCTGATTGTCAAATTAACACTTTAAAAGTGTATTAACGGCACAATTCGCATCTGGCAAGCCCTCAGGAACTCCGGTTCTGGACGTGACAAAATCGGAACAAATGAGGCTTGGCAG
>JAYPGD010000115.1:0-2355 GCA_038126655.1 Verrucomicrobiales bacterium
GCTCCATTGACGCCCAAGCCCGGCGCCTGTTCAATTTTTCAACAGCCTGTTAGGGGCTGTTTGGGAAGCCCCTCCCTCAATCCAATTTCTCCTTTTCGAAGTCGCTTTTGTTCACCCAGCCGGCGCGGATGTTTTCGCCGGACATGTAGCGTTCGTAGAAGTGGCGGCCGGAGTCGAAGGCGTAGGGGACGTTGTCGAAGTAGTCCTTGTCGCCGAGGATGCGCGGATCGTTCTGCTGTTTGAGTTCGCGGAGCATCTGGGCGCGGAGTTCCTTTTTCAATTCGGCGTAGGACTGGTCGTTGGCGAGGTTGTTGACGCAGTCGCGATCGCTGGCGACGCGGAACATCTCCTCGGTGGGACGCTTGCCGAAGTTCTGTTGCCAGAACTTCTTGTTGGAGCCGTTGCGGCGCATTTCGAGGATCTGGGTCTTGGTGGGGCTGCCGTCGGTGTTGAGGTAACCGGTCTCGGGGTTGCCGGCGGGCCAGCGGGAGGTTTCGAAATTGTGGAGGTAGAGCACGTCATTCTTGAGGATGCCGCGGATGGGGTAGCCCCAGTCGTTGGGGCGGCCGTTGTCGTGACGCTCCTTGCCGATGAGCACGTGGTCGCGCTTGGGATTCACCATGCCGTTCTTCTCGGACTGGAAGATGTCGGTGAGGCTGCGGCCGGGGGAGGGATGCATGCCGCTCTTGTCCCAGTCGATGCCGGCGACTTCGAGAAAGGTGGGCGCGAAGTCGATGAAGCTGACGTAGTCCTCGATGGCGCGGCCGGGTTTCTTGATGCCGTTTTTCCACATGATGGCGAGGGGCAGGTGGTTGGAGAGTTCGTATTCCTGGCCCTTGATGCGGGGGAAGGGCATGCCGTTGTCGGCGGTGACGACGACGAGGGTGTTGTCGAGTTCGCCGCGTTTTTCGAGTTCGTCGAGGATGCGGACGAGATGGTTGTCGAAGTGCTCGATTTCGAAGGCGTAGTCGAGCATGTCGTTGCGGGTGGTTTCATTGTCGGGCCAGAAGGAGAAGACCCTGTCGATGTCCGAGAGTTTCTTGCCGCCCTTTTTGACGCCGGCGCCGTATTCGTAGGCGCGGTGGGGTTCGGTGGCGCCGTACCAGAAGGCCCAGGGTTGGCCCTCGGGCTTGTCCTCCATGAAGTCGGTGAAGTTGGAGGCGTAGTCGTTGTTGGAGATGGCTTTTGCGGGCGGCTTGGCGCGGCGCTTTTCGTAGGGCTTGCCGGCGAGTTGGCGGGGCTTGCCGTAGACAGTCTCGGCGATGCCTGGCGCCCAGGTCTTGCCGGTCTCGCCGACGAAGTAGCCGTTCTTCGCCAGGATCTCGCAGTAACTGGCGAACTTGTGGGGGAAGATGGGGATGTGGTTGCAGGCGGCCTCGAGTTGCCAGGTGTTGCGGCCGGTGATGATGCAGGCGCGGGAGGGGGAGCACTTGGCGTTGGGCGTGTAGGCGCGCATGAAGAGCAGGCCCTCGCGGGCGACCCGGTCAAAGCCCGGCGTCTTGACCCATTCCGTGCCGTAGGCTCCGGCGTGGGGGAAGGACTGGTCGTCCGAGATGCAGAAGAGGATGTTGGGGCGGCTTGTCGCGTCGGAGCTTTGAGCGGAGGCGGATCGGGCGCCTTGGGAGGCGGCGGCCAGCAGGGCGCTGAGGAGGAGAATAGGAAGGAGGTGTCGTTTCATGGCGTATTCGATTGAGGGCACCTCGCCGGTTCGGAATCGAGGCGCGTTCCACGTCGGAAACGTTCAACGTCCGACTTTAAACGTCAAACTTTCAATTGTTTGAAGTTGGGGCGTTCCAAGTTGTACGTTCGTTTTGATTGAGATTGGTAACTCTGGGTTTGGGGCTTCGAGCCTGACGGAGCTTTCCCGCCTCGGTTCAAAATCGCCAAAAAAATCTGGCAAAGCCGATGGGCGGCACTACATTCCCCGGCCTATGTTTGACGAAGTTGAAATCCAGTTGAAGGAAGCCGCCGAGAAGATCGTGCATCTCCGGAGGTATCTTTGACGTCGATAACGTCAAACAACGGCTGACGGAGCTCGACGCGCAGATGTCGGCGCCCGATTTCTGGGACGACCAGAAAAAGGCGCAGAAGGTCGTCGATGAAGCCGCTTCGATGCGCCGGAAGATTGAGCCGCTGCTGAAGTCGGAGAAGCAGTTGGAGGATCTGCAGGTGATGGTCGAGCTTGGTCAGGCCGAACCGGAGGACGCCCAGGCTGCCATACTGGAGGATCTGCAGAGCGAGCTTGTCGAATTCCGGCAGGCGTTGGAGGAGGGTGAATTGTCGGCGATGTTGACCGGTCCCCACGACCGGCAGGATTGCATTCTCAGCATCAATGCCGGGGCCGGCGGCACGGAA
>JAYPGD010000115.1:2365-9203 GCA_038126655.1 Verrucomicrobiales bacterium
GGCCAGCATGATGCTGCGCATGTATCAGCGCTGGGCCGAGTCCCGCGGCTGGAAGGTGGAGTTGACCGACCTGCTTCCGGGCGAAACCGCGGGCATCAAGAACGCCACACTCGTGATCCGCGGCGAATACGCCTATGGCTACTGCAAGGCCGAGCGCGGCGTGCATCGCCTGGTGCGCATCTCCCCGTTTGACTCCAACAAACGACGTCACACCAGTTTTGCCAGCGTGGATGTCGTTGCCGAGATCGATGACATGATTGATGTCGACATCCCGGATGACGAATTCGAGGCGACGACCTGCCGATCGGGCGGCAAGGGCGGCCAGAACGTGAACAAGGTCGAGACGGCCGTCCGCATGACGCATATTCCGACCGGCATGACGGTTTTCTGCCGCAACGAGCGATCGCAGCATCAGAATCGCGCGATCGCCAAGAAGATGCTGGTTTCGCGGATCATCGCCAAGCGCGAGGACGATGCGAAGGCGGAGATGGACCGATTCTACGGGGAGAAGGGCGACATCGGCTGGGGCAATCAGATCCGCAGCTATGTCTTCCAACCCTATCAAATGGTCAAGGACCTGCGTTCCGGCGTGCAAAGCGGAAGCATCCAGACCGTCATGGACGGCGGGCTCGATCCCTTCGTCACCGGTTGGTTGCGGGCCGGTTGCCCGATGAAGAAACAGGCCGGGGTCGCTGACGATGAGGAATGATGATCGGTAGTCAGTAGTCAGTAATCAGAAATCAGAAGTCAGAAGTCAGAAGTCAGAAGTCGCCTTTGTTCCGCAAGGCCGGAGCTGCGGCGAGACAAACAGGATATACGAACCTGGAACTGAGAACGGAATAAGCCGTGTCCATACTCGACGACATTGTTGAACAGAAGCGCCGGGAGGTTGCATTGCTTCCCGAGCGGGAGATCACAGTCGACGTCCTGAAGGCCGCGATTGAGGCGCGCGGGGGGCTTCGCGACTTCGTTGGGGCGCTGCGCTCACCGCGCGTTGGTTCGATCGGCCTGATCGCCGAGGTGAAGAAGGCGTCGCCCTCGGCGGGGATCATTCGCGAAGATTTTGAGCCCGTGGCCATCGCGAAGGAATATGAATCCGGCGGGGCCGGGTGCCTGTCGGTGTTGACGGATGAGAAGTTCTTTCAAGGTTCGTTGGATTACCTGCGCGCAATTCGAAAGGCGGTTGATCTGCCGTTGTTGCGCAAGGATTTCCTGATCGACGAACGCCAGATCCTGGAGGCGGTCGAGGCGGGGGCGGATGCGATCCTGCTGATCGTGGCCATTCTGAGCGACGAGCAGTTGAAGACGTTTCACGAGCTCGCCGCCGGGGCGGGTTTGGCGGTCCTGGTTGAGGCGCATGATGCGGAGGAACTGGAGCGGGCGGTCGCGGCGGGCGCGACGCTGGCCGGGGTGAACAATCGGGATTTGAAGACATTTACCGTGGATTTGGCGACGACCGAGCGACTCGCCGATCGGCTGGAACTGGAGCCGGGACCGGATGGCGCGGACGCGAGGCATCTGCTGGTGGCTGAGAGCGGCATTCACACCCGGGCCGATGTGGCGCGGTTGGAGCGCTGCGGGGCGCAGGCAATCCTTGTCGGCGAGTCGCTGATGAGACATGCTTCGTTGGAAGCGAAGATCCGGGAGTTGCTCGGAGTCGACGCCGACGCGGAATGAAGAAAAACTTGCGCACGCTGATCGTCGAAGATTCTGAGTTCGACGCCATGATGTTGGTGAACCTCCTGCGGAAGGGCGGCTACAAACCCGAACATCTGCGTGTGGAAACGGCCAGCGCCATGCAGGACGCGCTTCGTAATCAGGAATGGGATCTGATTCTGGCCGATTACAATCTTCCCGAGTTCAGCGCCCCGGAGGCACTCAAGCTGCTCCAGTGGACCGGGCGTGACATCCCCTTCATCATCATCTCCGGCGGCATTGGCGAGGACATCGCGGTGGAGGCGATGAAGGCCGGCGCGCACGATTATCTCATGAAGGGGGCGTTGGCGAGGCTGGCGCCCTGTGTGGAGCGCGAGTTGCGGGAAGCTGACGAGCGCCGCGGTCGTCGGGAGGCGGAGGAGGCCATGCGTGAGAGCGAGCAGCGTTATCGCGCCCTGTGGGATACGGCGACTGACGCCGTGTTGCTCATGGATACGGACAGCGTGATCCAGTTTGCCAATCCAGCGGTGGAACAGGTCTTCGGTTACATGCCCAACGAGGTGATCGGGCAGAACCTGACGTTGTTGCTGCCCGAGCGCGTGCGTGATGAGCAGAAACGGGATTTTCAGGAGCACCTGCTTTCCGGCGTAAGGGGTCGCGATCGGCGCGTCCTGGAGACGGTCGGCGTCCACAAGGACAAGGACGAGGTGATGATCGAGATCGCCTACAACGACATGGAGTTGAAGGGCGAGAAACACTTTGTCGCCTTCATTCGCGATATCACCGAGCGGAAACGCGCGGAGAAGAAGCTGCGCGAGAACCAGGAACAGTTCCGGGTTGCGAGCGAGATCCAGAAGAGTCTGTTTCCGGAGGCCTCGCCGCAGCTTGAGGGCTTCGACATTGGCGGCGTTTCGCATCCGGCGGAGGCCGCGGGCGGAGATTATTACGATTACCTGGAAATGCCGGGCGGAGCCTGGGGCTTCGTTGTCGGCGATGTGTCGGGGCATGGCGTGGGGCCGGCGTTGTTGATGGCGGAAACGCGGGCTTACCTGCGCTTGCTGGCCCGCACGGGCGGGGAGGCGGGCGAAATTCTTGCGCAGGCCAACCGGATGATCTCCGAGGATGTCGACGGCGAACGCTATGTCACGGCTGTCTACGTCGGTCTGGACCCCGAGGCCAGGGTCGTGCGTTGCGCGAGCGCCGGGCACACGCCCGGGTTTGTCATCAATCGCAAGGGCGGCATCAAGGCGAAGCTTACCCGCACCGGCGTGCCCTTGGGAATGCGGTCGGACTCCGAATACGGCACGGCGGATCCCGTGAGGCTGGAATCCGGCGACATCATCCTTCTCGCAACGGACGGCATCGACGAGGCGGTCAATGCGCAGAACGAATTCTTCGGGCTGGACGCGGCGGTCCGGGTCGTGCTCGAGAATTGCGAAGCGCCGGCTGAGGAGATTGTTGAGCGGCTCTATGCGGCGGTGAAGGAGTTTGCGAACGGGGCCGCGATTGAGGACGACGTGACGGCGGTGGTGATCAAGGTTCTTTGATCGGCTGTCTGGCGGACGGAGCCGTCTGTTCGCTCACTTTTCCTCCGCCGCGCGCTCAATCAACAGCGCGCAGTTCCAGGTGAGGAATTCCCGGAGGATTGGAAGCCACAGGAGGAAGGCGAATTCCGAATAGTAGCGCGGCGCTGCGCGCGCGACCTTGAGTTGGGGGGCCCGCCGGATGTGCGCCAGGGTCTCGCCGATATAGGTCGGATAGAGGGTCTCGAACGGCGTATGAACGCGTTTGCGGTCCTTGTGCAGTCGATCCCAGACGCGGTGGCCGAGCCGGGGACCCAGGTAATGCCAGGGCGAGAAATCGTGTCCGCCCCAGGGGGAGAGCCAGTTGGTCCAGCTGAGATAGAGGCGTCCTTCAGGCTTGAGCATCTTGTGGGCGTTCGTGAGGAACTCAAACGGCTTGGAGAGGTGCTCCAACACATTGGAGCAGACCACGAGATCGAATTGTCCCAGTTTTCCGACGTCCTCGTTGTCGAGATCGATGGCGGAGAAGGGCGAATCCTTGAGCTCGTCGTAGAGGTAATTCCTCTCGTCGGCAAAACTGACCTCGCAGCCAAGTTTGCGGAGTTCGGCGCCGAAAACGCCATGACCGCAGCCGAGGTCCAAGGCCCTGGTCCCTTCGCTCAGTCGGACCCCGCTGCGTTCAATCCAGCGGATGGCGTCGCGCGCCTGAAGCAGATAGAAGTCCGCATCGTCCTTGTGCTTCAAGTGCTGGAGGATGAGCTTGTGGATGATCATGAATCGCGGCGACGGAAGATGCGCGGAGGGCGGCGGGTTGGCAATGTTCGAGTTCGCCAGGCGCGAGGGGCGGAGGGGAGATGGGAATTCGGCTTCGTTCCGCAGAATTCGGAACTGCGTCGCGACAGTCAGGGGAGCTGGAACACATTTTCGCATTGAGTTCGGGGGGCGGAGGCGACTAACTCGCGCGTCGCGACGAGAGCCATGCGCATTCTGATAGTCCACAACATACTGAACGATTCCGTCTCGGTTTCCGGAGTGCTGAAGCACTACGCCTTCATGGCGAACGCCTGGATAGAGTCGGGGCATCAGACGGATTTCGTCGTGGCCAAGGCGGGGTTTTCCCAATTGCGAAAGTTGGCGCCCAAGGCGGGGCTCATCAGCAGCGACGGTCTGTTCGACGCGACGAAGAACATGTCGAAGACCTGGCAGAACATGCCGGCCTTCCTGTGGCGGATGTGGAACGCGCACTGGCTGCGTCTGCGCGACAGTTACGATGTCGTCTACGCGTCGGGTCCGTTCATATTCGAGGTGTATGCGGCGCGCGTGTTGGCGCGGCGGTTGGGCGCGAAGTGGGCGGCAAAAGTTCAGCATGTGCTGCACTCGCAGCCGAAGCGCGAGGGGATCTTCAATCGCATGTTCCTGCAGTCCGAACGGATTTCGGCGCGCTGGATGAATCGGGACGCGGCGGTGGTCATGTGCCTTTCGAAGGTCGTTCAGGATGACTATCGGAAGCTGGAGGAGGAAATGGGCTTGAAGCCGGCGGAATCGGTGCAGGTCGGTTGCGGCATTGACTTCGCGGCGATGGTCGACGGCCGGGAGGAAACGAAGGAGTTCGACGTTGTCTTTCTTGGACGCCTGCACGAACAGAAGGGCGTTTTCGATCTGCCGACGACCTGGAAGACGGTGATCGAGGCGCGGCCGGAGGCAAAGTTGCTGGTCATCGGATCCGGGCCGCATCGCGAGGCGATGGAGGAGCGGTTGAAGGCGATGGGGCTGTCCGATTCCGTCACGGTGGCCGGGGGCGTGGACGAGGCGGAAAAGAACCGCTTGCTGGCTCATTCGCGAATCGGGATCAGTCTGAGTTACGAGGAGGGCTGGGGACTTTCCGTGACGGAGTTCCTGGCGGCGGGGTTGCCGGTGGTCGCCTATCAACTGCCGGTATTCGAGCAGGTCTTTCCTGAGCAGTTGGAGATGGTGAAACCTGGCGACGCGGTCGGGGTTGGGAAGGAGATCGCGGCCCTGCTGGAAGACGAGAAGCGGCAGTTGGCGCGAGGGGGCGCGGGGCGGGAGTTTGTGCGGCAGTATGACTATCGCGAGATTGCCAAGGAGGAGTTGGACGTTTTGCGACGAGCGGTTGGATGTGGGTGATTCGCGTGTAATCCTTCGATTTGCCCCGCAATCGCTTTCGGGGAGGGGAGTGTCTCATTTTTTTATGCAAGGTGACCGGAAATGTGTTCTGCCCTGTGGCGATGCATGAAAAGCGGCGCCATCCTGTGGGAATACGGACATATTCAGGTTGCAGTTCTGCGTTTGCGTGTCGCGAAAATTGACAGGCGTTTTGCGGGGCTCGCGGGCGCGAGATTTCTTGTCTTGTCATTCGGGGCGGCTTCGTTGTTTTGTTCAGCAGGGGCCATTGTATGGACGGGAATTCCGCTGAAGCTGACAAAGGAACTGGGGCGCTGACATTGCTGTGCGATCCGCAGGGCGATGATGGGGCGGGGGCGGTGTATCGTCGCGTGATCCAGCGATTGGACGAGGCGGAGGAGACGGCCGAGATCCACATGTTTGTCTGGCGAAACGACGCTGTGGGCAATGAGATCGGCGAGGCCGTTCTTCGCGCGGCGGAACGCGGGGTGAAGATCCGGATCCGGAAGGACCGGGGCGCGATCATGTATGAACGGATCGAGGTGAACCGCCGGTCGTTCTTCGATTCGAAGCTGTCAATGGGGGCTCGCCTGAAACTGGCGGTCATTCGCCCGACTTTTCCCGACACCCGCGTCCGTGACGATCGCAGCGCGCTGCTCGGCGAAGCCATCCGAAACCATCCCAATGTGGCGTTTCAATGGGTCGATCACACGCACACGAAGTATTACATCTTCGACGAGCGGATCATGATCCTGGGCAGCGTCAACATCGAGGACCGGCATCTGGAGTATCACGATTACATGGTTGAGATTGCCTGTCGCGAGACGATACGTCGGTTTCGCCGGCGAGACCGGGGGGAGGCGTCGTTCGATTCCGGTCGCGACCTCGATTTCCTGTTGAATCACCGGGCGGAGTCGCCGCCCCGGTTTGAGATCAAGAAACAGATCCTACGGTCCATCGCGGAGGCGCAGCACGCGATCTATGTTGAGATGGCCTATATCGGGGATCCGGAGGTGAGTCTGCGGTTGGTCGGCGCCGCGCGGCATGGCGTGCGGGTGAAGATCCTTTTCTCGAGGGAGGCCAACGTGGGGAATGACATCAACTACCGGGTCTTGAAGAAACTCTACGAGGCGGCGGACATCGAGGTGTATCTCAGCGACCGGATGCTGCACTCCAAACTGATGTTGTTTGACTGGAAGGTCGCCATTCTCGGGTCGGCGAACCTCTCGGTCTTCTCGATGGAGAAGGCGGATGAGCTGGATATCATCGTGCGCGATCGCCCGGAGTTAATGAAGGCGCTCAACGCCGAGGTGCGGCGGAGATTGGACGCCAGTGAAAGGATCGAATCTGTCAAACCGCTGAGGAACTACAGTTCCTTCCTCGCTTCGTTGCAGCAGTTGCACCAGAAGCTGAGCTGAGGGCCGATTGGAAAGGGGGGGGGCGTCGGGGGGGGGGGGCGGGTCGACCCAGCGCCCACCCGCCGGCGGACGCGGTGGGGGGCGCAACCGGGGCGCCGG
>JAYPGD010000115.1:9213-10106 GCA_038126655.1 Verrucomicrobiales bacterium
GCCATACATCGACCAGCCTCGCTTCATCGATGTCGACGCCAAAGCCGGCGCAGCCTTCCGGGAGCGTCACGGATCCCTTTTCCACATCGGGCTGGCCGCCGACCCAGGTCATCCAATGGCGGCCTGATTCCGCGAGAGGGTTGGAATCCAGCGCCGCCATCGCGTGCAGGGACCAGATCTCCGAGCCCCGATGCGGACAGACGCGGACGCCCGCCTTGTTCGCCAGTTCGTAGATGTCGATTAGCGTGGTCAGGCCGCCGGCCCAAGTGACATCGGGTTGCAGAACCTGGAAGACGCCGCGGTCGATCAGGTCCGCAAACACTCGCGTCGTGAAATCGTGCTCGCCTCCCGCGATTGGGACGGGGCTCTTGTCGCGCAAGGTCTCGTAGCCGGCCAGGTCGTCGGGCTGAAGCGGATCCTCCAACCAGCCGATGTCGAACTCCGCGGCCTTTTCCGCGACGGCGAGCGTGGTTTCGAGATCCCAAGACATCCAGGCGTCGATCATGAGAGGCGCCTCCGGTCCGACGATTGAGCGGGCCTCCTTGATGCGTTCGACGGCGGTCGCAACGCGATTGGTCGTGGCGTCGCCGCCGACGAACAATTTGAAGGCCTGGAATCCCGCTTCGACCGCATCTGCGATGCCCGCCTTCTGCAGGCCGACGGTTACATAGGCGGGCAGCGGGACGCCGGGGCGTCCGCCAAGAAGTTCGACGACGGGTTTGTTCTCCCGTTTTCCGCGCAGGTCCCAGAGGGCGAGGTCAATGCCGCTGATGGCCATGATGGCGACGCCCATGCGGCCGAAGGGAAGCGTGGCCGCGTGCATCTCCTCGGCGAGTTCCCGGATGGCCGAGGAATCTCGTCCCACCAGTCGCGCCCGCAGCACGGCGCGGACG
>JAYPGD010000115.1:10116-13304 GCA_038126655.1 Verrucomicrobiales bacterium
TCCGCCGCCGCCGACGCCATAGCCGGTGAGGCCATCGTCGGTGTCAATGGCAACAAGGAACTGCCCCATGCTGGTCCGCCAATCGGCAGGGGCGTCCGGCGCGACCGGTTGGACGGCTCTGACGTCGGTGATGATCACGGGGGGCTTACCCCAGTTTCCAAGGTCGGCGATAGTTGACTTCCAGCAGCTTCGCCGCATCGCGG
Organism: Verrucomicrobiales bacterium; assembly: GCA_038126655.1. Lineage (GTDB taxonomy): Bacteria > Verrucomicrobiota > Verrucomicrobiia > Limisphaerales > JAYPEY01 > JAYPEY01. Next base: position 10,320 of record JAYPGD010000115.1, read on the forward strand.
TCGCCGATGATGCGTTCCTTTTTAGGATCCCAGTTGATCTTGCGGCCGACAGTGGCCGAGACGTAGGCGAGGTGGCCGGGGGTGATGGAGCGGTGCGCGGTTTCGGCCGGGCAGATGCACTCGGTCCGCGTCTTGACGCCATCGAGGAAATTGCGCGTGTGGTCGGCGGACTTGTAGGCGCGCTTGGGGCCGCGGTCGAAGTCCTTGCCCAGCCATTCCTTGTTGGAGGCGTCGAGTTTGCCGCGGTTGACGTAGACCCAGCCGTTGTCGCCGATCCACTTTGTGCCCATTGTGTTTTTTGACGATATGGTGATAACGACGTCGTCCTTGTAGACGCTGCGCACGGTGTAGTCGACGGGTGTGTTGTAGAGGCTGGTGGTTGGACGGGTGAAGCCCATGGCTTCGACGCTTTCCGGGCCGGTCTGGTCGAGTTCGAGGCCCCAGTGGGCGATGTCGTTATGATGGCCGATCCAGTCCATCAACTGACCTCCGCCGTAGTTCAGATGCCAGCGCCAGTTGCGGTGCACGAGGCCAAAGTTGTAGGGAATTTTCTCGCTGGGGCCGCACCAGAGATCGTAGTTGAGCGAATCGGGGACTTCGGTGCGGTCGGTGATGCCGGTCGCCTGATCGTGTCCTTGCGGCAGTCCGACCTGGACTTCCTTGACCGCGCCGAGGTGTCCGTTCTGAACCAGTTCCACGGCATGATGGAAGTTGGCGGTCGAACGCTGCTGGGAACCGGTCTGGAAGATGGCCTTGCGACGGGCGACCTCGCGATAGAGGACCTGCCCTTCGCGGAAGAGATGGGTCACCGGTTTTTCGCAGTAGATGTCCTTGCCGGCCTTGAGCGCGGCCAAGGCGATGATGGCGTGCCAGTGATCCGGAGTGGCGACGATGACGGCGTCGATGTCTTTGCGCGCGAGCAGTCCGGCGAAGTGTTCATAGGTGGAGCAATCGTTGTTGCCGTATTCCTTGTCGACCATGGCCTTGGCTGGTTTTGAGCCGTAGGCGCGCCCCTCCAGTTTGTCGCGGTGATGGAGGCTGTCCACGTCGCAAACGGCGAGGACCTGCGCGTCCTTCTGCTTGAGGAAGGAATTCATCACGGCCGTTCCGCGGCCGCCCACGCCGATGGCGCCAATCGTGATCCGGTTGCTCGGCGCGGCCTTGTCCGCGTTGCCGAACACGGAGGAGGGCAGGATCATGGGCGCGGCGATGGCTGCGGCGGAGGTCTTCAGAAAGTGGCGGCGATTGGTCTGGGTCGATTTGTTCATGATGATTCGATCGGATTGCGGATCAACGGTTGCTCGTCTGAAACTCTGAAACAGGATTGCGGGAAGATTGAGAAAATGCCGGCGATTGGCAACCCAAGAGAGCGGGAGCGCGGGCGCGCGACCGTTCAGGTGATCACGTTGTAGCCGATGGCCATGATGCCGAAATCGACGCACATGTGCGCGAACCAGGCCCCGACGAGGGATCGCTGTCGTTCGTAGAGCAGGCTGAAGATCACGCCGCCGACGCCGACCATGCAGCCGAAGAAGAGGCCCCAGCCGAAGGGGAAGAACTGCGTCGTGATCACGATGTGATGCGCGGCAAAGGTCGCGCCGGCCAGCAGATGCGCCGGCCAGCGGGGGAGCAGTCCGCGCAGGCGTCCGTAGACGAACCAACGCCAGTAGTATTCCTCCAGCAGGGAGTGAAGAATCGAAATGAAGAAGGCGAAGATCCAGAAGTGATCGAGCACACCCAGTTCGCGAGTCTTCTTTCCGATGTTGTCCCCGCCTTCCCGGACGATCTGTCCGAGCGGCGTCTGCATCAAGAGGAACATCAGTCCCACGATTCCCAGACCGGAGAGCAGTCCAAGCGGAATCGCATTGAGGTGGATTCGGTCGCGAAGCCTCAGCTTGGGGAGTCCGGTCTTATAGATCAGGAGAAAGGCGACAACCGGCCAGACGAGGGTGAAGACCTTGGTCGCGCCATAGATGGCGCGCGAGAATGCATATTCGCTGAACAGGACGAAGTAGAACAGCGACGCAATGAAAGGCAGGCACATCGCCGGAACGACGGTCTTCCATTGCAGCGAGCGAGGTATATCCATGAGCCGAAGCGTAGCCCGACTCTGTTCAGACGCCCCCATTCAATAAATCGATGCAGGGGGAGGGAATATTGAAAGGGGACTCCGCCTGGTAATCTGCCGAAACGCCGAGCGCAGCGCTGCCGAGTTGGTTGGGCCCTTTGGCGCTCGCAGGGTCGGGTCTTGCCGCGATCTCTCGCCTGTGGATTTCGGCGCCTGGAGCCATGCTGGAGGAAAGGCGGCGTCGAGCCGCCGCATTCCAAGGCGCTTCGCGCGGCGCCCTTGTTCTACCTCTGCAAGGCGTAGTTTTCGGCGATCTTCTTGTGCAAGGCGTAGATCGCGCCCTGATAGACGGCTTCCACTTCAGCGCGCTCGCGGTCGTCGGTGAAGACGCCCTTCATCTGGATCGTCAGGAGGCCGGATTCCATGTCCGCGAGGAGTTGGCGCGCGGTCTTGAGGTCGAACTGCGGTTTGTCGGCGATGCGGACATGGATCGGGCTCGTGTGCGCGAACAAGGGCTCGCCCAGTTCATTCTTGCCGGCGCCGGTTCCACGGGCTGGAGCCTTGGCTCCGGTTTGTTGAATGGGATTGGCGACACGAAGGGCGAACCAGGAGGTCTCGGCGACTTTTACTCGCAACTTGAATGAAGCTTCGAAAAGACCGTCGGCTTTCCTGCTTTCGGCGGAGGCCTCAACCTTTCCGTTTTTGACAAGCTCAATGCGGCCGAAGTCATTGCGGCCCTTGGCTTGGGCGCGGATTGGGAGATCGACGGTCGAATCGCGGTTGATGGTTGCGCCGAGAGTTGCATTCTCGATCTGAAGGTCGAGCAGCGGGCCGTTCGAGATGAAGGTGCGTCCGGCTCTGAGGGCCTTGAGCCAGGTTTTGGCGGTGAGTTCCTCGTCCTTCTCCGGGCGCGCATA
>JAYPGD010000115.1:13314-13845 GCA_038126655.1 Verrucomicrobiales bacterium
CAAAGGGCGTTCAGGCCGCGCTCGATCCCAAGCGGGGTGTTCACGCCGATGTTGAGGTAGCGGTAGAAGGTGTCCTCGTAGCCGCCGCGATTGCCGCCATCGAAGATGTTCTGGGCGTGGACGCGGCCTGCGATCCAGTTGGGGATGTCCTCGAAGCCGAAGCTGTTGTGGCACCAGACGACGGTGGCTCCTTCCTGGCGGGCGGTCTTGATGCCGCGGGCGAGCGGCGGGTCGTCCTTGCCGATCTTCATGATGCCGGGGCCGACGCTGACCGGCCGGACGAGTCTGTTCAAATCCAGCAGCATGACGTGGCCGAAGCCCTCGCCGCCGCCGCCGAAGTTGTGGCGATGTTCCTCGCCGTTCTCAAAGATCAGCCCCGGCAGGGAAAGCTTTCGCAGGTCGCGCTTGGTGTAGTCATTGGAGATGTAGGTTTTCTCGGCCTCGGCGCGACGAAGATGGGAAACGAAGATGACTTCGAGGTCGTCGGCGCGGCCCACATCCTGAAGGTAGCGATCGGATTCGGCGCGGGTC
>JAYPGD010000116.1:0-13719 GCA_038126655.1 Verrucomicrobiales bacterium
TCCACCTTCACCGTGTTCGACAAGAACAAGCGCGTCGTCGGCGCGCTCTCCAAGTCTGATTTTCTGAAACCCGTCGACCGGAAGCTGATCCTGGTCGACCACAATGAGCTTTCGCAGGCGGTGAAAGGGGCGGACAAGGTGGAGATCATCGAAGTGATCGATCACCACCGCATCGGCGCCCTGACAACGCCGCAGCCGATCCTGTTCCGCAACGAGCCGATGGGCAGCACCAGTTCCATCGTGGCGGACTGCTTTTTCCGCCACGATGTGGAGTTGCCCAAGAAGATCGCCGGCCTTCTGCTGGCGGGCCTCGTCACCGACACCCTGAACCTGACCTCGCCGACTGCGACCGACCGCGACGCGGAGATCCTGAAGCGGTTGGAGGAGATTGCGGAGGTCGACGCCACCCGCTTCACCGAACAGTTGTTTGCCTCCGGCTCCGTGTTGATCACCAAGCCCGCGGACGAGGCCATCACCACCGACTGCAAGCCCTACGAGGAGGCGGGCACGAAGTTCAGCGTGGCGCAGATCGAGGAGATCGGCTTCGGCCATTTCAATGAGCGCAAGGTCGAGGTTGTGGAGGCGCTGGAGCGTTACCGATCCGCCAACCGCTTCTTCTTCTCGGCCCTGCTGGTCACCGATGTGACCCGGCAGAATTCCCTGCTCGTGGTCGTGGGCGATCCGGGCTTCATCAACCAGATCAAGTATCCGGAACTCGAGCCGGGTATTTATGACTTTCACGGCATCGTCTCACGGAAGAAGCAGTTGCTGCCCTTCCTCACGTCCTGCCTCTCCCAGGCCGCTGACGCCTCGGAGTAGTCTTCAACCACGGATGAACACGGATGAACACGGATGAACACGGATTTGATCGATCGACCGGGGCCCCGGTCGGTCCCGCTCCATCCTCCTCCAGTCGCGTTTGTCCGGGGTTTCAATCCGTAATCCGAAAACCTTAGATCCCGAGTAGACATGAGCGCATTCAAGTTCAACTGTCCGTCCTGCGACGCCCGCATGGCCGCCGAAACCGAGCACATTGGCATGGAGATTGAGTGCCCGCAGTGCTCGAAAAAGATCAATGTCCCGGCTCCGGTGGCGGTGGAGAAGGAACCGGAGAAGCCGGCCGCGGCCGAAGCGCCGAAACCCGCTCCTGAACCGGCCAAGGCTCCCGCCAAACCGCCCGCCAAGCCCGCGGCCGCCGCCGAGGCGGAGGATGTCCCGGACACCGACGATCCGCCGCCCTCCGATTTCGGGCTCGCTCCGCTCGAGGAGGAGCAGGTCGCGTCCCTCTCCACGGAGTTCAAGATCAAGCTGACCGAGGAGGTCCGTGAGATCATCGGCGACGGCAGCCGTTGGGTGAAGGGCCGCGACGAGGCCGGCAAGCAGGTCATCTGCGCGCGCATGGAGGGCGGCAGCGCCGTTCCGCTTCCTCCCGGCGATGAATCCGCCACCCACTTCAGCGTCATCGGCGCCTTTCTTCACGTCATGGCCGTGCGCCATGTCATGGTCACCGCCGACGGCCGCAGTCGCATGCTCAGCACGGAGATTCCGGACGCCGCGGACGCCGCCAAGGGCATCGGCGGGACCGGCGGTCAACGCCGCCCGGGACAGAAGGCGACCGATCCCCTCACGCTGGATCACGACGAGTGTCTCAAGCTGCTGGACGCCCTAGTGAAGATGTACAACGACCTGCTCGATGTGCGCATCGCCGCCGCCAAACCCAAGGAAGGCAAATCGAGCCTCGGACCGCTGGTGGACCTGCTCACCCAGAAGGACGAGAACGGCGAGAAGATCCCTTACGAGGCCGCCGACCTCGGCCTCACCCTCCTCAAGACGCTGCAAGGCGCCGAGGAACGGATCCAGATGCTCGAAGCCCAGGTCGATGGAATGGTCCGACAGATCGACATGCTGCGCAAAGCCGCGGAGGAATAGCAGCGTCCGCTGTTTCCGCCGAAGAACGAAACCATCAGGTGACAGTAATCGACTGCTCGCACAGGGCGCGCGCTACAACGCGCCCATGGGAATTGCGTTTGCAGTTGATGCGAAAGCCCTGAGGAACAGGGCTCAGAACGCCCCCAATCTCGGCGGGTGCGGATCCATGGCGAGCACGCTGGCGTCGAAGCACATCTTCATCAGCCGCAGCTTCTGATCCCGGTGATCGGGCGCGTCCCAGAGATTGTTGAACTCATCGGGATCGGAGCGCAGGTCGTAAAGCTCGCCCTGGTCTGTGCCGTGATAGACCACGATCTTCTCGTTCTCCGTCCGCAGCATCGATCCATAGGCGTCGTGATGCGTCCATGAGTTGCAGTACTCGCTGTAGACGAAGTCGCGGAAACGCGTGGGATCCGCATCACCCCCGCACAACCCGGCCAACGAACGGCCCTGCATGCGTTCAGGGACCTCAAGCCCCGCGCACTCCATCAACGTCGGCGCGATGTCGATCAGTTCGACCAGACCGTCGATGGCCAATCCCGATTCAAATCTCCCGGGCCAGGACATCACCAGCGGCACATGCACGGCTTCCTCATAGAAGTGCGGCCCCTTCAGGTAGAGGCCGTGATCGCCCAGCATCTCGCCGTGATCGGACATGAAGATGACAATCGTGTTTTCGCGCTGACCCGAATCCTCCAGCGCCTTCAGGATCCGCCCGACCTGGTCGTCGATCAGTTCGCACATCGCGTGATTCGCGGCGGTCACCTGTCGCTTGTCGTCATCGGTCATTCCGGCGACGTGGAAGTATCCCGGTTCGTTGTGCGCCCACTCATGATCGAGACGTTGGAAGCTCGGCTTGTTGTCCAGTTCGCCTTCGCGGTATTTCGGCAGGGGCATTTCCGCGGGGGCGTATCGATCGAGATACTCCTTGGGCGGATCGAAGGGGTGATGCGGATCGAAGCAGTTGAAGCTGAACATCCAGGGACGCCCTTGGTTCTCGTTGATGAAATCGATCGTCATCTCCGCGCACCAGGTCGTCTGATGAAATTCCGCCGGCGGACCGGGCTTCACGTAGGCCGTGCCCGCGCTTTGATTCAATGCCTCCCAGGTCTGGCCTTGTTTGGTCAGCCATTGGGTGTAGGCATTCTCCGGCCAGTCCGGTTGCGGGTGATGCGACCAGTGAAAGGTGGAATAGCCGTCGTCGATGCGCTCCTCGACGCGTTTGTTCGCGCAGGAGGCCAGGTGCAGCTTGCCGGCGAGCCCGCAGGTGTAGCCGGCATCCGCCAACAGGCGGCTGATCAACCGCTCGTCCTCCGGGATCTTCTGCCCGTTCTGTCGGCACCGCGTCGTGCGCGGATAACGGCCGGTCAGAAAGGAGGCCCGACTCGGCGTGCAGACCGGACTCTGACAATAGGCCCGCTTGAAGGTCACGCCCTCCGCCATCAAGCCGTCGATGTTGGGCGTGCGCGCCAATGGGTTGCCCAAGGCCTTGATGGTGTCGTAGCGCTGCTGGTCGGTGCACAGCCACAGTATGTTCGGTCGGGTCGCGTCGTTCATGCTGGTTTCCGGCTCACGGCCCTGACTTCTAGCAAAACCCCGGCCGCAGATCGATGGCGGAATGGGGCGCAGCGGCGTCCCATGCGATGCGGCGCCCGAAAATCAGGGCTGCATTGACCGGTTTCTGTGGGCTGGCGCGCCAAATCCCGGCCAGAACCCGCCAATCGACGGCATTGCCAGCGACGGGCGGGCGCCGTAGCAATCGGGGATGAATTTCCAGCGTTGGATCTGGCTGCTCCTGCCCGGCGTCCTCATCGTGTGCCTTGGCGCGACGGATGCGGATCGCGACGATTTCAACCGCTACCTCCAGGGACGCTATGTCTTCAAGCAGCAGTGCGCGCCCTGTCACGGGGAGACCGGCCGCGGCAACGGTCCCTGGGCGGGGGACATGACCGTCAAGCCGCGGGACTTCCGCAAGGGCGTCTTCAAGTATCGGACGACGCCGATGGGCGCGCAGCCCACCGATGACGACCTTCGCCGGACAATCCGACGCGGCGTTTCCGGCACGGCCATGCCGACCTTTGCCAAGACCCTCAGCGACCGCGACCTGACCGCAATCCTCGTCTACCTGAAGAACCTCTCCCCGCGATGGAAGGAATCCGACCGGCTTGTCTAAGCGGTCGATCTGCCCGAGGCGCCGGAATGGTTCGCGCAGGACGAGTCATTGAAGAAACACACTGCCGCGGGGCAGGCCCTGTTTGCGCAGACCTGCGTTCCCAGCCACGGCGTCCGCGGCGCCGGCGACGGCCCCGGCTCCAAGGGGCTCACCAATGTCTGGGGTCACGTCGCCATCCCCGCCGACCTGCGCGTCGATCACCACCGCAGCGGCCCCAAGCGCGAGGATATCTTCCGCACGATCGCCATGGGCCTGGACGGCACGCCCATGGTCGGCTTCCGCGGCGCCTTCAAGGACGAACAAATCTGGGAGCTGGTCGCCGCCGTGGAGGCTCTGCCGAAGGAGGGGGAGGAAGGCAAAGCAAAGGAATCAAATCCTGAGGCCGGACAGAGCCAAACAAGACCACCAAACTAAAGTGGTCTGGTGCAGCGCTCGCACCACGGGTTGCGAAACACATTATTGATTGTTCGGTTTACCAAGGACGCTAAGGTTGTGCTTGTTCGGAAGCACGGGGGAAAATGAAAACAACAGAGGAAGACAAGAGACCGCAGCTTCTCATTTACGCAGGGTTGGCTGCGATACTGGCAGCGCCGCTGGTTTCTTCATACAACAACTCAGCGGCACAACCGGCGAGAGCGCTCTTGATCGCCACGGATCTGCTCCGAGGCGGAGGTTTTTTGTCACTGTTGGTCGGTTGGTTGTGGAAGCGAGAGTTGGCGGAGATGCACGTTCGGGAGAAATACCCCGTTTCGAGTGAACCGCCGAAGGAGTTCGCCTACGATGCCGCCAAAGCCGCGTGGTTTGCTCCGGCGGGGGCATTTCTTGGTGATGTCGTATTGCGATGGGCGCTTTCTTCAGACGGATACAGTTTTATTCGATTGATCGAGGATGGCCCGGGACCGATATCCTTTGTTGGAATACTGGCGGGATGCATATGTGCAGTCATTGCATTTCGCGCATCGCGGAGGCTCGGCCCCAAACGTCTCAGGACTCCGACGCTGATTGGGTTGGGAATATCACTTATTCTGTCCGCCTCTGCGTTTGGAGTGTTTGATGGGATCGCGGCGAAGTCAACGCGACTCACGATATCAGGATCAGGCATCGGTGACGAAACAGGGCATCTTGAGCCAGCGCCTTCCGAGGACTACAGAATCGGTCGGAGTAATGGTCCGATGAACGAAAGGACAGCGGCGAACCGGTTGGCTCAAATTGCGATTAACACAAAGTACATCAACGGTTGGGATCGAAGAGCGCTCAATTCCGACGATGGAGACGGATTCCACTTTGGACACTTCATGATTCTGAGTTTCACAAGAGGAGGGAACTACCGAGTCTCTTGTTCGTATCGGACAGATGGCGACCGTCGGATCGGTATTTGCACCCCCAAACGTCATCTGTTTCATCACGAGCCTCGGATAGTACAAGGTCGTCTGGGAGAGTTGGTGATGGACATCGATGCTTTCGCGTCACCCTACATCGCAATCTATTGCCCGAACGGAGGCTTTTTCGTGGATCGGGTAACAATCGAAAAACTAGCGGACTCGACGAAGAAACCGTAAGGGATTCCTACTGTCAGCTTCCTCACTCCCCGCCCAACAACTGATCCGGCAACAGCGTCGACAGCGCCGGCGCGTAGGTGATCAGGAGGACGCTGATGAGGAGGACGATCAGCATGGGGATCACGGAGCGGTAGATCTCGGGAAGGGGTTTATCGAAGCGGTAGGCGGAGAGGAAGAGGTTCATGCCCACGGGCGGCGTGAGGTAGCCGAGTTGGAGGTTGGCCATGAAGATGATGCCCAGATGGACCGGGTCGATTCCGAAGGCCAGGCCGATCGGGACGATCATCGGCACGACCACGATGATCGCCGAATAGATGTCCATCACGCAGCCGACCAGGAGGAGGAAGAGGTTCAGCATCAGCAGGAAGAGGAGCGGGGAGCGGACGAAGGTCTGCACCCATTCGAGCAGACGTTGCGGGGCTTCCTCGGTGATCAGGTAATTGTTGAATCCCTGCGCCACGCCGATGATCAACAGCACGCCGCCCACCAGCAACCCGCACTCGGCCATCACCCGCGGCAGGTCCTGTTTGATCTTCAGGTCGCGGTAGACAAACACCTCGACGATGAAGGCGTAGAAGGCGGTGAGCGCGGAGGCCTGCACGATGGAGGCAAAGCCGCCGAAGATTGCGACCAACGCGACCACGGGAATCAGCAGTTCCCACTTGGCTTCCAGCAATGCCGCCCTGGCCTCCGCCCCGTCGAAATGCGCCTCCACCTCCGAGGCCGTGGCCTGTCGCCGTCCCCACCACCCGGCCATGAGGACCATCAGGGTCCCGGGCAGGATGCCGCCCAGGAACATGGCCTCGATGGAGACTTCGCGCGGTTCTTCGCGGGTTTCGGTTTCAGCGACGGGAACTGTCGAAGCCAGGTCCGGCTCCTCTTTCGTCAAGGGATCTTCGGATTCCGCATCCGGGGCGTCCATATCCAGGTCGAGCCCTTCGGAGAACAGCTTCTCAAACTCATCGATCTCCGCGTTCTCTTCGTTCTTGGGGGCGGCTGATTCGTCGGGCGGCGATCTGGCGTCGGTCTCGGAGTTCTTTTCGGCCCCGGCTTCGGCGGCCTCGCCGATCTCCTCGAAGCTCATGTTGTCGAGGTCCATGTCGCCGAGATCCTCGAAGTTGAGGTCGTCGAGATTGAGATCGTCGTCGCCGGTGTCGCTGGTTCCGTCGATGGACTGCACGATTGGCGCAGGTTCGTTGAAATTGGAGGGAAGCTGGTTCTGCACGTCGGCGGCGATGATCGCGTAGAGAATCAACGGGATGCAGGGCGGGAAAAGCAACCCCAGCGAACCGGCGCCGGTCAGCAGGCCGAGGGCGTTCTTCTCCGAGAATTTGGCGGCCATGAGGACCGGCATCAACAGGCCGCCCAAGGCGAGAATGGTCACGCCGGACGCGCCGGTGAAGGAGGTGAAGAACGCGCAGACCAGCACAGTCAGGATCGCGGACCCGCCGCGGAGGTGTCCGACCAAGGCGTGAAACACCCGGATCAGCCGTTTCGAGGCGCCGCCCTCCGCGAGGAAATAGCCCGCCAGTGTGAACAACGGGATCGTCGGCAACATGGCGTCGGTGGAGAGCGCGTAATGCTTGAGCGGCATGATGGCGGCGCTGTCCCCCTGCGACCAGAAGAGGATCAAGGCGGCCCCGCCCAAGGCTGTGAAGATCGGCGCGCCCAGGGCGGTCGCGACCAACAGGGCGATCAGCCCCGGAATCTTCAGGCTCGCGGGATCGATCGGCGACCATTTCGCCAAGCACAACAATGCGATGGCAATGCCCAGGGCAATGCCCCGATCGCGGCCGTTCTCGAACGAATTCCACAGCATCCGCACAGCGACGATCCCGAAACCGACCGGCAGTGAAAGGCTGACCACCCAGACCGGAACGCCCCAGGCGACCACGTTGGCGCCGGTCTTCTGCGAGGTCACAAACTCCCAGCCCGACAGGCTCAACACCGCGGTGATCGCCACGGCGAAGCTGACGCTGAAGATCGTCGCGATGGTCAGCCATTTCCCCTTCAGGAAACTGGTGACCGCGGTCAGGGAAAGCAGGCGGTTGTCGCGGGCGGCCAGGGCGGCGCCGAGCAGTCCGAGAACCAACACCAGATTTTGGACGACCGGATAGGCGCCCGAGATGCCGGTCAGACGGAATTTGGGAAAGACCCTCTGGACGATCGATTCGAACAGACCGATCGCCATGTCCGTGACCGGAAGCAGGACCATCGCCGCGAGCAGAAAGGCGACGACGATGTTCTCGCCCGTGTGAAAACGACGCAGCCAGACCGGGACGGGTTTGTCCGGGGAGGCGGAGTCGGCTTTGTCTGTCGTCGAGACCTGCACCGCGTTGGTTTAGGCGAAATGCGCGCGCGACGCAACCCGTTGGGTCGTTGGTTGGTCCACCGCCGCATCGGAGCGCCGAGCATTGCTCGGCATTCGCTCACGAACAGCGCCCGGGCCGAGCAATGCTCGGCGCTGCGACGATCGGGGCCGATTCTCAAATCCCCTCGACGCCCGCCGCCTCGGATTCTACTTTGCCGACCAACGACTGAATTGAAGAAACGCCTTCTGTCAGGCGTCGCAATCGAGACATCCGTTTCAACCCGCTTACGATCCATGCAATCACGCCCCAAGTTCTCCGCCCTTGCCGCGCTGTTGTGCGCCGGCGTTGTCCTCCTTCACACGCCCGTCGTTCACGCCGCGAAGGTCCAACGCCCCAACATCGTCTTCTTTTTCATCGACGACATGGGCTGGACGGACCTCGGCTTCATGGGGAGCAAGTATTACAAGACGCCGCACATCGACCGGTTGGCCAAGGAGAGCATGGTGTTCACGGACGCCTACGCCAATGCGCCCAACTGCGCGCCGAGTCGCGCGTGCCTGATGTCGGGCCAGTATTCCCCGCGGCATGGAATCTACACGGTCGGCGACCCGGCGCGCGGCAATGCGCAATTTCGCAAGCTCGTCCCCACGCCGAACGAGACTGTGCTGGGCGACGAGTTCATCACCATTGCCGAGGCCTTGAAGCCTGCCGGCTATACCAGCGCCTCCATGGGCAAGTGGCACCTGGGGGCTGATCCGACCACCCAGGGCTTTGACGTCAACATTGCCGGCAAGGAATGGGGCAGCCCCAGCGGCGGCGGCTACCACAGCCCCTACAAGTATCCCAACCTCGTGAACCCGAAGCCGGGGGAGTATCTGACCGATCGGCTGACGGAGGAGGCAAACAAATTCATTGAGGCGAACCGGAAGAAGCCTTTCTTCCTCTATCTCACGCACTATGCCGTCCATACGCCGATCCAGGGCAAGAAGGACGTGACCGAGAAATACAGGAATCGGAAGGGACACAACGGGCACGACAACGCCGCCTACGCGGCCATGGTCGAAAGTGTGGACGACTCTGTCGGTTCGGTGGTGGCGAAACTGGACGAGCTCCAGCTCAGCGACAACACGGTGGTCCTGTTCTTCTCCGACAATGGCGGCTACCAGGGCGCGACGCGGAATCTCCCCCTGCGCGGCGGCAAGGGCATGCTCTATGAGGGTGGCATCCGGGAACCGATGATCGTCAAGTGGCCCGCCGTGACCCGGCCCGGCTCCCGATGCGACGAGCCGGTCATCGGCGTGGACTACTATCCGACCCTGCTGGAGATCGCCGGCGCCAAACGCCCCGAGGGTTACACCCTGGACGGCCTCAGCTTCGCGCCCTGCCTGAGGGACGCCGCCGCCACGCTGGACCGCGACGCGATCTTCTGGCACTTCCCGGCCTACCTGCAGGGCAATCCTACCCGTGACGGCCGCGGCTGCCGCGAACCGAACCGCCCCTTCCGCACCACTCCCGGCGGCGCCATCCGCATGGGCGACTGGAAACTCATCGAGTTCTTCGAGGACGGCGGCCTCGAACTTTACAACCTCAAGGAGGACCTCGCCGAGTCGACCAATCTCGCCTCCGCCAACCCCGGCAAAGTCAAAGAGCTTCACAACGCCATGCTCGCCTGGCGCCAGCGGGTGAACGCGCCCGTGCCCACGGAGCTCAATCCGAAATACGACCCCGAAGCCAGACCGAGATCCGGCGGGAGGAAAAAGGGTAAGAAAAGGAAATAAGGGGGGCTCGTGACGGCAAACGCTGGCCTCAGGGGCTTTTCGACGCTTGTTTGTCTGCTTGCGGCGATTGCCGCGAACGCCGCGAACGCGCCGATCCGCCTCGCTCCAGGGCGACATCTCTTTCTCGACGATTCACTCCGGGATCCGGCCCGGAGCCGGAATGTCGAACGTCGGATGACGCCGCCGACCAACATTCGGCGCGTTCTCAAACCTGATCGGCCGTGGGAGAAGCTGGGTTTCATCTCCTACAGCGCGGTCGTCGACCACGAGGGGACAGCCATGCTTTACTACGGCTGCTACGACGGCGAAAAGGGCAAGCATCTCGCGCTCGCGACCAGCAGGGACGGACTCGAATGGACGCGCCCCGATCTCGGGCTGACTTCGTTCCGCGGCGGCAGGAAGAACAACCTCTTCCCTTTTGAAGCCGTGGAGGCCGGTGTGTTTCGGGACCTTTCGGCCCCGCCGGAGAAACGTTTTCGCCTGCTCCACAACCGTCGGTGGCCCGATCCCCAGACCGCCGGCGTTTATCTGTCGCATTCGCCCGACGGCATTCACTGGACCCCGCATCCCGCGCGGCTCCTCCCGCGCATTCCCGACAGTCAGCCTTCAGCGTTCTGGGATCCGCGAGAGGGCCGTCATGTCATCTATCTGCGGGCGTGGGACCCGAAGCGTTCCATTGCGCGGATCGCCGTTGATGACATCGAGTCCCCGTGGCCGTTCGACCGGAATGTTCCACCCCGACATGCGTGGGGCAGGGACAAGGTCGCGACGATTGGCAAGGAACTGCCCATTGTGATGCGTCCCGACGAACGCGACCCCGAAAACCTCCACCTCTATACCAGCGCCGTATTCCGCTATCCGTGGGCCTGGGACGTCCGCCTCGCCTTTCCCGCAGCCTATTTCCATTACACGGGAAAGGCGCTCCGGAACCGCGCCCTGGACGGCAACGACGGAACTTTCGATGTCCAACTGGCGGTGAGTCGTGATGGAGTCCGCTGGGAGCGCTTCCGGGAACCCTGGGTCGAACCCGGCCACCTCGACGGCCTCACGTTGCAACTCGTCAGCATGGGGACCGGCCTGATCCGGCGCGGCCGCGAACTGCGCCAATACTTCGTCGGTTGGCCGCATACCCACAACCGGCCGGTCAAGTGGGACCGCGACCTGCAAGATCGCGAGGAAAGCAAGCGACGCGACCTCGGCGGCATTTATTGCGCGACGATGCGTGTGGATGGTTTCGTTGCCATGGCGGCCGATGGCGAAGAAGGCGTGTTGACGACCCGGCCGCTGGCCATTGCCGGCGGTCGCCTGCGCCTGAACGTGGCCACATCCGGAACCGGGTATGTCACCATGGCGATCCTGGACCGGGACGGCGTCCCTCTGCCCGGCTACACGCACGAGGATTTTGAGCTGATTCACGCGGATGAAATTGATCACCCCGTGAATTGGCGGGGAGGCGCAGAACTGAGTCTCGGCAAAGGCGAATTGGCGCGCCTGCAGTTCCGCATGCGAAACGCGCGCATCTGGGCGCTGGAAGTTCTCGAATAGCGTGAGGCGCCCCTGTCCGCGCGGATCGGCCCGCGCGGAATGGTCAGGCATCGCGGCGCGTCGTCCGGGGCGGGCAGGCGGTTGATGGAGTCCGCATTCCGGCGTTGAAATGCCTTTTCGCAAGCGCGTGAAGCGCCTAGTTTCCGCGTGTTTCCTATGGGGCGCGCGTGGAATTGTGTATCAATGACGCCACACGAATGGAGCTGTAGCGTGCGCTGGGTCAGCGCGGACGGCGGCTGTCGCAGAATGGCTCCGTTTTTCGGCTGACACAGCCGCCGCTACAACAACTCTGACGCGCTCCCGTTCCTGTGTTTATATGAAGACGATTACGATTGGAAAAAGCGGGCTGTCCGCCACCCGGTTGGCCTACGGTTGCTGGCGTCTTGCGGACGTGGGAGAGGAGAAGGGGCGCGCGGCCGCGGTCGCGGCCTATGAGACCGGCTACACCTTGTTCGACCATGCGGACATCTACGGCGACACGGAATGCGAGGCGATCTTCGGGCGCGTGTTGGCGGAGGTTTCCGGCATGCGCGAGGCGATCGTGATCGCCAGCAAGTGCGGCATCCGAAAACCCGGGACGCCCAATCCTGATTCGCCCTATCGCTATGATTTCTCCGCGGATTACATCATCGAATCCTGCGAAGGATCGCTCCGTCGGTTGGGCGTTGAGACGATCGATATCTACCAGCTTCACCGGCCCGATTATCTCTGCGATCCGGCCGAGGTGGCGGGCGCGTTTGAGAAGCTGAAGTCGGCCGGCAAGGCGAGGGAATTCGGCGTCAGCAATTTCAAGCCCTCGCAGGTCGCGATGCTGCAGGCGGCGTGTCCGATGCCGTTGATCGTGAACCAGGTTGAAATCAGCCTGGCCAACCTGGGCTGCTTTGACGACGGGACTTTGGACCAATGCCTGGCGGAGGGAATCACGCCTCTGGCCTGGAGCCCCTTGGGCGGCGGCAAGCTGGGCGATGGGCCGGTTCAGATCCTGGGTCATCAGGAAACCTACGACACCGGCAAGGTCGTCGCCGAATTGGACGCGATTGCCAACGACCGGGGAGTCAGCCGGACGGTCATCGCCTTGGCGTGGTTGCTTCGTCATCCCAGCGGGATTTCGCCCATTGTCGGCTCAACCAATCCGGATCGGATTCGCGAGGCGGCCAGGGCGGACGAAGTCGAACTCACGCGGGATGAATGGTATCGCCTGATGGTTGCGGCGCGCCGCCGGCCGTTGCCATGAGGAAAAGGCTTCGATGAACCAGGCCTTTCAATCATGCCTCGAGCCCGCGCAGCGGCGGCCCGCCGTATTGGCCCTACACAGCCGCACAGGCACGTCGTCTCGTTGAGTCAAACCATGTCCGAAGCGCCCACACCCGCCTCCCTCGGATTCCGCATGCCCGCCGAATGGGAGTCGCACGCCGCGACCTGGCTCACCTGGCCGCGGCCGGAGGGCATCAGTTTTCCCGACATCCATGAACGCATCCCGCCGGTTTACGCGAAGCTGATCGAAACCCTGGCGCCGCACGAGGATGTCTGCGTCAATGTCTGGGACGCCGATGCGGAGGCGGTTGCGCGTAAGGCGTTGCAGGCGAACGGAGCTTCCTTGGAACGGGTGCGATTTCATCATCACCAAGCCTACGAACCCTGGTGCCGCGACCATGGCCCCATCTTCATCCGCAATGCCGAGACCGGTGAGCGCGCCGTCACTGATTGGGAATACAACGCTTGGGGCGGCAAGTATCCGCCCTTTGATCTGGATAACGAAGTTCCGGCAAAGATCGCGGGGCTTCGCGGCTTGAAGCGTTTCGTTCCGGGCATGGTCCTGGAAGGGGGCTCCATTGACGTCAATGGCGGCGGGACATTGCTGACCACGGAGTCCTGCCTGTTGAATCCCAATCGAAACCCCGGCCTGAGCAAGGTCGAGATCGAAGAGCGGCTCAAGGCCTTTCTCGGAGTGACGAAGATCCTCTGGCTGGGCGATGGCATCGTCGGCGACGATACGGACGGGCACGTCGACGACCTGACCCGGTTCATCGCCCCGAATGTCGTCGCCACGGCGGTTGAAGAGGACCCGGACGATGTGAATTGCGCCGCCCTGCAGGATAATCTCGAACGCCTGCGATCCATGACCGACCAGGCTGGCCGGCCCCTGCGGATCGTTGAATTGCCCATGCCGGCGCCGGTGACCTTTCGGGGCGAACGGCTCCCCGCCAGTTACGCCAATTTCTATATCGCCAATGGCGTCGTCATCGTCCCAACCTATCGCTGCGCCAACGACGCCAAGGCCATCGAAATCCTGCAGGCCGAGTTTCCGGATCGGCGGGTGGCGGGCATCGATTCCACGGACCTGGCCTGGGGGTTTGGGTCTTTTCACTGCATCACGCAGCAGGAACCGGGCTGAAACCCCGCGGCCTGCATTCCCTTCCGCG
>JAYPGD010000117.1:0-5434 GCA_038126655.1 Verrucomicrobiales bacterium
GCTGGCAGCGGCAAGACCACGACCATCTACGCCTGCCTGCGGCGCCTCGCCGCCCGGGGAGGCCGTCACGTGATCACGATTGAAGACCCGGCCGAGCAGATCGTGCCCGGCATCATGCAGACCGAGGTGAACGAGGCCGCCGGCCTGGACTTCGCAAAAGCGGCCCGACACCTGTTGCGCCAGGACCCGCAGGTTCTCGTCATCGGCGAGATCCGGGATAACGAAACGGCGGGCATCGCCGTCCGCGCCGCCCTGACCGGCCACCTGGTCATCGCCACCCTGCACGCCGGCTCCTGCCGCGGCGTCTTCGAACGACTGCTCTCCATGTGCGACGATCGTTCCGCCGTCGCCGGCGCAACCGAACTGGTCCTCAATCAACGTCTCATCCGCCGCCTCTGCACAGACTGCTCTAGAAAGGGCTGCGACGCCTGTCTGCATACCGGCTATCGGGGCCGGACGCCGATCGTGGAATTCATTCACCCGACCGATCAAATCCGCGAATCGATCCGGAACGGCGGGCTGGACCGGATCGCGCCCAAGTCATCTCTCTCCGACGCGGCCAAGGCCCTGCTGGAACGCGGTCTCGTCGATCAACGTGAAATCGCCCGGATCATCGACGCCTGAATTTCTTCCAACCCCGCGTGACGATTCCGCCGCACGGCGGTCTCATGCACGGCAATTGAATCCATGAAGACCGACGAATTCGCGTTCATGAACCAGCAGCTTGCCGGCATGCTGCGGCAGGGCATCCCCTTGGAGGGCGCGCTGCAACGACTGGCCTGCAACATGGACAAGGGGCCGCTTCGCCGTGAGATCCAGGCCCTTGGCGACGACCTCGCCCGGGGCATCGCGCTCGACAAGGCCTTGGAAGCCCGAAACCTCCCGCCGTTCTACGTGGTCATGATCAAGGCGGGAATCAAGAGTTCCAACCTTCCTGAGATCCTCACCATGCTGGGCGACTACTACGTCCGCGTGAACGCTGTCGGGATCCGCCTCAAGGGCCTGCTCATGTATCCTGCGATCGTCCTCGCCTTCGCCGGAGCCGTCTCCGTGTTTGCGGCGTATTCGCTGGACCGGTTCCTACGGGAGTTTGCGGATTCAGCGGAATTTCCGTTCAATGCTGACAATGTCTCCGACGCGCTGTTCGCCATCTGGACGCCGGCCTACCTGATTGTCGGCTCGCTTGTCCTGACAATCATCATCGCGGCGGCTCCGGCTCTTCGCCGCAGGCTTCGTTGGCGGCTTCCCGCATTTCACGAGGCCAGCATCGCGCGGATTTCCAGCGCCATCGCCATCATGCTCAAGGGAGGATGCACGCTGGCTGAATCCGTCGAAGTCGCCAGCGAACTGGAGACCAATGGCCCCGCGCGCCGGGAACTTGACATCTGGAAGAAGCGCCTGAGCGAAGGCTGTTCCGGCTTCCCCGGCCTCGCGGACGAGAACAGCGTCTTCCCCCCGCTCTATGCCTGGCTGGTCGAAGGCGCCGGAGAAGACCTGCCCGCCGGTTTTGATCGCGCTGGAAAATTCTATGCCGACCGCGCCCACCGCCGCTGCGATCTGCTGCTCAGTTCCGTGCTGCCGATGTCGATTGTCGGACTCGGGTGCATGATCATCGCCCAGTTCGCCCCGTTGGCGCACTACCTCAAACAGTCCATGTCCGCCCTTTCCGGCTGAACACGCCATGCCTGACGCCGCTGTCATCTTGATGCTCCCGCCCGTCACGCCGCTCTTCGCGGCGGCCGGTCCGGCGGCTCTCTGGCTGCTGGTCGGACTCGCTCCACTTGTCATCTTTTTCGCCCTTGCAGCCTGGTCGAGTCACGCCCCTTTGCGAAGAATGGAAACCGCCCGACTGCTGCTCGACCTCATCCAGAGCAGCGTTGAAAACGACAAGGATCCCCGGGAGTCGATCATCGCCGCCTCCCGCACCCTGGATCCCGAGATCGCCGAGACATTTCACGACATCGCCTGCGGGCTCGAACGCGGGGAGACAATCGCGCAGTCATTGAAATACTCCGGCATCCGGCTGCCGCCGGCCTTCACGCCGATCATCGCAATTGGTGAGCGAACCGGACGGCTCAACGAACTGCTGCCCGCCGCAGACCGCATTCTCCGGGACGGCCAGAAAATCAACCGGAATACGGCGGCCTCCGTCATCGGACTGGCCTTCGTGGTCGCTCCCTTCGCCATCCTGATGCTCGCCATGCTGCGGGTGTATGTCTTTCCAAAGTTCAACGCCATCATGGCTGATATGCTCGGCGGCAAGGCTCCCGAGCTGGCCTCCTGGGCGTTCGCCCCGGATTCCCAATGGCTTAACGCGCACATCCTCCTCATGCTGCTCATCTGGGGCTCGGTCCTCGTCTACGTCGCCACCTCGCAGGGACTGCTGTCCGGCACGATCGCGGACCGGATCAACCTGCTCATCCCCTGGCGTCGCCGCCGCATGCAACGCGATTTCTCGACCGCGCTGGGAGTCCTGCTCGACGCCAGTCTCGATGAGTCCGAATCCGTGCGCCTCGCCGCCGACGCCTCGGGAAACCAGTCCTTCCGGGAGCGCGCGGGCCTGATTCTAGAGAACCTCGCCCAGGGAATGTCCCTGCCGGAGGCAGTCCGTCCCCTCGACAACGACGGCCAGTTCCGCTGGAGGCTTTCCAACGCCGCGGACGCTTCCCTGGGCTTCATGAAGGCGCTCGCAGGCTGGCAGGAAGACCTCGATGCCCGGGCGTTCTTTCAGGAACAGGCCATGACGCACGGACTCGCCGCCTTTCTCGTCGTTTGGAACGGCATCGTCGTCGGCGGAATTGCCTTCTGCGTCTTTCAATTCCTCGTCCATACCCTGAACCTGCTGCTATGGTGATCCGGCTCGGAAAGCGCACAACCCGGATTCCCGCGCGCCAACGCGAGCGGGCCGTCCTGCTGGTCGAACTCTCTGTCGCCATCGCCATCCTGATCGCCGGCATGATCCCTCTCGGTTTGACGATCCTCCACGACCACAAACACGCCCGCAATCTCTATACCCGCGCCATCGCCATGGAGATCCTCGATGGCGAAATGGAGATCCTCATCGCGGGCGAATGGCGCGACTGGGCCGACGGAACGCACGCTTATGAGATCCGGGAGGTCGCCGCCGCGGCAAACCTGCCCAAGGGCGCCTTCATCCTGACCCGCGACGCGCATTCCTTGCGCCTCGAATGGAAGCCCGAACGCCGGAACTCCGGCGGCGGCATTCGGCGCGAATTCAAGCTGCCAACCGATCGATGAAGCTGCCCGCCGTCACATTCCCATCCCGATGCTCTCGAGGTTCCACCCTCATCGAGGTTCTGTGCTACCTCGCGGTCATCGGATTGGTCACCAGCATGGCCATGGCGACGCTGTTCCAGTTGATCCGGCAATCCTCCTCGTTGCGGCGCAACTGCGAGGAGATCGCCGCCGCCGTCAAGGCGGGCGAAACCTGGCGCGCCGACATTCGACGGGCGACGCCCGCCCCCAGCCCAAACCGTCCGGAGGGGCAACTGGTAATGAACGCCCCCGGACGCACGATCATCTACACCATCAAGGACGGAACCGTTTGGCGAAAGGCGGGAGCGGACGCTCCTGAGGAAGCGCTCCTCCGCGGCGTCAAATCCTCCCGGTTTGCCGCCGCCCATCGCAGGTCCGTCACGGCCTGGGTCTGGGAACTCGAACTCAAGACTTCGTCCAAAACCGCCCCCACAAAACCGCTCTTCAGTTTCACTGCAGTCCAGCCCCGCCTGGAATCGAAATGAAACTGCGCCGCCCCCCATCTTCCGTGCGAGGGAACCGCGCCTTCGCGGTCATTCTGATGCTCGGCCTCCTCGCCTACATGAGCTCCTTCGCGCTCCACAACACCCGCAACCTCGCGCATCTTGAAAATGAGCTTCGGCAGACGGAACAGGCCCAGGTCAAGCGGCTCAATGGCCCAAGCGACAGGGCCAAGGCCGAGAAACGAACGTCAAACGCCCAACGTTGACCTTCCTGGAACACCCCGCCCCGGGAGGGGAAACAACCTTTGAACTCCCCGCCCGGCCTTGGCATTCTCCGGCGCATGGAAAACCCCGACCAGCTTCGCGAACTCTTCCGCATGCAGCGCGCCCTCAATGAGCGCATCGGCGTCCACACCTACGAGATGGACGACGAACAGAAGACCGAATGGGTCCTCAACTACTGCCGCGCCATGACCCAGGAAATCGCCGAACTCACCGACAGCGTCCCCTGGAAATGGTGGGCCAAATACCAGAAATTCGACGAACAGAACGCCCGGGTCGAGGTGGTCGATCTCTTCCACTTTCTCATCAGCCTCGCCCAGGTTCTCGGCATGAGCGCGGACGACGTCTTCGAAGCCTACGTGAAGAAGAACGAGGTCAATTTCCAACGGCAGGAGTCCGGTTACACCGAGAAGGACCACGACGACTCCAAACACATCTGAGCCATGGCCGGCATCCGCAAGGATGATCCCGCGACAAGCGCGATCAGCGGAACCGCCTCGGGCGTTTCCAAGTGGGGGCTTGGCTGCGGACTGCTCTTCATCACGCCCTTCTTCATCGGCGGCATCAGCGCCTTGGTTCTCGGAATCAAGGGCATGCAGTCCGACGAGAAGAACGCCTTCATCGGCCTGATCGTCGGCGCTGTCTTCATTCTCGTTTCCTGCGGCATGGTCGTCGGCTTAATCCATGTCCTGAAGCGGACCAGGACCGTCGCCGCGGTCCAGGGGCGACATCCAAACGAACCCTGGCTCTGGCGCGAAGACTGGGCGCAGGGTTTCGTCCGCAGCGAAGGCGGATCCAACTTCGTATTCGCCATCTTGTTCACACTCGTCTGGAACGTCATCTCCTGGGGCATGCTCATCGCGATGTGGAACGAGGTCGCCAAAAGCGGCGACAAGAAGGAATGGTTCATTGTCCTGTTTCCCGCCATCGGTTTCTTCCTCATCTGGTGGACGGTCTACCTGTTTGCGCGCAATCGGAAATACGGCGTTTCCACCTTCCGCCTGCTCGCCAACCCGGGCGTCCTCGGCGGCTCCCTGCGCGGCGCGGTTGAAGTCCCCACCCAGGTCAGCCCCAAATCCGGCTTCAGGGTCCGACTGCTCTGCGTCCATCGCTACACCACCGGAACAGGCGACAATCGCCGCACCCGCGAGGATATCCAGTGGAAGGATGAGAAAACCATCCAGACCGACATCCTCAAGCACGACCGGACACGCACCGGCATTCCGGTGTTCTTCAACATCCCCTACGACCTGCCGCCAACCTCCGACTCCCCCAAGCACATCTGGAAACTGATCGTCTACGCGGACGTCCCCGGCGTCGACTATCGCGCCGAATTCCACGTCCCGGTTTTCAAGACCGAGGACAGCGATCCGGATTCCACGGCGGTTGAGGATCCCACTGCCGCCTATCAACCTGACCAAGGCGAATTCAAG
>JAYPGD010000117.1:5444-6793 GCA_038126655.1 Verrucomicrobiales bacterium
GAGGTGTATGTTCCCCCCGCACGCAACAAGGGCTGCCTCGCATCCATGCTCGTGTTCCTGCTGATCTGGAACACGATCATCTGGTTCATGATCCAGGGCAAGGCGCCCTTCGTCCTGCCAATCATTTTCGGGTTTATTGACCTGATTCTCCTGCTCTTCTTTTTTTCCGCGCTGCTCTATTCCATCCGTTTTCACGCCGGCCCCGCCGGGTTGCGCATCGAACGGAGATTCCTCATCCCGGTCGGAACCACGGTCCTCACGCCGGACAAGTTGGACCGGATCGTAACCGACATCACGATGCATTCCGGCGACAAACGCTACTACGGAGTCGCCGCCATTCCCAAGGATGCCTTCAAAGCCCGCCTGGCCTCCGATATTCCCAACAAGCGGCAGGCTGAATGGCTCGCCCGACGCGTCGCGGATTGCCTGGGAGTTGAGTTCAAAGATTGAGCCCCCCTTCACATCATGACCGACTGGATTCCCTGCCTCTACTGCCATCAAGCGATCAACATCGATGACGAAGGCTTCAAATGCCCCAACTGCGGCACATCGCATCGGGTCGACGACGCCAACGAACTGAAGATCAGGTCCATTCCGCCGGCCATGTTGAATCTCCTTGGTTTGTTGCTCGCGGGCGCCGGAGTCGGCATCGCCATCAAGCGCGACGACCTCGACCCGCTCAGCCTCGGACTGCTTTTCGCGGGATTTTCCCTGCACTGGGGACTGGCTTTGAAGACCGGCGTCATTTCCGCCAAGATGCCCGGCTCCTACACTCACAACGACTACTACAAGATCGACGATCCGGACCGCTATTGGCTGGGCGTGTGCGTCGAGGCTCTCCCGGTCATCGGCCTCGCGATCGCTTTGGCAGTTTCGTTGTGACTGTTCGGAAATTCGTGCAGGATCCCCGATCAGATGAGCGCCGAAAACCCCATTCCCCTGCCGGATAATTACATCCCGGCACATTTGAAATCCGAAGTGGAGAGCGTCCTGATCGGGCAGTGGCAGATCGCGCATCGCGTCGAGGAAATGGCGGCGGCCATCAGGAATGATTTCCGCGACAAGGATCTGGTCATCGTGTCGCTGCTGAACGGCACGATCATGTTTCTGGCCGATCTCATCCGTCAGATCGACCTGCCCATGCATCTCGACTTCATGGGCGTCTCCAGCTACGGCTCCGGCACGGAGGCCCGCGAACTCGCATACACCAAGGAACTCCGCCTTGATGTCAAAGGGCGGGACGTCCTCCTCGTCGATGACATCCTCGACACCGGCCAGACCCTTCATGAGGTGACGCGCAAACTTCTGAAACTGAATCCCCGCTCGATCAAGACCTGCGTCCTGCTCAA
>JAYPGD010000117.1:6803-10341 GCA_038126655.1 Verrucomicrobiales bacterium
CAACAAGGCAGCCCGGCGCGTTGAGACGATCGAGGCCGATTACGTCGGTTTTGAAGTTCCCGATGAATTCGTCGTCGGCTACGGGCTCGACTTCGCCGAACGCTACCGGAACCTCCCCTTCATCGGCGTGCTGAAGCCGGAGGTGTATGAAAGCCGTGAACAATGACCATCCCCGTCCAGTTCTACTCTTACTTCCGCGACCTGACCGGTTGCGAAAGCGCAACCGAATCCCTCGATCCTGACGCCACCATACAAACGCTGCTCGACCAGCTTTTCGAGCGTTTCCCAAAACTCGCCGAAATGCCCAACTCCATCCTCGTCGCCGTCGACGTGGAATACCAACCCCGCGATTACGTCCTGCAGGAAGGCGATGAAGTCTCCCTCTTCCCCCCCGTGCAGGGAGGGTGAGGATCAGTAATCAGTAATCCAGTGGTCAGTAATCAGTGGTCAGTGATTTGTGATTTGAAGCCGGCAACCAGAAATCTGCCATCTGCCATCTGCCATCTGCCATCCCTGACCGCCCCACGCCCCACGCCCCACGCACCACGCGTCCGGCTCCATGACACGGCTCCTCACCATTTCCCCCGACTCCATCGACGAAGCCGCGCTCACCGCATCCCGCAAGATGTCCGACGGCATGGGCGCGGCAATCTGTTTCTCCGGCGTCGTGCGCGGCAGCGAGGGCAGGGACGCGATCAAGGCCATCGACTACGAGTCCTTCGACAAGATGGCGCGGCATCAGTTCGGCCTGTTGTTCGACCAGGTGGAGGAGCGCTGGCCCATCGAATCCGTCCGCCTCGTCCACCGCACCGGCATCGTCAAAGTGAACGAACCATCCCTGTGGGTGGAAGTCATCGCCCCACACCGCGCCGAGGCCTTCGAAGCCTGCCAGTTTCTGATCGACGAGATGAAGAAGGTCGTCCCGATCTGGAAGAAGCCCATCGCGGACTGAGGTCATGAACTCCGCTCCAGACAAGAACGAGCGTGAGCAACCCGAGGGATACCCTGTCCCTCATATCGAGTCCCGCAATCGCCTGATCGTCTTCGTCAAAGCTCCCCGCTCCGGCTTCGTGAAGACCCGCCTGGCTGATTCCATCGGAGCCGAGGCTGCCTGCGAAGCCTACCGCGAACTGGCGCAGACACTGTTCGATAGCCTGACCGATCTCGCCAACGTGGAGCTTCGCTTTGCGCCTGATGACGCCGACGCCGAGATCCGCCCCTGGCTGCGCCCCGGCTGGACGGCCTCCCCCCAAGGCGAAGGCGATCTCGGCGACAAGCTTCACAACGCCTTTCTGGCAGCATTCAAGGACGGCTGTGAAAAGGTCGCCATCATCGGCTCAGACTGCCCCGACGTCACCGGAGCCGACATCCGCGAAGCCTGGAAACGCCTGAACCAGCGGGATCTCGTCCTCGGCCCCGCGACCGACGGCGGCTACTGGATGATCGCGCTGAAACGTCCCTGCGCCAGACTTTTCCAGAAGATTGCCTGGAGCACCGGCAGCGTTCTCGCCCAGACCATCGCCGCGGGGACCGACGCCGGACTCGAAATCGATTGCCTCCGCCCCCTCACGGACATCGACACGCTCGACGAATGGCGTGAATTCGTGAAGACTCGCCGCCGGCAATGATCGAGGTCGAACCAGCAGACGACATCCCGGCAAACGAACCCCGCGCGGGGGTGTTCGCGACGACCCGCTGGTCGCTTGTCCTCGACGCGACCGAACCCGACGCCGCCGAATCCGCTTCTACCGCCTTCGCCAGGCTCCCCAATAGCCCCGCGCACGGTCGAACTCCGGAATTCAAATTCCGGATTTGCCACAAATAGTCGTGCCATCCGCGCCTTCCGCGGTTCAAATACGCGGGTGCGAATACTCGGACTCGACTACGGAACCAAACGGATGGGCATCGCCGTCAGCGATGAGCTGAAGATGCTGGCCCAACCGCTGGAGTTCATCCCCGCCAAACCGATCGAGAACTTCTTCAAGCGCTTGAATGAAATCATCGTCGAGAAAGAAGTGGAACTGATTGTCGTCGGCATGCCGCGCAACATGAACGGCAGCTACGGCCCGGCCACAGAAAAGGTCGAGGCCCTGATCGAGGAAATGAAAAAAAACGTTGAGACGCCCATCAAGACCTGGGACGAACGCCTCAGCTCCGTGGCGGCCAACCGCTCGCTCATCGCCGCCAACGTCAGCCGCAAGAAGCGCAAGGAGAAGGTCGATAAGACCGCCGCCGCGATCATCCTCCAAGGCTACCTCGACAGCCTGGTCTGACTACGGATGAACTCGGATAACACTGGATTTCTCTTACGGCGTTCACGCGACCAACGCCCGGCGCTGCAAGAAAACCCCTCCCGCCGAAAGTCTTTGCAGCGCCTCTCTCATCTGTGTCCGTCCGTGTTCATCCGTGGTTGAAAGCGAGGATCATGTCTGACACCAAGCGCCTCAAGTTGACGATCGCCTACGACGGCGCGAACTACGCGGGCTTTCAACTGCAACCGCGCGACGTCACCGTGCAACAACGGGTGGAGGAAGCGTTCCTTGCGTTGTTTCCCACGCCGAAGCGCATCCACGGCTCCAGCCGCACCGACACCGGCGTCCACGCCCGCGGCATGGTCGCCCATGTGGACATTCCAAATTCCGAATGGCGCATGACGCCGTTCAAACTGCGCCTCGCGCTGAACGCCCACCTTCCCGACGACATCCGCATCCCGCTGGTCCAATCCGTCCCGAACTCCTTCCACGCGCGCTTCGACGCCAAGGGCAAACAATACCGCTACTTCATCTGGAACCACGCCGCCATGGACCCGTTACGGCGAACGCAAGCCTGGCATGTGCCGAAGGCGCTGGACGCGGACCGCATGCGCGAGGCCGCAGCCAGCTTCATCGGGAAGAAGAACTTCGAGTCCTTCGCCAACAACCGATCCTACAAGATGGAGGATTATGTGCGCACGCTCACGCGGGTCGATGTCCGCAAGGAGGGGCCGCTGTTCACGGTGGTCATCGAAGGTGACGGCTTCCTATACAAGATGTGTCGCGGCATCGTCGGGACGCTGGTCAGGGTCGGCGAAGGCAAGCTGGAACCGAAGGAGATCAACGCGATCCTGAAACAGCGCGACCGCCGCGTCGCCGGCACGACCGCCCCCGCCCACGGTCTCACGCTGTGGAAGGTGTTTTATTGAGCAGCTGCGCCAGGCTCTCAATCATCCCCACGCATAAGATTTCTTCATCCGTGGGGCTGACTCTGCCATCCGCGGGTCGGCTTTGCCATCCGTGGGCCGGCTCTGCCATCCGTGGGGCTGACTCTGCCATCCGCGGGTCGACTCTGCCATCCGTGGGTCGGCTTTCCCATCCGTGGGTCGGCTTTCCAATCCGTGGGGCGGCTTTGCCATCCGTGGGGCGGCTTTGCCATCCGCGGGTCGACTCTGCCATCCGTGGGCCGGCTTTGCCATCCGTGGGGCTGACTCTGCCATCCGCGGGTCGGCTCTGCCATCCGCGGGTCGGCTCTGCCATCCGTGGGGCTGACTCTGCCATCCGCG
>JAYPGD010000117.1:10441-13585 GCA_038126655.1 Verrucomicrobiales bacterium
CGGCTCTGCCATCCGTGGGGCTGACTCTGCCATCCGCGGGCCGATTCCGGCGGATTCACTTTTCGCTCAATCGCGCCGCGACGGCGTTCACCGCTTTCACCTGGGCCGCGACGCGCAGGATCAGCGGATCGGCAGAGGACGTCTCCAAGGTGTAACTCACGTCGGTCTTGTTTTCCATGAGCCAGATGGCTTCCGCCCATTCTTCCATCATCGTTCCGAATTCACCGCGCGGAGCAATCACGCCCGCCCTGGCCTCCAAGCCATCGATATGATCCGAATAGTCAATGGCGCTGACGCCTTTCACCGACTCAAGGATCTCCTTCGCCAGGGAATCACGTTCGTCGCGCAGAAGCTCATACAGGTAGAATCCCCGGGATTCCCAGTCCTCGTGCAGACACAACGCCGCGTCAAACCGCTCCCGCTCTTTCAGCCAACCGACATGCGCGACGGTCTCCGGCGCCGCCCCTTCGGGCAGATGATACTGCCGATTCAGATCGACGCCCTCTTCGTTCTCACGCTGCGCCCGGCAAAAGCCCGTCGGGTTCAGGCAGGGACAAAGCGTGAGATCCAGGTTCTCGGGCCAGGCGTTTTGTTTCAGTAGTCGGAGAATTGCCAAAGGCGGCGCGGGCTCGTCGCCGTGCATTCCCGCCGAGATGTAGAGCCGCCTGGCTCCCGACCCGCCCGGTCGTTGCAGCGCCAGAAGCCCTACGCCGTCCGGACCATCCAGCTTCTCGACCGTCCAGCCGCGCCGCTCCCCCTCAGCCACACAGGCGACAATAAGGACGTCGATATCGATGCTTTGATCGACAAGCCCCCCGCTGGAGCCGGTTGAAGCCTGTCGCGAGTGGGCCATGAGAAATTGAGCGTTCGCGACGGTTCTGGAGGCTCGCCGACCGGCCTAGTCCGCCAAGGCGGCTTCGTGTTCGGGCTTCTTGTCGCCGCAACCGCAGCCCGGACCGCATTGTTCGTCCTGGTCCGAGAAGTCGTGGTTGGACCAGTCGGGATCCAGGCCCAGATCCTTGAGCATCTGCAGATCCTTCTCGACCGGTTGATTTAGGGTGGTGAGATAATTGCCGACCATCAGCGCGCTGGCTCCGGCCATGAAGATCATGCTTTGCATGTCGCGCAGATTCACTTCGCGGCCGCCGGCGATCATGATCTCCTTCTTCGGCAGGATGAAACGGAAGCAGGCAATCGACTTGAGGACTTCCATCGGATCAATGCGGGGCTTGTCGGCAAAGGGCGTGCCCTCGACCGGGTTCAGGATGTTGACCGGGACGACATGCACCCCCAGCTCCCGCAGTTCCAAGGCCATGTCGCAGCGATCTTCCGGCGATTCGCCCATGCCCAAGATGCCGCCGGAGCAGATCTTGATCCCGGCCTCCTTCATGATGCGGATGGTCTCCAGGCGATCTTCGTAGGAGTGTGTCTCGCAGATTTCCGGGAAAAACCGGCGCGAAGACTCGAGATTGTGATTGTAGCACTTGAGGCCGGCGTCCTTCAGGCGCTCCGCCACCTTCTCGCTCTTGATGATGCCCAAGGACGCATCAGCCCGGGTCTTTCCCGAATCGGAAAGCTCCTTCAAGCGGTCGCAGACCTCGTCCAACATCGGCCCCTCATCCAGTCCCTTCCACGCCGCCACCAGCCCCAAGGCGCTGACGCTGTTGCTCTTGGCTTCATCGGCGGCGTTCAGAACCGGCTCCGGATCGACAAAGGGATACCTCGGCGCGTCCGTCTGATAGGCGGCCGATTGGGAACAGAACTTGCAGTCCTCCGAACAGGCGCCCGCCTTCGCGTTCACGATCGAACACAGATGGATCTTGTTGCCCTTGTAACGCTCACGAATGCGGTTCGCCCAGGACATCAGGTCATAGATATCCGCGCTGGCCGTCAGGCTGAACAGCCATTGCGCCTCATCCCGGCTGACTTCGCCGCCGCCCAGAACCCTCTGGCCCAATTCTGAAATACGTGTGTGATTGCTCACGTCAACCGAATCGCTTGTCATGGTTGACAGAGTATGAATGCGCCGTTGAAGCGCAAGCTTTTGGTGAACACAGGCGATGGATTGACAACCTTCGGGCGGATTCGCCAATCTCCGCGGATGTCGAAAACACCGTTGGGCCGCGGACTCGGGGCCCTGCTCGGAAAATCCAAACCTGCCGCATCGGCCGGGCCGGTCAAAGCCGCCGCCCCGACAAAGGCGCCCGCAACCAATGCGGAAGAATCGCAGGCCGCTGCCTCGCCCCGGGAGCTTCCCCTGGCCAAGGTGCAGCCCTGTAGTTTCCAACCCCGCAAGGAGTTCGCGAAGGATGCCTTGGAAGATCTGGCCAATTCCATCCGGCAGCAGGGCATCCTGCAGCCGCTGGTCGTGCGTCCCCATGACGACAATTACGAAATCATCGCCGGAGAACGCCGCTGGCGCGCCGCCAGCCTCCTGAAACTGGAGACTGTCCCGGTCATCATCCGCGATGTCGATGACGCGACCACCCTCGAACTGGCCCTCGTCGAGAATCTGCAGCGCGAGGACCTGAACCCAATTGAATCCGCGCTCGGCTACGAACAACTTCTCGACCGTTTCGAGCTGACACAGGAAGAGGTCGCCGCCCGGGTGGGAAAGAGTCGGGCCTCGGTCGCCAACGCCCTCCGCCTGTTGAAGCTCGTCCCGGAAGTCCGGGCCCATGTCCGCGACGGCCGCCTTTCGGTCGGCCACGCCAAGGTCATCCTCGCCCTTCCCTCCGACGAGGAACAGAAACTGGCCGCGAACAAGGCCATTCGCGACGGCCTCTCCGTCCGGCAGATCGAGGAACTCGTCGACGCCATGCGCCGCCGAAAGCCGTCATCCGGAAAGACCTCAGGCGCATCCGGCAAGTCCCCGGCCGCATCCCACGACACCCACATCGCCCGCCTGGAATCCCTGCTTCAGGAAAAGTTCGGGACCAAGGTCTCGTTGCGTTACCGCCCCGGCAAGGGAGGCGCACTGCAGATCAAGTTCTTTTCCGACGAGGACCTGGAGCGCATTCTCCAGGTATCCGGCGTGCAACTCGATTGAACTCCCGTTTCCCATCCAGACTTTCAAGACCATGAGCCTTCCCATCTGCAACTACGGCGACCCCGTGCTGCGCGCCAAGGGCGCCCGCATCGAGA
>JAYPGD010000118.1:0-13473 GCA_038126655.1 Verrucomicrobiales bacterium
GAAACTCGATTTTCAGCGCACCGTCGGCGAAGAGAAGATCGTCTGGCCGGTCGCCTACGACAAGGACGGCTGGATCACGAAATTGGCGGATAATCTGGGCATCGAAGGCATTCCTGCAATGTGGCTCGTTGATCGGGCCGGGCTCATCAGCAGCGTCAGCGCGCATGAAGACCCCACCGCGGCGATCGAAGCCGCCATGACGGCGAAATAGGCGGGGGCGATTTCCAGATCTTGTTCCGAATCCCGGATCGACGAGGACGAGTGGGAGGACGAGAGCCTCCCCGCCTTTCGAATCACCGGTAATTTGATTCGGGGTAGAGCAGGCTGATGGCGAAGAGGAGGATGGGGGAGAAGAGGAAGGCGATCAGCTTCCAGGCCAGGAGCATGCCGATGATGGTGAAGGCGGGTTGATGCATGACGGTCAGGTATTTCTCGGAGGTTTCCTCATCAAGGAATCCCATGACGACGCCGCTGCCGTCGAGCGGAGGGAGCGGGATGAGGTTGAAGACGAACATGAGCAGGTTCATGCAGAAGCCCATGCCCAACACGTAGCCGATTCCGGATGCGAATCTGCCTTCGGCGCCGACGATGTGGCCAAAGCTCAGTGAATCCGGGGCGTAGAAGAGGCCGGCGATCATTCCGGCCTTGATGCCGAGCGCCGCGACGATCAGCAGGAGCAGGTTTGCGGCGGGGCCGGCGGCGGCCATCAGGGCCGCGCGACGAGGATGGCGCACGGCCCACATGGGATCGTAGGGAGCGCTGGCGAAGCCCAGCGGCCAACCGATCAGGAAGAGGGAGAGCAGGGGGAGGACCACCATGCCGAAGGGTTCGCGCTGGATGTGCGGCGTGGGATCGATGGTGACCTGCCCGCCGTGATAGGCGGTGGGGTCGCCGCCCTTGAGAGCCGCCCAGGCGTGGGCCGCCTCATGCAGGGTCACCGAGACCACGAAGATGATGAACGACAGCAGCGCGTCGGCGATGTCGAGATCGTGCGGCATGTGTTCGGACGTCCCGGCTCTCCGTGGCGGTTGGCCGTGGCGGGGAGCGGCGCGGGCTCAGGGCTCCTTCTTCCAGGCGCGATCGAAGCCCGGCAGTCCGATCTTCTCGTAGGGGAGCGCCTGGAAGTTGATCTTGCTGTAGGCGGGCGAGCCCGCGGTGAGGGTGAAGTTGTTCTTCAGGGAGTCGACGAATCCCGGATCCTGGATGGCGGAGTTCTTGTCGAATCCGGCGGCCTGCCACTTGGCGAAACTGCCCAACGGGGTCAGGGCCTTGGTGGCGGAGCTGAGGTAGCCGACGCCCTCGGTCTGCCAGTAGATATTGTAGTCGCAGAGGCTGAGGAATTGCGGCGACCAGCGGCCGGTTGCGCCGATGAAGTCCCCTTCGATCAGCGTGTATTGCAGGATGTTGCGGATGAAGGTGTTCTTTGTGGCGGAGGCGTCGACGCGGAAGAGGACCTGGTGCTTGAGGCCGTTGGCGAAGACGTTGTTCTCGATGCGGTTGTTCTTCCCGCCGGTGATGCAGAGACCGCCCTGGGCATTGCCGACCACCTCGTTGCCGATGACGGAGGTCCCGCTGGAGTAGGCGTCGAGCAGGATGCCCCAGCTCAGGTAGGGTTTCTGGTATTCGCCATCGGCGTTGCAGGTCAGGCCGACAGTGTCGTGGATCCGGTTGTATTGGATGACGTTGCGGGTGTCCATCTTGTGCGGTCCCGAGGTCTCAATGGCGGCTCCTCCCGCCGTTTCCAGGCAGGTGCGACGGATCTCGTTGTATTCGGCCACGTTGCTGTGGGAATAGCTTCGCGCATTGAGGCTCTTGAATGAGATGGCGTAGCGGGGGAGTTCCTCGAACAGGTTGTGCGCCACCCGCGTCTCGCCGGCGCTGACGCAGTAGACGCCCGCGACGTGCTTCAGGATCGTCCCCAGATGATGCATCCAGTTGCCGGCGATCAGGGTCTTCTTGGGTTGCGACTTGTTGTCGCCGAGGAGGACGACGCCGCCCTGACCCGTGTGTCCGATCTCGTTGCCGACGATCTCGTTGCCCTGGCTCTGTTCGTCGATGCGGACGGCGTTGCCGCCGAGGTGGAGGAATCGATTTCCTTCGACGACGCAGTTCTTGGCGCCGCTCAACCAGAGGGCGGCGTCGACGGGGAGGTAGGGGTTGAAATTCCGGGAGTAGGTCGTGTCCATGAAGGTCATGCCCTTGATGGTCACGGAATCGACGTATTCGTTTTTGGAGGGGTCGCCCTTGATGTGGATGATGCGGTCGAGAAACGGCGCGACGACGCCCTGTTGTTGGAAGTCGAGGGCCTTGGGCCAGTAGTAGAGCGTGGTTCTCCGGGTATCCAGGTACCATTCGCCGGGGCTGGTCAGGCCTTCCATGATGTTGCTGACGAAGAAGCGGTTCCCGGGGAGGATCTCCTGGGAGGCGTTGCTGCCGGCCTCGACGCCGACCGTGCGGGTGCGGAGGTCGAGTCCGCGCTGGTAGAGGATCGTGTTGCCGGCTCCGGCTCCGTTGAAGACGTGGTATTCCGGGGCGATGGATCTGGCCAGCGCGGGAATGTCGCCGAATTTGAATTTGAAGGCGGTCCGGGAAGCGGGGGTGCGGGACTCGGGGATGACGATCTCCTGACAGCCGTGGTTTTCGATGATTTCGGCCTGATGGGTGACGGTCGCGCGGCCGGAGGCGGGGGCGCGGGTCTTGAGGGGATCCCAGACGGGGTCGTCGGTGAGCAGCAGGGCGTCGATGTTCAGGAAGCCGCCTTCGTCGTTGCTCCACCGGAGAATGTGGGCGCCTTCGGTCAGGGTTGCGGAGGCGACCTCTCCCCAGGCGGCGCGGGCCGTGTCCTTGAGGTTCTTCAATTTGATGGGGACGCCGCCATCGATGGAGAGCGACATGCGTTCGCCGACGTCGGTGATGCCGTAGCGACGGTTGGCCGCCTGATAGAGGAAGAAAACGCGATAGGTTCCATCCGCCGGGACGGAGACGGACCATTCGACCCAGTCTCCGCGGTTCTGGATCTTCGAGATCGCGGAGCCGAACTTGCCGATCTTTTTCTCGGAGCCCTCGACGTAAGCCCAGCCGCCCTCGATGGGATTGTTGGGGTCGAAGTCGGGATGGCGCGCGTTGATCTGCATCTCGTCGCCCACGCGGAGCTGCTTGAACGCCCAGCGGTCGCGGCGCACTTCGGGAATGCTTGCGGACCAGGCCGACCCTGTCCCTTTCTTCCAGTTCAGGATGGGCCGGCCGCCGCTGAGAATGACGCGCTCGCCCGGGTAGCCTTCGTAGCTGCAACCGGAGTCAATCTTCTCCAGGACGAACGGTTCTGCGAAATGGTAGACGCCCTGGCGGACGATGATCCGCGTCCGGACGGTGTCGTCGCGATGGGCCTTGCGCGCGCGGACGAAGGTCTTGAAGGGGCCGTCGGTGCGGGAGGCGTTGGGTTCGGGAATCTTGCCGGTCCATTCATCCTTGCCGAAGGGCGAGACGAAATAGCGTCCCCGCGCGGGGTTGGGGTCGATGGTCTCGGCAGTCTGGGAGGCGCCCGCAGTTGCGAGAGCCAGGACGAGGGAGAGGATCAGAAGGCCTTTCCGGCCGGCTTGCTGGTGGTGCTTCATGCGACGAGTATTCTGGGATCGATGTGCGACTTCAGGAATCTAGGACCCATCCGGGGATCATTCCAGACTCTTTTGCTTTTGACCGACCAACGCGGCGCTCTTAGTTTGACGTTTAACCGGCGGAAGCTCCCGCCCGCGTTGCGCCGGCGATCCGGGGCGTGATGGCTTGATGAGCGCGCCGTAATGACGAAATGCCCGAAGACCCAGACCCGAAGGAATTCCGCATGACGAATCCCGGAACGCCATGGGCGACGGAGAATCCTCGCTTGTTGTATCGGGCGTTCGGGGTTCTGTGCCTCGCTTTACTGTTTCTTCTGTCGGCGGAAGGGAATGTCACGGCGCAGGGAGGACTGAGTTCCTCGCAGGATCGGAAGATCCGGGATCGCTACGAACAGATCCTGGAGCGCAATCCGTTCTAGGATCAGGCGTTCGACCGGGTCTTCCGGAGTTACTCGGAGAATGAAGGGTTGGCAGCGTGGGAGGCTCGCCTGCGATCGGCTGAGAAGGAGAAACGGGCTGAAACCAGCGTTGTCCTTGGCCGCTTGTTGGCGCGGTTGTTCAGGCCGGAAGAAGCTGTTGAAGCGGTGGAGCGGGGGCTGGAGGGAGGGCTGGAAATGGAGTCGGCGACGCGGGCTCTGCTCGGGCGGCTTTGTCATCGGGCCGGCCAGGAGGACAAGGCGGCCAGGAGGACAAGGCGGCCGCGCATCTGGAAGCGGCGATTCCTGGGCTTGTCGATCCGGATCGGCGGGCGGAGGCCTGCCGGTTGTTGGGGGGAATTCATCTGCGTCGCGGGACGCGGGAGGATGCCGTCGCCGCCTGGGAGCGGTTGATTGAAAGCAACCCGGGCGACCTGTTTGCGTTGTTGGAACTGGCGGCGATCTATGAGGACAATCGTCTTTGGGACAGGGCGATTGACGCGCATGAACGAATTGTCGCCCTGGCGGAGGCGGATCCTTATCGGCAGTGTCTGTCGCTGCGCGGCGTGGGGGCGGCGCAACTGCGGCTCGGGCGGCACGAAAAGGCGATCGCCGCCTTCGAGCGTGCGATGGAGTTGGCGGCCCCGGGGAACTGGCTGCGCGAGGATCTTAAGCGGCGATTGATCGCGGCCCATCGCGACCGGGGGGATCTCGAGGGGCTCTTGAAACAGACCGATGCGCGGTTGGCGCAGTCGGGCGAAGAGGCGGGGTGGTTGAAACTCCGGGCGGAGACCCTGGTCGCGCTGGGTCGGGACAGGGAGGCGGAAGAGACATTCCTGAAGGTCCTAAAGCGGCAGCCGCGCGACGAGGCGACGCACCGCAGCGTGCTGGAATTGCGCAAGGCTCGGGGCGACAGGGAGGGCGTGGTCCAAGGATATGAGACGTTGATCGAATTGTTCCCTGAGGACGCAACGCATATTCGGCAATTGGGTGGGTATCATCTTGAGTCCGGCGATGGGCAGGCGGCCCGCCGCGCCTGGATGCGGGTGACGGCTGGCGAACGGGGACGGGACGCGGCGAATCACGCGCAGTTGGCGGAATGGTTCGAGGAGTATGGGATGGAGCGCGATGCGATCGCTGCCTACGGACGCGCCTTGGAATTGCGGGGCGATCGTGAGTGGGCGTTGCGCGCGGCGGCATTACAGTTTCGGGCGGGGGACGCGGGGCTCGCGCGGGAGAGTCTGCTCGCCTTGGCGAAGGCGGACGGCGATCCGGACGCGATAGCGGAACTGGCGGCGCTTCTGGAGGCGAATGCGTTGGGGAAGGATGCGATTCAGCTGTACCAGAGGATCCTTGGCGATTCGAGCGATCGGGACGACATCCGCATGCGATTGGCCCGGGCGCTGATGACGACGGGACGGCCGGAGGAGGCCTTGCCCCACTTCGCCGAACTGGCGCAGGACCCGGACAATGAGTTTCTGCGCAGTCGGGCGGAGCGCGGCTGGATCGACGCCCTGCAGGCGCTGGGGCTATTGGAAGAACGGATGAAGGCATGGGAGGCCGATTTGGCGGAAGATCCGGGCAAGGTCGCGCTGATTTCGAGGTTGTTGGCCCTTTATGAAAGCGCCGGAGACCTGGGCGCGGCGTTGGAAATGCATCAACGAAGGGCGGCATTGGAGCCCGGCAATCCGGTGTTTCAATTTGGGCTTGCGGAGGCGTATTCCCGAAGAAGGCGTCCCTTGGAAGCCGTCGCGATTCTGGAGCGGTTGACCGTGGAGGACCCGACGCGAGCGCGTGAACATTGGCGTAGGTTGATTGGGCTCTACGAGCGGTTGGGGGAGCGGGGGCAGCCTGTCAAAGCCGCCGAGGCGATCGTCTCACTGGCGCCGAATGACCCGGATCCCCACGTCGAACTGGCGAAGTTGTTGGAGGAGCAGGGTAACTCGGCGGGGGCGTTGCGTGAGTTCCGGGCCGCCGCGAGACTGGCGCCGGACGAGCCGCGGCATGTGGAGGCCGAGGCGAGGCTCCTGCTTGAGGCGGGACGGGACGGCGAAGCCTGGATGGCCTACCGCAGGATGTACGAGATCGCCGCAACCAGCGAACTGCGACGGGTCGCGTTGCGGGAATTGACCCGGATGTCCCAAACGGAGCAGACCTATCCGTCCCTGGTGGAGGAATTTGCTGAGCGCGCCCGGCGGAGCCCGAAGAAAATCGCGGTCTATGTGGAGTTGGCCGAGATTCAGATCGCTGGCGGGGATCATCAGGAAGGGATCGCGACGCTCGAACGGGCCAGGGAAAGAGTCTCGGACATCGAGGGAGCCCTACAGGAGTTGCTGCGGACCAGCATTGCCCTCAACGATTATCAGGGGGCCCTCAGGTGGCATCGCGCGCTGATCGAACGGCGGGGCAATCCGAGCGATTCGGATCATGAGCAACTGGGCAGAATTCAGGCTAGGTTGGGGCGGCTGGCTGACGCGGATCGGAGTTGGAGCCGAATTGCCAAGAGCCATCCCAATGATCCCCGGGTGACGGCCCGGGTGGCGACCTTGTTCGAACAGGCCGATCTGCTCGAACGGGCTGAAGTGCTGCGGCGGCGGTCCGTCGGATTGGCGCCGGAGGATTCCCGGTTGCGCTACACGCACGCCAGGACCCTGATGTCGATGGGACGGCACGACGAGGCCGCCGGACAATTGTTGACGTTGCTGCGCTCGGCGGAACGCGACGGGCCGGCGCGTTCGGCAGGGGGCTTCGCTGCGATTCCTTTGGGGAGTCGCTCG
Source organism: Verrucomicrobiales bacterium (assembly GCA_038126655.1). Lineage (GTDB taxonomy): Bacteria > Verrucomicrobiota > Verrucomicrobiia > Limisphaerales > JAYPEY01 > JAYPEY01. The sequence goes on from JAYPGD010000118.1 coordinate 6,808, forward strand.
CAGGTGACGGCCCACCTGTTCAACCGACCGTTGGCAAGTCATCTGAAGCCGCCGGAGCCATCCCGCGCGGGGATCCGGAATCAACCGGGACCGGTCCCGGGTAAGACGGCGGCGGCCGAGGTGGTTTGGGGCGGGGATCCGGAATCCCGGCGCAGCCTGATCTACGACCTGGCGGGGGTGTATCGGGCGAAGGGCGATCAAGGGGAGTTTGCGTTGAAATGGCGGGAGTTGCTGAAGGCTTCCCCGGGGGACAAACGCCTGAAACGGGATTGGATCACGGTCTGTGAGACGCTTGCCGACCCGGCCCGCGCCGCGGAGGCCGGACTCGAGTATCTCCGGCTGGATCCGGACGATCAGGAGGTCGGGATCCGCACGGCGCTTTTTCTCACGTCCACGGACCGGCTCAGCGAAGCCATGAAGCTGTTGAACCGGCATCTCGCGGCGGGGACGGAGTTGGGCCCGGTGGCGGCGACTGGGTTGGTGGCGGTCTTGCTCAAGGATGGGCAGGCAGCCCGCGCGGTCAGGACGGCCGACTGGATGTTGGAAAACCATTCCGATCCGAAGCTGATCCATACCCAGACTCTCGCCAGTCTGTTCTATTCCGGGAAGGAATACCTCGGCGCCCGGAAGATGTACGAGCGCCTGTCCCGGGACGGGGAAGGCAGGGTTCCGCTTTTCGCCGAGTTTCAACTGGCCGAGATCTGCCGTCTCGAGGGGAACTCGAACAAGGCGATCGAGCGGTACACCCGGATTCTTCAGGGGGAGTCGGCAAAGACGCCGGTCCTGGGACGGCCGAGGTTGGCGCTTTACACCCCGGTCAACTTCTCCCGCATCCAGGGCCGGATCCACTTTCTCGGACTCCCCACTCAGGTCCTTCGGTTTCCCAATAGCTATCGTTCGCGTTCCCTGCATCACCTCGATTCCCTGGTCCCGGATTTCTACAAGACCTCGACGGCGCTGAAGCTGGAAAACGCTTGGGAGGGCTACCGGGAGAAGAATCCCGACGATCGCGAGTTTGCCTGGAAATCGGTGAAATTGGCGGTCGCGTATCACTTGAGGGACGACCGCAACATGGAGGCATTGGCCCTGTTGGGGCGGATGATCGAGGCGGGGCGGAACGATGTCGAAGTGGTCAACCTGAAGGTGTTTGCGCAGCAGAAGGAGTTCCTGTTCGACGAGATGCGCAGGACCATCAAGGAGTATGGAAAACGTCATCCGCGCAGGGGGAAAGAAGTCCGGACCGCGTTGCGGGGCGTGGAAGATATTGAGAAGGCGCCGAAGCGCATCACGTTGAACAACGCGAAACCAAAGACGTCGCTCTACAGTCCGCTGGCTTATGTCACCTCCACGACGAACAAACTGGATGCGATCAAACGCGTCCGCAGTTCCCAGAAAGGGCTGGCGAAATCGATGCTGGATCGACATCTGGAGACTGGCGGCAGGGATTCGGAGTCCCTGCATCTGGCCGCGGAATTTGCGCTGGAGGACGGAAGGAAGGGCGATGCAATCAAGCTCATCCTGGAGGCGTGGATGAAGCGGAAGAAGGATGAAACGCCCGACAGGATCCAGCATGCGGTCGCGTCGAGGAAGACCCGGCGGCGCGTCCTGCTTCCGGTTGAGCGGCTCCTGTTGACCATGCACAAGATCTACTTCGACGCCCAGAAGGGGAAGGAACTGGTCCGGTTGATGGAGCGGAGCGCGTTGACCCATCCCTCCGCGCGGGCTTGGGCGGACGTTGTGCAGATCCATGCCATCAACGGCGATTTTGATCGCGCCGCCAATGCGTTCCGACGACTGGCCAAGGATTATCCCGACGCTGAGCCGACGCGGTCGGGGTTGGTGAAGCTGATGCAGGGCGGGACGCGCAGGTGACAAGGCAGAGGGACAAGCGGGGGAATGCGAAAGCGCGGGCCGCCGCGAATCAGGGATTTCCAGAAGTTGAAAGAGAGGACGCGACAGACTAGCTTCAGGCCGCTTACAACATGACTCCACGGACCCGTCAACACCGCTTATGAGCGACTTCAATTTTTCCTGCCCCCACTGCAACCAGCACATGACCGTCGACGAGAGTTGGATCGGTCATGCGATCGCCTGCCCGGGCTGTCAGAACCAGATCACCGTTCCAGCGCCCTTGAATGCGCCGGCCGCCCAACCCGAACGGGCGGCGCAGGAAGCGGCTCAACCCGACATCGAAATGGCGGCGCCTTCGTCTTCGTCCGGCGGGGGGAAGACGATTGTTATCGCCGCGATCATCGGCGTGACCGCGGTTGCGGGAGCCGGAGTCGGCGGCTTCCTCTTCATGAAATCGAAGAAGGGCGCCGCGGCCGGCCCATCCGCGGAGTCCTCGGGATCACAGCCGGACAACGGTTCGATGTCCATGGATATGGGCGGAGGCAATCAAGGAGCCAATGTGGCCGCGCCTGCGACCATGCCCGCCGCGAGCGGGGACTTTCCGACTGAGAACAGCTGGCCGCAATGGCGCGGGCCGAACCGGGATGGCATCTCGACCGAAAAGGGGCTGGCGACGCAATGGCCGGCGGGAGGTCCGCCGCTGGTGTGGAAAGCCAACGGTTGCGGCGGCGGCTTTTCGAGTGTGGCCGTGGCCGGCGGGAGGGTTTTCACCATGGGCGACGGCGGGCAGGCCAGCGCCGTGCATTGTTTTGAAGAGTCGACCGGCCGGAAGCTCTGGAGTTCGCAGCCACTCGGGCGAACGGGCGGCAATTACGAGGGCACCAAGTCCACGCCGACAGTCGATGGCGACCGCGTCTACGCCCTGGGGCAGTTTGGGGACCTGGTCTGCCTGAACGTCAGCGATGGCGGCGATGTCTGGCGCAAGAATCTGACGCGGGATTTCTCCGGGCAGTTCTCGCAGTGGAACTATTCGGAGTCCGTGCTGGTGGATGAGGGACGCCTTGGCGTACGCAAACAGTATATCCAATTGACCCACCGCGTCGTGGCCGGCGTCGACGCCGAGACCGGCCGGATTGTCTGGAGCGCGCAGCGGCCCGGGAAAACTGCGGTCATCCCGACGCCGGTGGTCTACAACAATATCGTCTTCGTGACCTCGGGCTACGGGGTGGGCTGCAATGCCTTTCAGGTGGGCGGATCCGGCGGGCGGATGGCGGCCCGACAGATTTATGCGAATCGGGACCTTGTGAACCATCATGGCGGCGTGGTCCTGGTCGATCAGCATGTCTACGGCCATTCCGACCGCGGCGACTGGACCTGCATGGATGTGACCAATGGTCGGGTTGTCTGGCGGGACCGGGGAGTGCGGAAAGGCGCCGTGGTTTACGCGGATGGCCATCTCTATTGCCGCGGGGAAAGCGGTCAGGGGACCGTGGCTCTGGTGGAGGCGACGCCCAACGGGTATGTGGAGAAAGGGCGCTTCGACCAGCCGGATCGCAGCGGGAAACAGACTTGGGCGCACCCTGTTGTGGTGAACGGCCGCCTGTTCCTGCGGGATCAGGATGTCCTGCTTTGTTTCGACGTCCGGGGCTGATCCCGCTGTCCCGCTCAGTCCGCCGTCCAATCGCGTTTTCCGAAGTGGTCCAACGCGATGCTGTCCAGGGTATAACCTCCCAGCTCGGCGCCGATGTGTTGTCGGACAAGATCCCGGAACGCTTCCCTTCGTTGGTCGATGAACTCGAAATCCGACTCACGGACGGCTGCTTGGAGCGCGTCGGAGAATCGGGACTGAAACAGGGAATCCAGCGTTTCCTGGTCTCCGGCCCTGGCCGCGCCGACGCTGGAGGCGGCCTTGAGGATGTCTTCGGGCATGGGGGCGATGCGGACGAGGAATGCGGCGACAATCTCGACCTCCACGTCGTCCCTGGTCTTGAGGGAGTTCGCGTCGCGGAACGACGCGTTCAGGCGCTTTGCGGTGAGGTCCATGAATTCGACCTTGTGGAGAAAGGGAAAGCAGATCAACCCGGTGAAGGAAACGCGCGTTCCTCCCGCGCCGTTTCGGATCAGCGCCTGTCCCTGATTGACGCGACGGTAAAGGCGCGCCAGCGCGACGAGTTGAAGGAAGACGACAAGCAGGATGACGCCGGTCGCGATGAGCTCGAGAGGAATGGGGGCTTGGATTGCTGACAACACGGGGGAAACCATTCCTGTGAATGGGGTGTCGCACCGTGCCATATGGCGTCGGATCAGGACATGAAAAAAGGGCTTTGCGCGATGCGCAAAGCCCTTTGAGTGATCCGGAGGTCCGGCTCGATCAGGAGAGCGGCAGGGTACCGTAGCTGATCGGCTTGAGGACAGTGCCTTCGCCGGTGGTGATCTTGCGGGTCTTCGCGTCGAAGAGGCAGGCCACATTCAACCGCTCGGACATTTCCGCGAGGGAGACGACCGTCTGTGTGCGGATGGCGAGATCGATGCCGCAGTTGGGTTCGCGGTTTTCGCGGATGGCGTCGATGAAGTCCTTCTCGTGCACGAGCACATCCTCGCCGGGGGTAAGGTTGGTGAATTCCTCGCGGTCGAGTTCGTCGGCGAACGGGCGTTCGGGGATGAGGTTGACGCGGTTGCCGCCGAATTCGAGTCGGGCGTGATGGCCGCGCATGACGCTGTCGAGGCCGTATTCGCTGACGCTGGAGCTGGTGACCAGCAGGACGAGTCCGCTGGGGAATTCCGCCAGGATCTGGGTGCTGTCGGTGCAGTCGCGATCCAGCGAGATTTTCCGGGTGCCGGTGCAGACGACGCGGCTCGGGAATTCGGGATTGCCGGAGGCGATCATCAGCGGGTGGAGACGATGCGGGGCGAGGTCGCCCAGCAGACCGGCGCAGTAGGGGAGATACTTGCGCCAGCGGAAGTAATGGTCCGCGTTGAAGGCGGTCTTGCGATTGATCGGGCCCATCCAGCGCTTCCAGTCCAGGTTGTCCGGGCGGGCGTCGGGGTCGATCTTGTAGTTCCATTCACCGCCCTTGGCGGCGGCGTTGCGCATGTAGGAGTCCTGGCCGAGGACCAGCGGGCCGATCGCGCCTTCGCGGGCAAGTTCGCCGGCCTTGTGCCACTTGGCGTCCGAGGCGGCCTGCGAGCCGACCTGCACCTTCTTGCCGGTCTTCTTCGCAACGTCGTAAACCTGAAAGGCCTCGTCGAGATAGCGCGTCATCGGCTTTTCGCAGTAGACGTGCTTGCCCGCTTCCATTGCGTCGATCGCGCATTGGGCGTGCCAGTGGTCGACAGTCGCAACGACGACCGCGTCAATGTCCTTGCGTTCGCAAAGTTTGCGGTGGTCGGCGTACATCTCGACCTTGTTGCCCTGATTCTTCTCGGCGTTGGCCTTGTGCTGCTCGCGGCGCTTCTCCCAGACGTCGCAGATGGCGACGGACATGGTGTTGTTCTCCTTGTGCTTGCCGGTGAAACCGCGCACGTGGCGACCGCCCTGACCGCCCACGCCGACGTGGCCGATGACGATGCGGTTGTTGGCGCCTTTCACGTTGGCCGAAGGAGCCTGGCTCTGCCCGTAAACGGGCGACTTGAACGGATTGACCGCAGCGGCGACGGCGGCTGCGCCGGCGGTCTTGCGGATGAATTTCCGGCGGTTTTCGCCGCCGGCCATCGGGGAGTTTTGTTTTTGGTCCATAATTGAAATGTCAGTTCAGGCTTCATGTCCGACTTAAAGAAAGTGAGCTTAACGCGCCGTTGGACGCGGTCAATTCCGAATGATTCAAAAGCCTTTTCATTTCTTGGCGACTCATGGGCGTCAGGGGGCAGGGGCGTCGGGCTGGAGGAAGTCGTATCGTGCGAGGCCAGACGGTGACACGCGCCGCTACGGGTTCAGGGATCCACTTGGCGTCCAACTCAGTGATGCAGTCATGAGAGGGTGAGAGGGTGACAGAATGCGTCATAATGGCTCTATTTTTCGCTTGCGGATGATGGATTGTGAGATACTTTCAAAGCGTCAATTTGACGCATAGTGATTTAATGAATGCACAGAAATCCAGTTTTCTCGACAAAGTGTTGGGGCGGATCGACCGATTGGATGCGGACGGTCTGCAGACGGTGGTGCAGCGTTTGGCGCGGGAGCGGGAGTTCTTGGAGACGTTGTTCAACACGATCGAGGACGGGGTTCTGGTGGTCGATGCGAAGCGGCGGATCAGCTATTACAATCATGCGATCACCGAGTTGCTTGGGTTGCCGCCGGATGCGGCGGAGGGGGATCCCGTGAGGCGTCATCTGCCGGATCTGGACTGGGCGGAATTCTCGCGGGCGTGGGATGCCGGGGAGCGGACCTTGCGGAGGGAGTTGGAGGTTTCCTATCCGAAGCGACGATTTCTGAGGCTCTATGCGGCGCCGCTTGATCCGGAGGGAAGCGGGGCTTCAGGGTGGGCGCTGATCCTGCACGATGCGACGGAGGCGCGGCAGAAGACCTTTGAGACGATTGAAAGCGAGCGTGTGCAGACGCTGACCCTTTTGGCCGCCAGTGTCGCCCACGAGATTGGAAATCCTCTGAACGCGCTGCACATCCACCTGCAGTTGATGGAGCGCGAGATTGGCAAGCTGCGTCGCAGGGCCGGCAGTTCCCCGGTTGAGATCAGCGGCGCGGCGCGGGAGGAAGAGGCGGTGTCGTCGGGGGAGTTGTCGGGCGTGGTGGACAAGTTGGACGGATATCTGGACGTGGCGAAGGGGGAAATCAGCAGGCTGGACTACATCATCACGCAG
>JAYPGD010000119.1:0-5260 GCA_038126655.1 Verrucomicrobiales bacterium
TTCCATGAAGAAGAAATGGTAGGCCCGGCCGGATTCGAACCGACGACATCTTGTGCGTAAGACAAGCGCTCTAACCAACTGAGCTACAGGCCCGGAAAATCGGGGCCGCCTAATCTCAACCTCACGCCCCGTTTGACAAGCAGAATCTCTCCCGAAGGCGGCTACTCTCCCGCCCGGGTGATCATCACCTTGTCGATACGGTGCCCATCCATGTCGATGATCTCGAATTTGAACTCATCAAGCTGGACCATGTCGCCTTCATCCGGAATCCGCCCCAACCGATGCAGGATGAAGCCCGACAAGGTCTGGAAATCCCCTTCCTTCTCCCCGGGCAGGTCGCCCGTCCCCAGCAGCTTCTTCAAATCGTTGGTTCCCAACAATGCGTCGCAGATCCAGCTGTTGTCGTCGCGCTGTCGCACCTTTGGCTGCCTCGGTTGTTCCCGCGAAGGCAGCGCGCCCACCACGGCCTCGACCACATCGTTCAACGTGACCAATCCATCGATGCCGCCGAATTCATTTGCGGCCAAAGCGATGTGGATGCCCGATTTCTTGAAGGTCTCCAGCAGCGCCGTCGAGGTCATCGATGTCGGCACGATCAACGGCTCCGTCAGCAGGTCCTTGATCTCGCAGGAATCGGCCAGGGCCAGGTTCGCCCACAGCGACTTGATGGACGCGATGCCCTTCACCTTGTCCCGATTTCCCTGGAACGCAGGAAAGTAGGTGTGCCCGCTGCTGACGATCTTGCGCCAGTTCACCTCGTTCGGCTCGTCGACATTTAACCACACAATGCGCGTGCGCGGCGTCATGATGTCGTCGACCAACAACTCGTCCAACTGGAACACGCCCTCGATCAATTCCTTTTCCGTCCGATGAAAGACCCCGGCATGCAGTCCCTGCAACATCATCATGCGCACATCCTCCTCCGTGACCGGAGCCTCCTCGCGCCGCTTGACTCCAAACACCTTCAACACCGCCTCCGTCGTCCAGCTCAACACCGTCACCGCCGGCCCAGTCAGTTTGGACATGCGGGCCATCGGCCGCGCCAAGGCCATCGCGATGCGCTCCGGATGAGTCATCCCAATGCGCTTCGGAACCAGTTCTCCCAGGGTCAGCGAAAGAAACGTGATCACCGCCACCACCAGAACCATGGCCGCCCCCTCCGAATACGGGGCGAGAAAGGATATCTCCTGAAGGGTCGGGACCAGCCGCTCCGCCAAACGCGCGCCTCCCAGAGCTCCGGCCAGGATCCCGATCAGGGTGATCCCCACCTGCACCGTGGACAGGAAACGCGTCGGGTTCTCCGCCAGGTCCAGGGCCGCTTTCGCGCGCAGATCGCCCTCATCGGCCAGCTTCTTCAACCGGTTCTTCCGCGACGACACCACCGCGATCTCGGCCATCGCGTTGACGCCGTTGAACAGGATGAGAACCAGGATGAAAACCGCTTCGAAACCGCCGTTCATAAGTCTGGGCAATCCGGTGAAATGACGCGCGGGACCTTGCCAAAGGGGAGAACAGCAAACCAGACCGTTTTTCCATCCGCCACCTTCTTGCGTCCGAAGCCGCGTTCGCAAGAACGCGACCCCGCGCTTCCCCTCCGCAATTCCCGCGAAACCTCGATCAAATAAACCCTTTTCATCCAACGTCAAACATCTCAACGTAAGCTTATGCACACGATCGAACGCACCATCAGCGTGAGCTGGCGACATCAGGCCCTCTTTACCGAGAAGGTCTTCGCGCCGGACAACCTCACGCTGAAAGACACGCTGACCGATGACGACCGCGCCGATCCACGCAAGGTCTTCATCGTGGTCGATGAGTCACTGGCCAAGGCGCGCAACGACTTCCCGGCCGAGATCCAGGCCTACTTCGCCGCGCATTCGGCCGATCTGAATCTCGTCGCGCCCCCCATGATTCTCGAAGGCGGCGAACGCGCAAAGAACTCCTACTTCCACGTTTCCGACATTCATTCACACTTGGAACGCCACGGCATCTGCCGGCACTCCTACATGATCGCCATCGGCGGCGGCGCCTTGCTGGATGTGGCCGGACTCGCCGCCGCCACCGCCCATCGCGGCGTGCGTCACGTGCGCATCCCGACCACGACCCTGGCCCAGGACGATTCCGGGGTCGGCGTGAAGAACGGCATCAACGCCTTCGGGAAGAAGAACTTCGTCGGCACCTTTGCCCCGCCCTTCGCCGTCATCAATGACTTCGACCTCCTCTCCTCCCTGCCCGATCGCGACAAACGCGGCGGCTACGTCGAGGCGGTCAAGGTCGCCTGCATCCGCGACGGGGAATTCTTCGAATCCATGGAGAAGGACGCCGAGGCCCTCCGCGACTTCGAGCCCGAAGCCATGAAGCGCCTGATCTTCCGCAGCGCCGAACTGCACATGAACCACATCGCCACCTCCGGCGATCCCTTCGAGTTCGGCTCCGCGCGCCCCCTCGACTTCGGCCATTGGTCCGCGCACAAGCTCGAGCAGCTTTCCGAATACAAGATCCGCCATGGCGAAGCCGTCGCGATTGGCATCGCGCTGGACATGATCTACGCGCGCAAGATGGAATACATCGACGCCGAGGCCGCCGAACGCGTCCTCCGTCTGCTGGAAACCCTGGGCTACGCCCTCTACGCGAATGAGCTGCTTCACGAGGATTCCGACGGCAACCTGATGGTGCTCGAAGGGTTGGAAGAATTCCGCGAACACCTGGGCGGCCAGTTGACCATCACCCTGCTGAAAGGCATCGGCGAAGGCTTCGAAGTTCACGAGGTCAGCCTGCCCAAGGTCATCGAGGCGATCTACGAACTCAAGGAACGCCACAACTCGCGCGGACAAAAAGTCGTGCAGGCGTTCGGGTGAGGCCTCGATGACCCGCACCGCCGTCATCAATGTTGTCGGCCTGACAGATTCGCTGATTGGCGACCACACGCCGCGTATCAAGGCCTTCGCCGAGGCGGGCTCCCGCGCCCGGATTCAACCGCCCTTCCCCGCCGTCACCTGCACCGCGCAATCTGATTACATCACCGGCAAAACACCCACCGAACACGGCATCGTCGCCAATGGCTGGTATTCCCGCGAACTCGCCGAGACACAATTCTGGAAACAGCCCGACCAGATCGTCCAGGCCCCCAAACTCTGGGAGGAAATGAAGCGCGAGAACTCCGACTTCACCTGCGCCAAGCTCTTTTGGTGGTACAACATGTATTCCAAGGTCGACTGGTCGATCACGCCGCGGCCCATGTATCCCGCCGACGGCAGCAAGCATTTCGACATCTATTCGTGGCCCTATTCCGTCCGCGAAGAGATCAAGAAGGACCTCGGCGAGTTTCCGTTCTTCGGATTCTGGGGTCCGGCCGCAGGCGTCGATTCCCCCCAAGGCTCCGCGGACTGCGTCTCACGCTGGATCGCCGATTCCGCCCGCTGGATCGAGGAGCGCCACCAACCCGCGCTCAGCCTCGTCTACCTTCCTCACCTCGACTACAACCTCCAGCGCCTCGGCCCCAGGGATCCCGCCATCGCCCGGGACCTGCAGGAAATCGACGCCATCGTCGGCGACCTCATCGACTTCTTTGCCAAACGTTCCGTGCAGGTCGTCCTCCTCTCCGAATACGGCATCACCCAGGTCGACACCGCGATTCATTTGAATCGTCTCTTTCGCGAAAAGGGCTGGATCACGGTGAAGGAGGAACTCGACCGCGAACAGCTCGACTTCGGCGCCTGCAAGGCCTTCGCCGTGGCGGACCATCAAGTCGCGCACATCTACATCAACGATCCGGTCGTGCAGGAGAATGTCCGCGCATTGCTCGAGGAAACTCCGGGCGTGGATCGGGTCCTCGGCCCGGAAGAAAAGCGCGCCGCAGGCATCGAACATGCACGCGCCGGCGACCTGATCGCGGTCGCCCAGGAGAACGCGTGGTTCACCTACTACTATTGGCAGGATGACTCACGCGCGCCGGACTTTGCGCGCTGCGTCGACATCCACCGCAAGCCCGGCTACGACCCGGTGGAACTCTTCCTCGATCCGCAACGCAAACTGGTCAAGGGCCGGATTGCCTGGCGGCTGGCCAAGAAGAAACTGGGCTTCCGCATGCTCATGGATGTCATCCCGCTTGACGCCTCCCTGGTCAAGGGCTCCCACGGCGCCCGCCCGGCGGACCCCGCCGAATACCCCGTCATCATCGCAGAAGACAAGGACTTGCTGACCGGAGTCGAACTGCATTCGACGGAGGTGTTTGGAGTCTTGAAGCAGGCGGTCGCGGGAGAGTAGCCCTCTGCCAAGTCCCCTCCGGGGAGCTTCGCGCTGCCCTTCTCCACATTCTCGTTGAAAACCCTGCCCCGCTGACAAATCGTCCTCTCATGTCCGAATCCCAATCCTCCGGAGTCCGTTACGCGCACACCAACCTCGTCTGCGACGATTGGAAGAAGATGGTCGCCTTCTACCGCGACATCTTCGACTGCCAACCCATCGGCGCCGAACGCGATCACCATGGACCCCACGTCGAGAAGCTGACCCGGCTCAAGAATGCGCGCATCACGGGAGTCCACCTCCGCTTGCCCGGCTTCGGCGATAACGCGCCTACCCTGGAGGTTTTCGAGTACGACAAGAAACAACCCCGTCATCTCAAGGCCGCCAACACTTCAGGCTTTTCCCACATCGCATTCCAGGTCGATGACGTGGAGAAGAAGCGCAATGAAGTCCTGGCCAACGGGGGCGGTGTTTTGGGCGAAGTCCAGACCATCGACATCCCCGGCGCAGGTCGACTGACCTTGGATTACCTGACCGATCCAGAAGGAAACATCATCGAACTGCAGCGCTGGCACAAGGAGTAGATTCCTCCGACGTTTCCCAATGCCCGCAATACAGCCCGTTGCGCCCCTCCATAGCCCCCCTTTCGCTTCCCGCGCAGCCAAAACGCCGCGCGAAGCGCCATGGACTGCGGCGGCTTGACGCCGCCTTTCGGTGGCATGTCCAACGCGCGGTGAAATCAGAAGGGCGAAGGAAACGGGCAGAACTGGGAGGGGCGGTCCCAATGGAACACGGTCTCGGAACTACCCTCATCCCTCATCTCTCCACCACCCACTCCGGCCGGCCTCGTTCGATTCGCGCCTTGAAATCGCCGAGCCCGTGCCAGTGACGTCGTTCGTCGAGGTCCACCTCCGCGACGATCACCTGTCCCCATTCGGTGGCATGCTCCACCATCTGCCCCTCGTGGTCGAAGATCGCGGTCTTGATCCAGTTCTGATTGTGGTCGGTGTAGGTT
>JAYPGD010000119.1:5270-10526 GCA_038126655.1 Verrucomicrobiales bacterium
TGATTCTCGGTCGCGCGCGCGGCGGCCAGGGCCGGATTGCAACCCCACACGGGCAGGGCAATCACCTCGGCGCCATTGATCGTCAACTGCCGCGCCACCTCGGGAAAGAACGCATCGTAGCAGACCATCATCCCCACCTTGCCGAAACGCGTTTCAAAGACCGGATACTCATTGCCCGGAGTCACGCCGCCGTCCGCCTCGCCGCGCGGCAGGCAGGTCTTGCGATACTTGCCGACGATCTTCCCGTCCGGCCCGATCAACACGGCCACGTTATAGACCAGATGCTTTGCCCTCTCCAGCAGGCCAACCACGATGTAGAGGTCGTGCTTCTTGGCCAACCTGCCGAAATACTTCGTCGAAGGCCCGGGGATGGCTTCCGCGGCGTCCGCATATTTCACGCCGTTCCCATAGATCGTGATCGTCTCGCCGAGCACGACGATATCCGCCCTCTTCTCCGCGGCTTCAGCGATGAACGGCGCGTAGGTCTGGCAGTTCGCCATCGGTGTTTTCGCCTCGCTGCGGGGTTTGTGATGCACCGAGGCCAAACGCACCTTGCGGCCCTTCGGCGCGGGAACCTTCTCAAGGGAAACCTCGTTCCAGCTCACGCTGCTGTTCGGCGGCGCCCAGCGAAATTTCAATTCAATCACCGCCCGCGTCGCCTTGCCCGGGGACTTGTAGGTGTCCGAAACCTCCGTCCAGCCCTTGGCGTCCGTCCCCTTGTCCATGGGATAGTCCGGGCGATGCGTCGATGTTCCCGAGCGCAGGTAGCGCGGGTTGGTGTAATTGTCGTTCGTCACGAGCCGCCCCTGGTCATCCTGCCAGGTGATCTTCGCCACCGCGCTGCGGCGGATTACGTCCACGTTCTTCGTCTTCCGAAACGCCGAGAATCGATAGTGCTTCCCGCCCTCGACCGGAAGGGTCTTCGTCCAGGCGCCCTGCAGGCCTTCCCGATCGTCGGTTCGTATCACCAGGCTCAGGGCCCCATTGGGACCTTCAGAATTGGCGCGATCAAAGACCGGCGTGATCTCCTCGCGCGGGCTCATCCCCACCCAGCCGTCGACGTGTTGGGAAGCTTGGGCGACCAAGGCCAGGGAGCCGCCGAGAAGCGACAAGAAGCGGAGAGTTCTTTTCATGATGTCTTGTTAGATATCGGACGATTCGCCTCCGCGCAAGCGTCAGCCAGGGCGTCCCCATGAGTTATCCCACAGCCGCGTTGTAGCGTGCTCTCTGTGAGAGCAGTCGATTGCTGTCGCCTGATCGTTTCGCTTTTCGGCTGACACAGCCGACGCTACATCTGTGAAACTGTTGCGATTGTTGACTCCCGCACAAGCGTCACCCCAATTCATCCACCGGCAGCCCGATCTGCCGGCGCAGTTCATCCAGCGTACGCATGTTGCCCAGGGTGTCTTCCTTGGTCGTCCAGGGTTCAACGCCGTTCTGCACGATGTCGGCGAAGGCCTCGGCTTCGAGCGTGTAGAGCGGCTTCTCCTGCGGGCATTCGACCCGCATCGTGTTTTCGCCGATCGTCATCTCGAAGGCCTCTTTCTCAAACCATGGCTGATCCGACACGATGCGCCCCTCCGTCCCGGCGACAAACACCCTGCGGTCCGACATGATCGTCATCCCGGCGGTAAAGGTCGCCAGGGCGTCGCCGAATTTCAGCAGGCCCGCCGCGTAGTCATCCACGCCATGTTCGTGAATGTGGGCAATGGCATGGATCTCCGTCGGCTCGCAGCCCGCGACCGCGCGGCAGAAATTCACCGAATAGGCTCCGATGTCCATCAACGAACCGCCGCCCCATTCCGCGTGATAACGGGCGTCCGCCTTGTCGGCCTCGCGAGCGAAGGTGAAATTGGATCGGATCAAACGCACCTCGCCGATCGCGCCGCTGCGCACGGTCTCGATGATCTTCTGCGCCACCGGACGCAGGCGATACATGAACGCCTCGACCAGGACCTTCCCCGTTTCCTCGGCCACCGCAAACATTTCTTCCGCCTCGCGCGCGTTCAGGGCGATCGGTTTTTCGCAAAGCACGTGCTTGCCCGCGCGCAGGGCCTTGATGGTCCATTCCTTGTGCAGGTGATTCGGCGGGGAATTGTAGACCGCCTCCACCTCCGGATCCTCCAGGACCTCTTCGTAGCTGCCATATCCTTTGCCGCCATGCTCGGCCGCAAACTTTTCCGCATTCTCCTTGGATCTCGATCCGGTCGCCACGAGGACGCCGCGGTCGGTGGCCTTGAGATCCTCGGCAAACTTGTTGGCAATGACGCCGGTCGCCAGGATGCCCCACTTCAATGGTTCGCTCATACGGAACGGTTTAGCGGCAAAGCCGCGCAAACGACACAAAAAAGAACGGCTGCGGAATCGAATTGCGTCCCCCGGGGGAACCGACACAATCCCGCTCAATCTCACCGGCGCGCATGACGTCGCGACGCCCACCCTAACGCACCAAGAGAAAGGAAACTCAATGTCAGGAGAACGCTACGGATGGAACCATGGCGAGATCGGCTGGACCGAACTCATGACCACCGACACCGAGGCCGCAGCCAAATTCTACACCGAGACCTTCGGTTGGACCGCCGAGACGATGCCCATGCCGACCGGCGACTACATCATCCTCAAAGCCGGCGAGGAAAAGGTCGGCGGCATCATGGCCAGGCCGGAAGAGGCTGGCGATGCCCCGCCCCACTGGTGCAGTTATGTCACGGTCGATGACGTCGACGCGACCATGAAGAGGATCGAGGAACTCGGCGGCAAGATCCGCCACCCGCCGATCGACATTCCCCAGGTCGGGCGTTTCATCCACTTCGTCGATCCGCAGGGCGCGCTTATGGCAACAATCACCTACGCGGCCGACTGCGGTCAAAGCTGCGACGAGGAACCGGCCGCGAGCGAGTAATCCGGTCTTCGCGTCAGCAAATCCAAAAGCCCTGCAGCAGTCGACGTGAGTCTTGCCGCGCCGTAGCGTGCAAAGGCGGGAGGTTGGATTCCATGCGGGTCAAGCAAGCCGCCCCACATTGACTGGCGCGACTGCGGGTAGCGCGCGAAGCGTTTGGAGTTCCGCGTTTACGCGGTTCTGGCGCCGGCGCGCCCCGTCGCGATGACCGCCTGAAGGCGGAACTCCAAACGGAGGAGGCTCAACAGCTCGCCCCAGTTCCAGCCACGCCCAGCGCGCTGTTGCTACGAGGTTGATCCATTGCGTTCACGCCGTTTCCCGCCTAGGCTGCGCCCGTGAACCGAGCGCTTCGCCTCATCTGTCTACTCGGCCTGATTGCCGTGTCGTTCCCGCGCACGGGGACTGCGGCCGTATCCTCGACAACTGTTCGCGACCAAGCCCTCGCGAAGCTCCGCCAAGGCGACGTCAAAACAGCCATCCAACTCGTCAACACCGCCCTCGGCGCCGATCCGGACAACATCGAACTCCGCCTGCTCCTCGGTCGCATCGTCGATTTCGACGGCAAGCCCGAGGCCGCCATACGCATCTGGAAGGAGGGGCTTCGCCGGACCAAGTTCGACTACCCGCTGCTGATCTCCATTGCCGACCGGCGCCGTCGCCAAAGCGAGGACGGCCCGACCGTCACCTACAAACGCGGCTCCGTCAGCTACGGCCCGTCCAAGGACAAGCAGGCAGAGGACGCCTTCAAGCGGACGAACGCCAACCGCGCCCTGACCAACTACCGCAAGGCCCTCAGCCTGCGCCCGGACGAACCTTCCGTTCTCGCGCACATCGGCAACCTCGAACAGGCGGTCGGCGATCTCCCAAGCGCCCTGAAAACCTGGGAGTCCGGCGCCGCGCGCTTCCCCGACGAACCGGAATTCCAACTCGGTTGGGCGCGGACATTGCGCCAACAGGATCGCCCGCAGGACGCGGCCGCGCGCTACGAGGCCGCGCTGAAGCTCGCCCCCCGCTCCACCGAGGCGCACGAGGCCCTGGCTGCGATCTATTCCGAGTCCGACCTATCGGAAAAAGCCAAACGGGCCCGCCATCGCGCCGCCTTCTACGACTGGGTCCCGCCGCAATTCGACATGGATTACAGCAGCGAGCGTTTTGAAACGGCGCTTGTGCTCAGCCCCCGTCTGCTCGGCGCCAAACCGGCCAAGGACGCCCGCGCCAAGCGGATGGCGCTCATCGAACAACTGAAGCGCGACAAGTCCGATACGGCCACCGCTTTCCTCGCCCTGCTCTGTCATCACCACGAGGATCACGGGCCGGTCGAAGACGCGATCTACGCCGAGCTCAGGACCCGCGGCGACACGGGAGCGGACCACCTTCTCCGCCTGCTCCGCAATGCCCGATCCACCTGCACGGCCCGCAGCGCCTCGCACGCGTTGGCGGAAGCCGGCAGCCCGAAGATCCTGCCCGACCTGATCGGGGCCCTACCCCGGGATTCACGCCCCTACTTTTATTCCGACGTCGCCGGCGCCATCCGAAAACTTGGCGACGCCCGGGCCGTTCCCATCCTGGTCGAAACCATGAACGCCGGCGTCGAGGAAACCAAACCAGCCTCCAAGGACGACCCGATGAACAACTTCATGGGCCGCCTGATGAACCGCAAACGTTGCGCCGCGGCGCTTTCGCGCTTCGACACGCCCAATTCACGCAAAGCGTTGGAAAAGGGCTTCAAGAACCCGCAGCTCCAGATCATCTCCGGCGTCGCGCTCTACAAACTCACCGGCAAGCCCGATCACCTGCAACCGCTCACCGCCGCGCTGGACAAGAAGAAACCCACCTACGCCCTCGCCCTCGCCCTGGAGATTCTGCCGGATGTCGATACGCCAGAAGCAAAGGAGTTGATCCAGCGACTGAAGGAAACCCGGGAACAAGCGGGGAAGTAGCGGGAGTATGGTTCTCGACTTGTCGCGACGAAGTTCCGGCTTTGCGGAACGAAGGCGGATTCTCGGTTCCCGGTTCTCGGTTCTCAGTTCTCAGTTCTCAGTAATCAGTAATCAGTTGTCAGTGGTCGGCGACTGAAAGCTGGAGCATTCCAAGTTGTTCAATTCCCCGCAGGGGCGCTGCGCGTCAGCGCCTTGACGCGCGGCGGGCAACAACCCTCCGCCCATTGCCAAGCGCTCACGAACCGCCTACGCTCCGCACGCCATGCCTGACAAACGAAAGCCACTCAACGCCGCCGTCGTGGGAACGGGATTCATCGGACCGGTTCACGTGGAAGCCCTCAGACGCGCGGGCGTCCATGTCGCGGGCATCCTGGGTTCCTCGCCCGAAAAATCCCAAGCCGCCACCGAACGCCTCGGTCT
>JAYPGD010000119.1:10536-13431 GCA_038126655.1 Verrucomicrobiales bacterium
GGCCAAAGCCGCCCTGGCCGCGGACAAGCACGTCATGTGCGAAAAGCCCCTGGCCATGAATTCGACCGAGTCCGCCGAACTGGTCGAACTCGCCGCCAAAGCCCGTGAACGCGACCTCGCCGCCGGCGTGAACTACAATATCCGCTACTACCCCATCTGCCGCGAGGCCGCCGACCGCGCCCGCAATGGGACGCTTGGGGATGTCTACCATGTCACCGGCAGCTACGTGCAGGACTGGCTGTTCCATGACACCGATTTCAACTGGCGCGTCGTCGCAGAAGACGGCGGCGAACTGCGCGCCGTGGCCGACATCGGCACGCATTGGCTCGACCTCATTCACTCCATCACCGGGCTGGAGATCGAGGCCGTCTGCGCGGATCTGAAAACGGTCTTCCCCGTGCGCCAAAGCCCCATGGGCAGCGTGGAAACCTTCACCAGCAGCGAGGAGAAGAAGGTTGAAACCGAACCCGTGAACATCGCCACCGAAGACTACGGCTGCATCCTGCTGCGCTTTGCGGGCGGGGCGAAGGGCGTCGTGCATGTCTCCCAAGTCAACGCCGGACGGAAGAACTGTCTGCGCTTCGAGATCGCCGGCTCCAAGCAGGCCCTCACCTGGAACAGCGAAACGCCCAACGAACTCTGGATCGGCCATCGCGACCAACCGAACGAGAACCTCCTCCGCGACCCCTCCCTGCTCGGCCAACTGGGCCAGGCCGCCTCGGATTATCCCGGCGGCCACAACGAGGGCTTCCCCGACAGCTTCAAGCAGCTCTACAAGGACTTCTACGGCTACATCGCCAAAGGCGACCTCTCCGCCGCCCCGACCTTCCCCACCTTCGCCGACGGCCACCGCGAGATCCTTCTCTGCGAGGCAATCTTCAAGAGCCACCAGGAAGAACGGTGGGTGAAGGTGTGAGTCAGTGGTCAGTGGTCAATAATCGGTAATCAGTAATCGGTAGTCGGTATTCAGCGGGCCCGCTAATCGGAGCTGTGCCATCTGCCATCTGCCATTTGCCATTTGCGGTAGACCACGACATATGGCCAACGGCAAAGCGGAACACTGATTCCCGATTACCGATCACTGAACACTTGCTTCCCCCGCTCGTCCGTTCATATTTCCCGCCCGCCGATTTCTCGGCGACAGATTTTCAATTCAAAGAACCAGAACCTAGAATCCAGAACCCAGCATCCAGTCATGAGCCAAGCCCCCATTCGAGTCGCAGTCACCGGCGCCGCCGGTCAAATCGGTTACGCCCTCTGCTTTCGCATCGCTTCCGGCGCGATGTTCGGCCCGGACCAGCCTGTCATCCTGCACCTGATTGAAATCGAACCCGCCCTGCCGGCGCTCGAAGGCGTGGTCATGGAGTTGGACGATTGCGCGTTCCCGCTGCTCAAGGGGGTCGTCGCCACGGCCGATCCGAAGGAAGGTTTCAACGGCGTGAACTGGAATCTCCTGGTCGGCGCCCGTCCGCGCGGCAAGGGCATGGAGCGCGGCGACCTGCTCAGCGCCAACGGACAGATCTTCGGCCCCACCGGCAAGGCCATCCAGGACAACGCCGCCAGCGACGTCCGCACGCTCGTCATCGGCAACCCCTGCAACACCAACTGCCTCATCGCGATGAACAACGCGCCGGACGTCCCGCGCGACCGTTGGTTCGCCATGACCCGCCTCGATGAGAACCGCGCCAGGACCCAACTCGCGCAGAAGGCCGGCGTCGATGTCACCGAGGTCTCCAACATGACCATCTGGGGCAATCACTCCGCCACCCAGTATCCGGATTTCTTCAATGCCCGCATCGGCGGCAAGCCGGCCAACGAGGTCATCGGCGACGACGAATGGCTCCAAGGCCCGTTCATCGAGACCGTGCAGAAGCGCGGCGCGGCCATCATCGCCGCCCGCGGCATGTCCTCCGCCGCCAGCGCCGCCAACGCCATCATTGGCAGCGTCGCCTCCATCGTGAATCCCACGCCCGAAGGCGACTGGAACAGCCTCTGCCTCTGCTCCGCCGGCTCCTACGGCGTCGAGGAAGGCCTCATTTCCTCCTTCCCCGTCCGCAGCGACGGCTCGACCGTCTCCATCGTCCAGGACGTCCCCATCAACGAATTCGGCCAGGGCAAGCTCGACACGACTGTGAACGAACTGAAACAGGAGAAGGAGATGGTGAAGGATCTGCTTGGCGGGTAGAGAATTTACGCTCCGAGCTTCTCGCATGGCGTCAGGAGCGAATGTGCTGCCGTTCGGGCAATCCGATCCAGATGTCCGTGTCGAGAGTGGTTGCCGGGACGCCCTGCAGGACAGCCGCCGTCATTCCGGCGATTTGAGACCGTATTTTTTCCTGTCCGAGAGCGTGAACAAGTTGTGCGAGCGGAGAAAGTTCTCGTGCATTTTCCAGCGTTCGTCCGGAGTCGCCGCCAGACTTCTTGCGAACAGAATTCTTTCGTGTTCGTCCAGCCCCGGAAGACTTTCCAGTCTTCTCAGAACGCGCTGGAATTTTTCTTCTGCATGAGAACGAGATTCTGGCGGGAATCGTATCCCGCGTCGAGTGTGAAGAAGCGGAAGCGTGCGATTGGTGATTGAAGACAGTCACGTTTGGGATGTGCGCCAATGAGGAAACACGAATTCAATCACATTTCCGAGCGCTGCATTCCCGTAGCCGCGCGCTGACACAATCCGCAATCTCACCGGCCATCTCCCCGCTTTGCGCAGCAAACTTCGACGACAACCCCGCGACATCCGTCTTGCCCCCCCTCGACGAGCATCGGGGTCTTCTTGGGCTTTCCGGCTCCGACGCCTTCGCCGTCGTCAACCCGGCTGAGCAGGAAGCCGCGATCCGCCATCCAGGTCAGGGCTTCTTCCGACTCCCCTTCTCCACTGCATAACTGAAAGCCGTAGAT
>JAYPGD010000120.1:0-13418 GCA_038126655.1 Verrucomicrobiales bacterium
ATCCCGACCTATGCCCAAGTTTCAATATGTCGCCATGGACTCCAAGGGGAAGGAGACCAAAGGCACGCTCGATGTGCCCAACCAGAGCGAGGCCATCACACGATTGAAGGAGATGGGGTTCTTCCCGACCAAGGTGGTCGAGGCGGACAAGCCCAAGGAAAAGGAAGGCGAAAAGGGGAAGGGCGGCGGCAAGGGCGCGACCGCAGGCAAGAAGGCCAAGGGAGGGGGCTTCGCCATCAAGATTCCGTTTCTTGGAGGCAAGGTCAAACCGAAGGTGCTCACGCAGTTCACCCGGCAGTTGGCGACGCTGGTCGACGCCGGTCTGCCCCTGTTGCGCGGGCTGCGCGTGCTGCATCGCCAGGAACGCAACGTCACGTTGAAGAACATCATCGACGAGCTGGCGATCGGCATTGAGGGCGGCAGCACGTTCTCGGAGGCCCTGGCGCAGCATCCCAAGACCTTCAACAAGCTTTATGTGAACATGGTCAAGGCCGGTGAGCTGGGCGGTGTGCTCGAGGTCGTTCTGACGCGTCTGTCCGAGTTCATGGAAAAGGCGCAGAAGATCAAGGGCAAGGTGGTCGCGGCCATGTTCTATCCGGTTGCCGTGCTCGTGGTCGCCACGGTCATTCTGGGCGTTCTGATGGTCTATGTTGTTCCGAAGTTTGAAGAGATCTTTGCGGACATGCTCGAGGGCGAGGACCTGCCCGGCTTCACCCGCATTGTCCTGGGCATCAGTAAACAGATGAAGGACAACGCGCCGCAGACGGTCGGCATCCTGTTCGCCTGTTACATCGCCTTCATTTTTTTCGGCAAGACGACTTTCGGACGTAAGGTGGTCGACAAGGTGAAGATGAAGATGCCCGTTCTGGGGCCGGTGTTCAGCAAGATTGCCATCGCGCGTTTCTCCCGCACCCTGGGCACCTTGGTGAGCAGCGGTGTGCCGATTCTGCAGGCCCTGACCATCGTGCGGGAGACTTCGGGCAACGTGATCGTCGCCAACGCCATCTCTTCCGTTCATGAGAGCGTGAAGGAGGGGGAAACCATCACCCAGCCCCTGGAGGAGGCGAACATCTTCCCTCCCATCGTGGTCAGCATGGTGGACGTCGGCGAGCAGACCGGCGCGCTGCCGGAGATGTTGATGAAGATCGCGGATAACTACGACGAAGAGGTGGATAACGCCGTGGCGGCCATGACCTCCCTCCTCGAACCGATCATGATCGTGTTTCTGGCTGTGATCGTCGGCAGTATCGTTATCGCCCTGTTTCTGCCCTTGATCGTGTTGATGGACAAGATGTCCAGCTGATCTGCGCGAGATTTGCTGCCCATGACTATTTCGCGCCACAACACGGAGAATGTCCCAAATTACCACAATTCCCCTCCAGCGGGAATTGTTGGGGATATTTCGGGATTGAGGTGGGAAACCTCGACAATCCGGGATGATATCTCGACCAGAGGAGAAAAGACAAACAATCCATTGACAGCTGGTAACGCCGCTTGTAAATACATTGTATTCACATTGCATGGGCGTTTCATTTACCTTTGAACTCAAATGGAGTTCGACTGGAACAATCCGCCTTTCAAGCTGAATGGTTCTTTGACGTATCGGGACATTGAAGAGTCCTTTGAAGATCCGTTTGCGGTGCGTTTGCTGCCGGATTCTCCCCGGTTCGCCTCGCAGGCCCGTTATTTCAATCTGGGCCAGTCGGCGAAAGGGGTGGGAATCCTGAGTGTTTATCGCACCAACGGGAAAGTGTTTCGAGTGATATGCGCCCGGGAGCTGGAATCGGAAGAGCAGTTCTTCTACGAGCGCAAGCGCGAGCAGATGCTGGCCTGAAGAGGACGGACCTTCGGAGGCGAGGCCTCGAAAGGGCGGTCTCGGTGTAGGAATCCGAAATGACGAAAGAGTTGACCAGTTGGGAAGATGTGCCGCTGTTTGAAGATGAAGCGGCCGAGGCGGAATTCTGGGCGGGCAGCCGTCTGGATGTCCGGCTCATGGAGTCTGCGGTCGCAAAGGCCTCCTCCTCCTCGGAATCGGTCACCATCACGTTGCGCATCGATCCGCGTATGTTGGCGCGGATCAAGCGGTTGGCGCGCTCGCGCTACCTCAACTACCAGAGCATGATCAAGCAGTGGTTGAGTGAACGCATGGAACAGGAACTGGGCAAGAACTAGGCAGATACAGGCAATGATGAAATACACGAAACCAGGTCGTGAACAGCGTTTTGACGCAGGAATGAAGAACAATCCGACAGCGCCGCGCCGGGAGGCGGGATTCACGCTGGTGGAATTGCTGACGGTCATCGCCATCATGGCGGTGGTCGCCGGATTGATCGTCGGGCTGGCGGGCGTCGCCGGCAAGGCCAAGCGCAAGGCGCGGGTGACCGCGGAACTCAATCAGTTGGTCACGGCGATCGACAGTTATTTCGCGAAGTACAACGGTTATCCGCCGCAGGAAGGCGGAAACTATGGCGTCAACAGCCTCTATCACGAACTGATCGGCGTGAAATTCACCCCCGACAACGCCACCCCCGCCAATTCGACCTATACGACGCCGGACGGTCGCGTGACGATGACGCAGACGGATGTGCAGACGATCTTTGGCATCGGGGGCTTCGCCAACGTCGGGGAAGGGCCCAACACCGCCGGCAACAACTTCCTGCCCACCATCAAGCCCAACCAGACCGCGCTCGTGGAGCAGGGCGGGGGAGTCGGCCAGATCCTCATCGTGCCGGCCGAGGCTCCGCCGGGCAAGGGCGTGTCGGCCAAGACGGTCGAAGGCGATCCCAAGACGGTGAATCCCTGGCGCTACAATGCCTCCAATCCTTCCAACAACCCCAATTCCTACGACCTCTGGGCCGAGATCCGGGTCGGCGATGAGACCATCATCATCGGCAACTGGGACAACTGAGCGGGGCTCCGGCGGACCATTCATCCAACACCAATGAACATCCAACAACACATCAAGTCACGAAGCCAGCTGGGGTTTACGCTGATCGAACTCCTGGTCGTCATCGCCATCATCGCCATCCTGGCCGGACTGTTGCTGCCGGTGATCGGCAAGGTGAAGCAGAGGGCCAAGATCAACGCCACGCGCGTCGAGATGAAAAACCTCGAGTCCGCCATGGCGGCCTATGAATCAGACCTGAAACGGCTGCCGGCGTCGAATGAAGCCTACGGGCAGGCGACCCTTGCCAATCCCGACTTCACCTTCGGCACGACAGGGGCGGGATCGACCAGCCTGGTGGTCACCAATTTCTCTCCCTACGAAGCCAACAACCGGGAAATCACGGGCATCCTGATGGCCTTGACGCAGCATCGCAACGGGTCGACCACCGTCAACACGAACCATCAGTACAACGCGCTCAAGACGCCTTACTTCAATGGCAAGCAGGTCAGCGGCACGAAGGCGGGAGGCATCGGCGAGGACGGCACCATCCGCGATCCCTGGGGCAATCCCTTCATCGTGACGATCGACGCAGACTTCGACGGCTTCTGCAAGGACAGCTTCTACAAGCAGCAGAGCGTGTCGCAGGGCTCCGGCCAGACGGGGCTGGTCAACACCTTCAACCAGGCCGATCCCAATGGCAACAGCGACGACTTTGCTGTGCAGACCAAGATCATGATCTGGTCCTTCGGCCCGGACGGCCGGGCTTCCGAGGCCATCAAGGCTGATGCCGAGGGGACAGACGCCTCGGGCAACAAGGTCGACAACAGCGACAACATCCTGAGTTGGGCCGAATAAGGCCGGAATCCCATGAAGTTTCCTCAATCCAGAGTGAATCCAGCGACTGCGCGGACGGAAGTCCGCCGGCGCGTCCGGAGTTTTTCCGGTCGGGGGTTCACCTTGATTGAGATGCTTGTGGTTCTGGCGATCATCGGGATCATCACCTCGATCAGCATCAAGCCGATCCAGACCCTGTTCAAAGGGCAGGGGATGCCGGTCGCCCAGCGACAGATGCGCGACGTGTTCGGTTACGCGCGTCACGTGGCCATCAGCCAGCGCGCCAATGTCTATGTCGCCTTCATTCCCACCAACATCGTCAACCTCGACACCAACCGCTTTCTCTTCAAC
Organism: Verrucomicrobiales bacterium; assembly: GCA_038126655.1. Lineage (GTDB taxonomy): Bacteria > Verrucomicrobiota > Verrucomicrobiia > Limisphaerales > JAYPEY01 > JAYPEY01. Next base: position 4,073 of record JAYPGD010000120.1, read on the forward strand.
GCCAACGACTATCTCCTGCTTAATCGCGCGGTGGGCAACCAGGGCTCGGGCTACGCGTTATATGTGAAGCGTCGGGTCGGGGAGCAGCCCGGACGGCAGAACCCGGAGTATCTGAACGACTGGGAATATCTGCCGCCCAACACCTTCATTCATTCCAACGAATTCACCAACGTGAAGAACTTCGGGAATGAGAAGCTGCGTTTTCCGATCGCGAACAGCACGAACAACGTGACGCCGGCGATCATGGGGCGTCCCAACTACAATACGGCGGACGTGCCGTATGTCGCGTTTGATTCCAAGGGGCAGTTGCTGGCGGGGCGGGACGCCTGGATCCCGTTGACCGAGGGCAGCGTCCTGCGACCCCGGACGCCGGGCGGCGGCGCCTTTCTGCACGCCCTGCCCAATGCGCTCGAAACCAAGCGGCCGGCGTTGAACGGCACGGTTCTGCCGGATGTGACCTACTACGTCCGCACCGGGACCGGGTCGGTCAGCTACAACGGCGTCGTCTACGGGGACGGCCCCTACGACCAGCAGTTTGTCGGGGTTCCCGGCGTCGCCAGTTGGACCGCCAATGTCGGCTCGCCCCGGGTGGACCTGTTCGAAGGCATTCACATCAACTGGCTCACCGGTCGCGCCCGGATTGTCCGCCCGCAATTGCAATGAAGCTCCAGCAAGGCAATCAACGTCCCGGAACGGCCGGCTTCACGCTGGTCGAGATCGCCATCGCGATCGCCGTGGTGTCCTTCGCCCTGGTTGCGATCATCGGCGTGCTGCCGACGGGCATGCAGGTGCAGAAGGAAAACCGCGAGGAGACGATCATCACCCACGACGCAAAGATGTTGATCGAGGCGATCCGGACCGGATCGACCAACCTGCACAACCTCGCCGGCAACCTGGAATGGATCCAGTTCTATACCAACGGGGTCGGGGGCGCGAGTTCGGCGCCGTTCTCGATCCGGTGGTTTCCGACGAACAGCTATTTCGGACTGGTGCCGCCCAACGGTCAGTTTGCGCAGAACGATCCCCGCTACAATCATTCCGGCGCCCGCGACATCATCGGGCACCTGAGCGCGCCCAGCTACGACAACAGTTTCTGGGCCCCGGCCTATCCGATGGGGAGTCTCTTCCAGACGAACAAGTTTCAGACCAAGGCGCGTTTCCTGGCCAACAGCGGCAACCAGCTGGCCTTGGAGGCCGACAACGCCCGGCAGTTGTCCTTCAGCTATCTGGTCACCTCCGAGATCTACCCCCAACGGATGGCCGGCGGGACGCCGCTTGTGCGTTCGAACAACGTGCATGAACTGCGGTTGACCTTTGAATGGCCGGTCTACGGCACGGACACCGCCGCCAATACGCCCCGGATCGGAAAGTACAAGCGCGTGTTCCGGGCGACCATCTCGGGCCAACACCTGAGGGCGCCGGATCCTGATCTCGTCACTCCAGGCAATCAGGCCTCCAACTTCTTCTTCCACCCGCTCCAGTTCGGGCGCACCCAGCCCTGACCCATGAAACTCGTCACCCTCATCCGAAATGCGCGCCCGGCATCACGCCGGCGGGGCATGACGCTGATTGAGCTGATGATCTCCATGGCGTTGCTGACGGTCATCATCCTGGGGCTCTATTCCATGTTCGACCAGACCCAGCGGGCGATGATCCGCGGAGCGGAGCAGGTGGACATCCAGGAGACCGCCCGCACCGCGTTCCGGGTCATCCTGGAGGAACTAGATCAGGCGACAGCCACCTACAAGCCCGGGGCGACCAACTTCTATTTCGGCCCCAACACCAATGCGCCCGTCTTCCTCAAACAGGGGCTGATCGGCAACCAGGAGCGGGCGCACTTCCTGCAGGATTTCTTCTTTTTGACCCGGAACGGCAACCAATGGAACATCGTCGGCTATTTCGTGCGGGCCAACGCGACCGTGGCGCCGAGCCTGAATCCCAACACGGAGCCGGTCTTCCCGGACGCGGCGCGCGCGCGACCGGGGGACGCCACCCTTTGGACCGCCGGCGTCGGCTCGCTCTACCGTTACGAACAGTCGGTCAACTATCTCCTGGCCGACCATCTTCACCTGCAGACGAACTTCGCCAATTTCCTGGTCGACGACCTCGTCCATTCCTTCCGCCGGAATTCCTCGGTGACGAATGTCCAGAAGGTGGCCGAGGGAATCGTTCATATGAGGTTGCGGGGTTATACGAACCACACCCTCGTGGCCTTCGGCGAGGTCACCAACAACGTGGCCAACATCTTCATGTCCGAGACGAATCGGGACATCCCTTCGCACATCGAGTTGGAGCTCGGCGTGCTTGAGCCGAGCACGCTGCAGCAGGCGCGGCTCGTTCCCTCGACCTTCGCCGTCAGCAACTACCTCTATCGCGCCTCGCCCAATGTCTTGATGCTGCGCGCCCGCGTCCCCCTGCGAATCAATTCGAACACCCGTCTCCAATGAAGCGCCGACCACAGAAAGAGCAGGGCATCGCCCTGATCACGACGCTGATCATGCTGTCGCTGGTCACCTTTCTGTCCGTGGCGTTCTTGACGCTCACCCGGCAGGAGCGGCAGACCGTCGCCGTGCTCGGCGACATCGTCATGGCGGAGGAGATGGAACGGACCAGCATGGATCGCGCGGTCGGCGAGATCGTGACCCGGATGTTGACGACCAACGGACCGAATTCCCGGCAGGTCTATGACTTCATGGTCTCGACCAATTTCGAGCGTCCGGGCGGCTTCCTCTCCGGGCAGGCCTCGCTGGCCAACGTGAATTACAAGGACGGCAACGGCGCCCCGCTGAATCCGGGCGACCAGCGACGCAATATCGCCAATCTCTATTTCGATCCCCGGGTTCCGGTCTTTCGGGACATCAATCGCGATGGCCGCATCAATCCGCGGGAAGACGGACAGGAATTCATCTACTACATCGACTTCAACCGCAATGGGCAGTTCGAACCCAGCGGTTGGGTCCCGAACACGAACGACCTGGGGCAGCAGATCGCCCCGAGTCCGGTCCACCGGATGGGCGATCCGCAGTGGGTCGGCGTGCTGGACCGCCCCGACCTCTGGCACCTGGGCACCAACCGCTTCATCGGACGTTACGCCTACCTCGTCATGCCGACGAGCCGCTCGCTCGACCTCAATTACATCCACAACCCGGCGCGGCTGATCAATCAACCCCACAACGCCAACGATGAGGGCTACGTGCGCAACCAGGGCGTGGGGAACTGGGAACTGAACCTGGCGGCCTTCCTGGTCGAACTCAATCGGGGCGTCTGGAACGCCGCAGGATCGACCTACGCCTACGATCCCTTCCTGGCGAACAGCGGCCGCGCTTTCGAGCATGCCATGGAGCTGTCCCGCGCCCGCTACCAGTTCACCCCGTCCCAGAATCAACATTTCGTGAACCTCTGGAGTTTCAACCAGCAGTTCCTCAGCCAGGGCACGCCGAACGCCTTCTACTTCTGGGGCACGGCGGACCGCTTCGATCTGTATGGGAACGGACCGCTCCACGTCGGCCCCAGCGTGCAACTCGGACTGGATACAGCCAGCTCCGGATTCAGCGGCGGCGACGATATCGTGCTGCTTGCGGCGGCCCCGGTTGGCGTGGCGGCCCCCTGGTTTGGCAGCCCGATGCCCAGCCCCTTCTTCAATGTGGCGGAACTGCTTCAGGATTCCACCGCCGCGGGCCTGAAGAACTACGACGACTTCGTCAATCGGCTGCGGGCGGTCATGGCCAACGCGGGACATTACAACCGCTACACCTACTACCGCATGCTGGCGCAGTTGGGCACGGATTCAGGGGAGCCCTACACCAACAAGATCCACCTCAACTACAAGAACTGGCAGCCGACCAACACGGTCTTTCTGGCCTCGGATCGGACGCGGATCACGAACTACCAGAATTACCTCCAGCCGAGCAGCTTCAAGGACAGCGAGTTTGATCCCTGGGTCGAGACCAACGCCTCGGTCGCCTTTCCGGCGCGAAACTTCTGGGAAATGACCAACCACATGTTCGGCATGGTGGCGGACACCCTGCTGAGGAAGCGCTTCGGACTCTCCTTCAAGGACACGCCCGCGAACAACCAGAGCCTGGCGACCACGATCGCCATTCCGGTTTGGGACAGCGCCTTGGGCAGCAACGTCTACCGCTCCGACATTCACCAGACGCTGCAACTTGCGGCCAACATCTACGACGCGACCACCGGCGCGCAACTGCCCGAGTGGAACGCCATCACCAATTCCGGCGGCGGCGGCCTCAGCTATCTGCTTGGCCAGCAGGTCCTGCGCAACGGGCTGATCTACGAGGCGCTCGCCAATTCCTCTGGAACGCTGGTCCCCGAGCAGGACCCGACCAACTGGCAGTTGATCCCCCACGCGCCCTCGATCTTCCGTCCGCAGTTCTCCGTCATCACGGACGCCATGAACGACGTCCTGCGCGTGCAGATCACTAACTACGTGCAGGAGATGGACACGAACTTCCTCGGGCGCTCCTGGCTGGACATGAATGTCGTCGCGCATCGTAATTTTCTTCGCGACGAACTGCAGTCGGGCAATCCGGCGGCGCCGAATTTCAACATCTACGGCGCGCCGTTGGTGGTGGGCGCCAAGAAGGGGCTGCCCAATTTCAATGAGTTCGGACTGCTCTCCCGCGTCACGGTCGGGCGCAAGATCGAGATCATCAAGAACCGGGGCAGCGGGACGAACCGGAACAGTTACCGGACCAACCTGATGTACACCCTTGGCATCACCAATCAGATCGCCGCCGAGGCCTGGAATTCCTACACGCAGGCCTACCCCAATACGGTGAAGATTGTCCTGCGGCACGATGTGCTCGGCCAGATCACCAACAGCGCCGGAACCGTCCTGACCAACTTCGTGCAGCCGACCACCTTCGTGGAATACACGAACAATGCCGGCAACTGGCCCGGCGTCGCGATCATTCCCTTGGCGTCGCGCACCCGCACGCTGCTGGGCGCATCGACCTATGTGACCAACAACAACCCGTCGTTCGTCCCGATCGGGAGCCTGCCTTCCAACCGGACCTACAACCGCGCCGGTCCGCAGTTGTTCGAGTCGCCCGACTGGCATCTCACCGCCACCCATCGGCTGGCGTTCTGGATGATCGACACCAACCTGAACAAGGTCATCGACGTGGTCAGCCTGAACGACCTGACCAGCCATTTCGACCTGACAAGCGAACTGCTGAACCGGACCTCCCTGTCCGGACTCTGGGAGACGAACCGGCCGGGCGGGACCAACGATTTTCGCGTGCCGACCTTCGGCGTGTTGGAGCAGTTGGCCTATGCCGGCGGCTACCGGGGCATCAGCCCTGACGAGTGGGCCGCCTATCCGAACCAGACGCCGACCGCCGAACAGGCCTCCAGCTTCCGCACCTTCTTCAACCGGCAGGACACGCGCACCAACATGCAGGCACCCTTCGAGGCGCTGCGTTCGCTTGTCTCGCGTCATAGCTGGGCCGCGAACGACCCCCTGGTGCACTACACCCGCGAAGACCTCACAGACCTGAACCGGCCGGTCGAGGTCGAGGTCCTCGAGCCGCCGCAGTCGCCCACCGTGACCAACCGCTTCTTCGGCATCAACGAACGCTACAGCCCCTGGGGAGGCAAGCGCCGACCGGGCGACCTGTTCGTCACCGACGGCGGCAATCAGACCAACACGGTGGGCACCAACACCTTCGTGAATCCCGGCGCCTCGCAGGCCCCGGAACACATCGCCTACAACCTCGCGCTCAAGGATCCCGGAGTGCGCTGGTCCGACGACTGGAACTTCCCTACCCACAAGTTCGGCAACATCGGCTGGCTCGGCCGCATTCATCGCGGGACGCCTTGGCAGACTGTCTATCTCAAGGCGCACGTCGCCCCGACCACGCCGCCTCCAGGGCTGCCCGATTATTCCTGGGCGCGCTGGGCGGGACGGAACAACCCGCACCCCACCAACGCCTGGGAACTGCTCGACCTGTTCACCGTGGCGCCGAGTCCGACAGCTGCCCGGGGTTTGCTCTCCATCAACCAGACCAACGACGCCGCCTGGTATGCCGCGCTGTCCGGGCTGTTGGTCCTGTCGAACGTCGTGGACGATCTTTCCATCGGCCCGACCAACGCCAACATCCTCGGGTGGCTGGCGCTGGATGCGTTTCCGGCCAACGGCGCCATCCGGCGCATCGTGGACGGCATTCGTCGCGAGCGGGACCGGCAACCCAACGGCATGTTCACCAACCTGGGGCAGTTGCTCGCAGTGGAGGAGCTCAGCGTCGGCGGCACAAACATCAACAACCCGGTCTCCCCGACGAATTTCTCGCCTGTCCTGAACCGCGGCTTCGCGGTCAACACCTACTACTCGGGGCAGGAGATCTACGGCATTCCCGACACCGCCTATGAGCGGCTTCCGCAGCAGTTGATGTCCTTGTTGAAGGTTGAGGATCATCCGCGCCTCACAGTCTACAGCTGGGGGCAGGCGCTGAAGCCGGCCCGGCGCTCCGTTGTGCTCACGGCGGGGGCCTATCGTGGACTCTGCACCAACTATCAGGTCACGGCGGAGGTCGCCGCCAAGTCCGTCGTGCGCCTCGAAGGCGTGAACCCACGCTTCGGTTTCGACGGCACGAACAACGTCAATCTCATCACCGACCGAATCTACATCAACCGGATCGCCTTCCGTTTGCGACATTCCCAGCGGGCTCTCGGACAGATCAACGGGACTCCCGTGCGCCTGTATCCGGGCGCGGTTGGCGTCGCTCTGCCGCAGTATGAATACATCCGCGACCCGGACGAGGACGGCCCGCTGCCGCCCGATGCCGCGGTTACGTCCGAGACATTCATCCCGGGGAGGACCTATTACGTGATGAACGCCCGGGCCGACGATTTTCAACTCGGGGTGACGCCGAAGGGGCCCGTGGTCAATCTCACCCAATTTGGGACCGGTCTTTGCGTCATCGAAACAGTGCCGAAGGCCGTGGTCGAAAGCCACACCCTCCTTTATCCGGAATGAACCTCTCCGACCGCATGACGAGAATCGTCGAGAGACCGCGGGATCCGCGGTCGACGATCCCCTTCGCCCCGGACGCCTGGCCGGGGCGGGAGCCGTTTGAGACGGCGGAGGGTTGCGTTCCGATGGTATGTTGGGAATCGGTTGAGTTTGAATGCGAAGTCCGGCACGAAGCCCCCGCTTCGGCCAGCTCCGAAAAGCTCCCGGGCAGCGTTCTTGCAGAGATGGAGTTATGAAGCGATTCAAGCCGGCAATCTGGTTTTGCGTGTGTCTGCTGTTGGGCCTGGCCGCCGTATCGGTCTGGCGGGCCAACCTCGAGCGCCGCATGGAAAGGTCGTCGCAGCGGGCCGCGGCCCCTCGGTCCGTCGCCCCGCAGCTGGCTCCGTCTGTCGCGTCCGCGCCCTCCGCGCAAAAGCCGCGGAAGGCGGCCACCGCGGCAGTTTCGGTCCGCGGCCATATTCCCGCCAGCAAGGTGGACGCGCAAACGGCGCGCTTCCACGCCACCGACTCCCGGCCTCATCGACTCAGCAACACCCGGCGCGCCTACGGGGAATTGGAGCGTCGCGATACCGCCATCCTGTTGCGCAATGCGGTGATCGACACGGCTGAGACCGTGCGAGGGCTGCCGATCCCCGATGAACTGCAGGCGGGAGAGGAAGCCGGGACCTGGCTGGTCCAGGCGCGACAGAAGGTCACGCCCGCATTCCTCCAGCTGCTCCGCGCTTCGGGCGCGCGCTTTTCAGAGGCCTCCTACATTCCCAACAACACCTACATCATCCGCGGCGAGCGGAAGGTGGTCGAGCTGTTGCGACATTCCCCGCTGGTGCAGGCGGCCATCCCGTATGAGCCCTACTACAAGTTGGATCCGGTGTTGCTCGGCCACGCCGTCGAGCGGATGCCGCCGCCGATCGGGGGGCGTATGCGTCTGACGTTGTTCCCGGGCGAGCGGGAGAAGACCCTCGAGAATCTGGAGAATCTCGGAGCCCAGATCCTGGCGGAGGAGGGGACGCCCTTCGGGCCCTCGGTGATCGTCCAACCCGATATCGCGCGGTGGACGGAACTCGCGATGATGCCCGAGGTGCAGGGCGTCGAACGCCACCTGAACAAGGTTCTTCTGAATGACCTCACCCGCACCTATGTGCTGGTGTCAACCAACACCACCTCGACGGATCAATACCTCGGCCTGACGGGAACCAACGTGCTCGTCTGGGTCAATGACGGCGACAATCTTGACATCCATCATCCGGACCTGACCACCAACCGCGCGGCCATCGTCCCGACCCTTGCCGGCACCAATGACACCGGCGGTCACGCGACCTTTGTCGCGGGCGTCATCGCGTCGAGCGGCGACAATTCGCCGGCGGTGACGGTCAACGCCCAGGGCGTTTCGTCGATTCCGGGCTCGACCAATGGGGCCAACTTCCGAGGCATGGCTCCGGAGGCGTCCATCATCATGATGGATTTCGACAATCTGTTCCTCACGGACGCGGATTTGTTGGAGATCCCGGCCCGGAGCAATCTGTTCCTGCTGCAGAAGACCAACACCCTGATCATCAACAACAGCTGGGGCTACGACGGCTCCTATACCTACGATACGGCGGCGGCCATCGTGGACGCCCGGGCGCGCGACGCCATCCCCGCGCTCCCCGGGCTGCAGCAGACCCTGCCGGTTTTCGCGGCGGGCAACGACGGCAACGGCCTGGACTCCGGCCAGGGAGGGCTTTCCGACGGCATCAATTCGCCCGCCACGGCGAAGAACGCCATCACCGTCGGCGCCAGCGAGCACCTGCGCCGGATCACAAACGAGTTCCAGGAGTCCACGCTTTCGTTGACCAACACCTGCATGACCAACATGTCGCCCATCTACCTGGGGCGCACCGACTCGTCGAATCAGGTCGCCGCCTTTTCCAGTCGCGGCAATGTCGATCCCCGGGACGAGGGCGAGTATGGCCGTTGGAAGCCGGACGTGGTGGCGCCGGGCTCCTTTCCGGTCTCGCTGCGTTCCTCGATGTGGAACCACACCAACCGCTACACCGCGAACAATGTCGATTTCATCGATGTCCTGTTCACCAACATCACGGTCGATCCGAACACGGCCCAGACCTTCGCCAATTTCCTGCCTTACAACGCGACCAACCTCTACATCGACCTGCGCAATCGCACTCCCAGTTCCTTCCCGCTGCTGATCCACACGAATAATCAGCCCGATCCGTCTTTCACCCCGGGCAACGAGGCGGCGATCAATTCCACCAATATCCCGATCGACACCTCGGAGACCGGGCCTTGGTACATCGATGTCGAGAACACCAACGCCGGCGTGGAGATCGAGTTCGACATCTTCATGCGCGTCAC
>JAYPGD010000121.1:0-13371 GCA_038126655.1 Verrucomicrobiales bacterium
TTCCGCTCCCCGGTCGCCGTGTCTTGGGCCGCCCCTGCCGGGGCTCGCGCCTTCGATCCCAATGGCGCCGTTCTTCCGGAAGGTTGGCAATTTCGGTTGATCGAGGTGCGGCCGGAATCCACGGGCGGCGCCTCGGGTTGGTGTCTGGATCCGAATGATCTGGCGGTTGGGGAAATCTGGAACGCGGGGCGCGCGACCTCCGATTTCGTGCGGCGGTTGTTTGAGCACGACCTGATCGATCCGGATCTGATGCTGCAGGGGATGGAATCGCTGCCGTCGGGAAGGGAGCGGTGCGAGGGGGCGTTGGGGAAACGGCTCCGGGACAGCCGAACCAGGAATATCGAAATTCGAAACAAATCCGAATGAATCAATGCTTCAAATTCAAAACGCCCCGCCGAAAGCGGAGCGCGTTGTTTCGAGTTTGTTGAATTTGATATTCTGTATTTGTTTCGAATTCCGGATTTCGAAATTCGAATTTCCCGCAATCTTCACCGCATCGGTGAAGATTGCGGGCTAGACTTCCTTGGCCGGGGCGTCGGCGTGGTGTTCGGCTTTCCAGCGTTGGCCGAGTTCGAGGAGGGTTTTTTCGCTGAGGTGTTTTTCAGCGAGCGGGAAGACCAGGCGTTCTTCCTTGTCGAAGTGGTCGCGCGCCAGGAGCACGGCGGAGTTTAGAGCCTGCTTGGCCGCGTCGACATCCGTGGCAGCCTTGACGTCGTTGAGTCGCTGCTCGATTTCCTCGTGTTCATTGTGGAAGGATTCGCTGTGGCCGAACTGATCGAAGCAGTGCTCCAAGGGGTCGAGGAGGAGCGTGTGTTCAACCTTGCCGTGGGCGTCCATCATGGAGGCGAGCATGTCGCGCATCGCATGGACCTCAGCCAACGATCCGGCGTTGGGCAGGACGGTCTCCAGATGGTCGAATAGATTGTGAAACACGACGTGTTCGGCGTGGAGAGCCTCGGTGATCTTCATGGTTGCTGCTGGGTAATAAAATTTCGGCGTGTCGCTGTTGTTGTTCCTTGATCCTGATTCCGGCCGGGGCGCATCGACAAGCCAAAATTGTTTTTCGCCACATTGATTTTGTCGCAGATTGGCGTATCCGTGATGAATGAGAACGAGCGTGAGACCCAGCCCATGCCCTGGTGGCTGTGGCCCAATGTATTGAATCTCGACGCGCCCGTTGTCGCGGTCGTCTGGCAGGAGTTGTTTGCGCGGATGGCGGGTGTGGAGTTTTCCTGGCCGCAGCGGGCGCTGTTGTTTGTCGCGGTGTGGGAGGTCTACTTTGCGGATCGCTGGCTGGATGCGCGGGTTGGTCGCCACGAATCGACAGAGCGGCATCGATTTCACCGGAGAATCGGCGGCATGGGTTGGCTGATTCAGGCGGTTGTCTGTGTGATCGGGGTCGCGCTGGCATTTCAATGCCTGAACCGCGAGGGATGGCTGGCGGCCGGGGCGGTGGGCGCGGCGACGGCGGTCTGGTTTGCGTTGACGCACCTGGATGGCGCGCATCTGGGATGGTTGCCCAAAGAGGCGGGAGTTGGATTGGTCTTTGCCGCGGGGGCCGCCTTGCAACCCTGGGCTTTGACGGAACTGCCCAAGGGCGGATTGCTCGGCGGCGCGGTGTTGTTTGCAGTGGTCTGCATCCAGAATTGCGCGTCGATCACTGTATGGGAGTCGTTGCCCGCGGATCGCACGGACCCGGGATCCTTTTTGAATCGTTGGCCGAAATGGGCGCGAAACGTTGGGCGTGTGAGCCTCGGGTTGGGCGTCTTGATCGTGTCGATTGCCTGCGCGAACTTTGGCGGCGATCTGCTCAAGGCGGGGATTTGCGCCGCGGTGAGTCTGTTTGCGTTGGGGTGGCTTGATTTTGGGAGGCCGGCGACGCGTCGGAGGGGGACGCGCATCCTGGCCGATCTGGCGCTGCTGACGCCGTTGGTGTTCCTGGCTGTCTGACCGGCAATTCCGGTCCAGAACACAATAAATTTGTGCTAGGCGTCGTCAGACCGGGTTGTATCGTTTCGATCGATTCCGAATGAAGAAATTGTGCGCCATTCTTGCGGTCGTCTCATGGGGAGCGGCTGCGCCGGAAGCCCGGGCTGAAGTGAGTTTCTCCCGGGAGATCCTGCCCCTGTTTTCCGACGCCTGTTTTGCTTGTCACGGTCCCGACGCCAAGTCCCGGAAGGGCGACCTGAGATTGGACGACGAGCATGACGTCAAACGGGGACGCGATGCCGGCGCGGTCGTCGTGCCGCGGGAGAGCGGTCGCAGTGAACTCCTGCGGCGCCTGCTCAGCGCGGATCCGGATGAGGTGATGCCGCCGCCGGACGCGAGTCGGAAGCTGTCGCCCGCGCAGATCGAGAAGATCCGTCGGTGGGTTGATGAGGGCGCTGAATGGGGCGGGCATTGGTCGCTTTCGCGGGTGGAGCGACCGGAAGTTCCCGCCGGAGCGCCACACCCGATCGATGCGTTCATCAATCGGAAACTGGAGGCGGAGAACATCACGCCCCAGCCGCGCGCGTCCCGGGCGACCTTGATTCGCCGCCTGTCGCTCGATCTGACCGGGTTGCCGCCGACGCCTGAGGCGGTGGACGCATTCGTGAACGACAAGCGTCCGAATGCCTGGGAGGTCCTGGTGAATGAAACGCTCGCCTCGCCCCGTTATGGCGAACGCATGACCTGGGACTGGTTGGACGCGGCGCGCTATGCCGACTCCAACGGCTACCAGGGGGACATGGAGCGGACGATGTGGCCGTGGCGCGACTGGGTGGTGAGGGCCTTCAACGAGAATATGCCGTGGGATCAATTCACCATCTGGCAACTGGCCGGCGATCTTCTTCCCAACGCCACCCACGAGCAGCAGCTTGCCACGGCCTTCTGCCGGAACCACATGATCAATGGAGAGGGCGGCCGCATCGCGGAGGAGAATCGCGTGGATTACATCATGGACATGGTTGAGACCACCGGCACCATCTGGATGGGGCTGACCTTCAACTGCGCGCGTTGCCACGACCACAAGTTCGATCCGCTGACGCGCAAAGATTATTTTTCCTTGTTCGCCATCTTCAACCAGACGCCGGTGGACGGACGCGGGCGAAATCCCCAGACGCCGCCGATTCTCGCCTCGCCCACTGAGCGACAGCAACTGGACACGACGCGATTGGAAAAGGAACTGGCGTCCATCTCCGGGCAGATGAGCAAGCGCTCCCGGGAGATCGCGTCGAAGCAACCGGCCTGGGAAAAGCAGAAGCTGGCGCAGATCGAGGCCGGCGAATGGACGACGCTCAAGCCGCACAAGGCTTTTGCGGATCGGCAGCTCTTCACGATCCAGAAGAACGGCGCGCTGGTCGCGAAAGGTCCGACGCCGGACAATGATTCCTACACCGTGCTGGTCACCAATCGCACGGAGCGCGTCACCGGCCTGCTGCTGGAGGCGTTGAATCATCCCTCGCTGCCCAAGGGCGGGCTCTCGCGGTCCGAGGGAGGGAACTTCGTGCTGACGGAACTCGAGGTTGGAATTCAGCGGCCGGGAGCGAAGGACTTTGAAGCGATCAAGATCGCTTCCGCGCAGGCGACCTACGAGCAGGGCGGGCTTCCCATCAAGGACGTGTTCGACGGGAAGCCGAAGACCGGGTGGGGCGTATGGAACGGCAAGAAGGTCGAGGGCGAGCACGCGGCGGTGTTTCGCTTCGCCCAAGCGATCGATGACGCCAAGGGCGCCGTCCTGAAATTCAGGTTGCATCACGAGCACGGCGCGCGGCTGCACACGCTCGGACATTTTCGTTTGTCGGTGACGCGGGACAAGGAGCCGAAGCTGGCGAAGGAGGGACTGGAACTTCTGTTCGCCCTGCGCGCGCCGGCAAAGGAGCGCAGCAAGGCGCAGGCGTCAACGGTCGGCAGGGCCTTCCGCAAGTCGGACAGGACCTACGCGGGCCTGCAGGCGAAATACGACCGGTCCAAAAAGTCATTGGACGGCCTGAAGAAAGCCGTGCCGAAGGTGATGGTCATGGCGGACATGGAGAAGCCGCGGAAGACCTTCATGCTGAATCGGGGGTTGTACAACCAGCCGACCGACGAGATCTGGGGGGCTGTGCCGGCGGCCTTGCCGGACCTGCCGGCGGGCGTGACGACCAATCGCCTGGCCATGGCGCGCTGGCTGGTTTCGCGCGACAATCCCCTGACCGCGCGCGTCACGGTCAACCGTTTCTGGCAGCAGTTCTTTGGACTCGGCATTGTGAAGACGACCGAGGACTTCGGCGCGCAAGGCGAGTTCCCGGCTCATCCGGAATTGATCGACTGGCTGGCCGCCGAGTTCATGGAAAGCGGCTGGGATGTGAAGGCCTTGGTAAAGCTCATCGTCACCAGCGACGCCTACTGCCGCACTTCGCGCGTGACGCCTGAATTATTTGAGAAGGATCCGGAGAATCGGCTGCTCGCCCGCGGCGTGCGGCATCGGTTGCCCTCGTGGATGATCCGCGACCAGGCTTTGGCGGGGGCGGGTTTGTTGGTCGCCAAGGTCGGCGGCGCGCCGGTGAACGGTTACCAGCCCGCGGGCATCTGGGAGGAGGCCACTTTCGGGAAGAAGAAATACACCCGTGACCAGGGCGAGAAGTTGTATCGCCGCAGCCTCTACACCTTCTGGAGACGGATTGTGGCGCCGACGATGTTCTTTGATGCCGCTTCGCGCCAGACCTGCACGGTCAAGGCCCAGCGGACCAACACTCCGCTGCACGCCTTGAGCACGTTCAACGACGTCACCTATGCCGAGGCCGCGCGCGTCATGGCGGAGCGGGTGTTTCATGAGGCGGGCAAGGGCGCGTCGGATGAAGTCCGGTTGAATCGCGCGTTGAAGATCGCCCTGGCGCGAGAGGCAAGCGACGCGGAGATGAAGATCTGGCGACGCGGGCTGGATCGGGCGCGCGAGGATTTCAAACGGGACAAGAAGGCGGCCGAAGCGTTGTTGGCGGTTGGTGAATCGGCGCGTGATGAGGCGATCGATTCCATCGAGCACGCGGCGTTCGCGACGGTGTGCCTGACGATCCTCAATTCGGACGAAGCGTTGAACAAGGAATGAAGGCGCAGCCTCAAATTCAATCGACCGTAGCAGCCGACGTGAGGAGGCTCATATCCTGGCGCGCAAATCAAAATGAGCCTCCTCACGTCGGCTGCTACGAATCTTTGGAGTTCCCCCTCACCCCGGCCCTCTCCCTCAAGGGAGAGGGATTGAGGGTGAGGGCGATTCCTCATTCACATCGTTCTTGAATTTCCCTGACCACGACTCGTGAAATGAATCCCATCACCGAATCCCAACTGCAGGTCAACCGGCGTCATTTTTTCGGCCGTTCGGCGGTCGGGATCGGCGGCGCGGCGTTGGCGTCGATGCTTTCGGACGACGGATTGCTGCAGGCGGCGCCCAGGGCGACTGGCGGCGGGATGATCGGGCTGCCGGACCTGCCGCATTTCGCGCCCAAGGCCAAGCGGGTGATCTACCTGTTCCAGAACGGCGCGCCGACGCATTGCGATCTTTACGATTACAAGCCGAAGCTGAAGGAGATGCACGGCAAGCCGGTTCCGGACAGCTATTTTCAAGGCAAGCGCTTCAGCACGATGACGGGCGATCCCACCGGCAAGGTCATGCTCGCGCCGGTGGAGCCCTTCCGCCAATACGGCCAGAGCGGCGCCTGGGTGAGCGATCTCATGCCGCATGTCGGCAGGGCCGCGGACGACATCTGCTTCATCAAAGGCATGCACACCGAGCAGGTGAACCACGCGCCCGCGATCTCCTTCTTTCTCAGCGGCGCGGAGATCCCCGGTCGTCCGACATTGGGCGCGTGGATGACCTACGGCCTGGGCGTCGAGGGTCGCAACCTTCCCGGCTTTGTCGTGATGACCTCGCTGAGCAAGGGCTCCACCTGCGGGCAGATCTTCTACGATTTCTATTGGGGCTCCGGGTTTCTTCCCTCGCGCTACCAGGGCGTGAAGTTCCGCGGCACGGGCGATCCGGTGCTCTATCTCAAGAATCCCAACGGCATCAGTCCGAAGTTGCGCCGCGGCATGTTGGACGACCTGGCGGAGATCAACGCGCTCAAGCAACGCGAGATGGGCGACCCGGAGATTTCGACCCGCATCGCGCAGTATGAAATGGCGTATCGCATGCAGACGAGCGTGCCGGACCTGACCGACTTTTCGGATGAGCCGCAACACGTGCTCGACATGTACGGTCCGGGCGTGAAGGAGCAGGGAACCTTTGCCTACAATTGCCTGATGGCGCGGCGGTTGATCGAACGCGGCACCCGCTATGTGCAGCTCATGCACGCGGGTTGGGATCAGCACAACAGCCTGACCACCGAGCTCTACAACCAATGCCGAGACACCGACCAGCCCAGCGCCGCCTTGGTGAAGGATCTCAAACAGCGGGGGTTGCTGGAGGACACGCTGGTGATCTGGGGCGGTGAATTTGGTCGCACGCCGTTCATCCAGGGACAATTCGACAATCGTCCGCGCTGGGGGCGGGATCATCATCCCTACGCTTTCTCAATCTGGATGGCCGGCGGCGGAATCAAGCCGGGCATGAGCTACGGCGAGTCCGACGAACTCGGCATGAACGCGGTCAAGGACAAGGTCCATGTGCACGACTTTCAGGCGACGATTATGCGCCTCCTCGGCATCGATCACGAACGCCTGACCTACAAGTTCCAAGGCCGCTGGTTCCGCCTCACGGACATCCACGGACACGTGGTGAACCCGATTCTGGCTTGAGAAATGGCGGCTGCTCAAGGAGGGGCGACCTTCCTGTCGCCCTGCCGGCGCAGCCGGCACAAAGGCGTGGAGATGCCGGAGCGCGTCGTGGTTTGCCAGGCGCGGTATCGGGAACAGGCTGAGGAGCGCGGAATTTATTCCGCTTCAGCGTTGAAATTCCCGCCGCGTGGGCGTAGGCGTGAACCGCTGGTTTCCGAAGGTTGAAGCGGGATGAATCCCGCGCCCCGTCGATGACTTCAGAGTCCTGTAGTCTCTGCTTCCTATCCCAGTTTCAACTACGCCATTTCCCGCTCCTTGGTGAATTCGTTCCTCGGTGACAACGTCTCCTTCCACTCCTAGAATCCACGCTTCCATGAATTTGTATCGCAAAGCCGCCGCGCTGTTGGTCCTTGGAGTTGTCGCCTTTGCCGGCGTCGCGTCGTCCATTGCCGCGCAACCCGACTTCCAACGCGATGTGCTTCCGGCCTTGAAGAAGCATTGCTTCAAATGCCATGGCTCCGAGAAGCAGAAGTCGGACCTCCGACTCGACGATCTTTCAACCGATCTGCTGAACGATCGCCCGGCCGCCGAAACCTGGCACGATGTCCTGAACACCCTGAACCGAGGTGAAATGCCGCCCGAGGATGAATCACAGTTCAGCGACAAGGAACGCCGCGCGGTGATCGGCTGGTTGACGCGGGAGATCGATCGCGTCGTCGAGGCGCAGCGCAAGGCGGGGTCGGGCGTCGTGCTGCGGCGGCTCAACCGTGTGGAATACAACAACACCATGCGCGACCTGCTGGGGATCGATGACGACTACGCCCGGGACCTGCCGCCGGATTCCGCGTCGAAGGACGGCTTCAGGAACAACGGCGCCGCGCTGCGGATCTCGGACATGCAGTTGGAATACTACCTGAAGGCGGCGCGGGAGGCGTTGGCGAAGGTCATTGTCACGGGACCGGCGCCGAAGGTTCATCACGGGAAGTTCGAGACGGCCTATAATGAGGGCGGTCGACGTCAGATCTGGACCAACACCCTTTCGCGTTGGGGGACGTTTGTCTCCCGGTTGGAGGAGTATCCCGACGAGGGCGGGTTCATCGTGCGGATCAAGGCGCGGGCGATTCCGAGTCGGACCAAGGGGCATCCGCGGCTCGCGGTGAACGTGGGGCTGCGCGCCGATGTCAGTTCGCCGTCGAAGGAATTGGGTCAGGCGGATGTGGTTTCAGCGGAGACACAAGCCTTTGAGTTCCACGGACGCATGGAACAATTTCCGCGACCCAGTCGGACGCAGAGCAAGTTTCCCGGACTGCGGATCTGGGCGCGCAATGTCTACACCGACGGAACAGACCCCGGAAAACCCAAACAGGTCACCGTTCAGGATCCCGTCGATCCGAACCTGCCGAAGAAGGAGCAGCGGAAGGTGAAGCGCAAGAAGCGTCGCGTCTGGCAGTTCCCGGATGATCCGGATTTCCCGCAGATTGTCATCGAGTCGTTGGAGTTTGAAGGGCCGGTCTTCGCGCAGTGGCCGCCCAAGCATCACACGGACATCCTGTTTTCCTCGCCGTTGCGTGACTCGGACGAAGCGGCCTATGCCTGGAAGGTCCTGCGACGGTTCATGACGCGTGCGTTTCGTCGGCCGGTTTCCGAGGCGGAGACCGGAACTTATTTCGGCTACTACGAAAAGATCCGCGGGCAATCCGAGTCCCTTGAGATTGCGATGCGCGAGGCCTTGGCGATGGCCCTGGTTTCGCCCGACTTTCTCTACCTGGTCGAGCCCGCCTCGGCGAAGGAACGTCGCGATCTGAACGATCACGAACTCGCCTCGCGCCTGAGCTATTTCCTGAGCGCTTCGATGCCGGACGAGCGTTTGCGCAAGGCCGCGGATGCCGGGGACCTGGCGAAGCCCGATGTGTTGCGTCGTGAGGCGCGGCGCTTGTTGAAGAGCGAAAGCGCCGGGCAGTTCGTCGAGCAGTTTACCGATCAATGGCTGGACCTCGGGGCCATCGACCGCGTCGCGATCAACCCGGAGTTCTATCCCGATTTTGACAACGCGTTGAAGCCGGAGATGCGGCGCGAGGCGCAGGCCTTCTTTGCTGAGATCCTGCGCAACGACCTCAGCGCGTTGAACCTGTTGGACTCCGACTTCGCGGTCGTGAATGAACGCCTCGCCCGGCACTACGGAATCAAGGGGCCGAAAGGTATGGCCTTTGAACGCGTCGCGCTGAAGCCGAAGGACCGGCGCGGCGGGCTGCTGACGCAGGGGGCGATCCTGCTGGGCAATTCGACCGGGGCGGATTCACATCCGATCAAGCGCGCGGTTTGGCTGCGGGAGCGGTTGCTCGACGATCCGCCGCCGCCGCCGCCTCCGAATGTGCCGGGGCTCGATCCGGAGGATCCCGACTTCGCGAGAAAGTCAGTGCGGGAGCAGTTGGAAATCCATCGCAAGGACCCGGCCTGCAATGACTGCCATCGCGGCATCGACCCGTGGGGCGTGGCTTTGGAGGAGTTCGGCGCGGACGGTTTGTTCCGCGAGCAGATCCTCCGCAAGGAGAAGGTCGGCAAACGGTTGAAAGACGTCCGCGTACCAGTCGTGGCCGAGGCAGTCTTGCCCGGAAGTGACAAGGTGGAGGGGATTGCCGGATTGAAACGTTTTCTGGTGAATACAAAGAAGGAGCAATTCGCCCGGGCGTTGACCTCGCGCCTGCTGGCCTTTGCGCTGGGACGGGATTTGGAATTTGGGGATGAGAAGATCGTGGACCAATTGAGTGAATCGTTCGCCACGAGCGATTACAACCTCCGGCGACTCATTGAGGCCATCGTTGTCAGTGAGCCGTTTTTGAGCAAATGAGTCAGGGCGGCGAAACCGGTCGATTCGATTCTATAACCCCACGGATGGCAGAGCCGAACCACGGATTGAAGAAGAGAACATCCGTGGGTCGGCTTTGCCATCCGTGGGGTCAATCCGGATTGTAGGCGAGTTCAGGTTCGAGAGAGGTTGTGTGACAATTGTCGTTCCCAACGGTTGGAAGGAAGTGGTATGAATCCTCGAAGCATGAACAAGTCCTGGCATCTGGATCGCAGAACCTTTCTTCGTGGCGCGGGCGTTTCGTTGGCTCTGCCGTTTCTGGGCGGTATGGAGGCTTCAGCAAAAGCGGCGCAGGCCCCTCGTCGTTTTGCGGCGGTTTATTTTCCCTACGGCGTGAGCCTGCCGAACGCGGACCACGAGCACGCGAACTGGAACTGGTTCCCCAAGGGCGAAGGCCGCGACTTTGAGTTCAACAACAGCCTCAAGCCGCTCGAGGCCTTGCGCGACGAGGTCACGATCTTGGGCGGCTTGTCCCATCCGCACGGCCGCAAGATGGGCGGGCATGACACCAGCGACATCTTCCTGACGGGCGCCGAGTTGAAGGGCAGCCAGATGCAGAATTCGATTTCCATGGACCAGATCGCCGCCGCGCATTTCGGCGACCAGACGCGTTACTCGTCACTGGTTCTTTCGACGGACGGCGGCGTCGGCGAATCGACGCGCTCCAGCACGCTTTCCTTTTCGCGCACGGGGCAACCCATCCCCGCGTTGAACAAGCCGCGGCAGGTGTTCGATCGTCTGTTCGGCGTCAACGAATCCAGCAAGGCGGCGCAACGTCGCGAACTCCAGAACTCCGGCAGCATGTTGGACCTGGTTCTGGAGAACGCGAAGTCCCTGCGGACGCGCCTGGGCTCCGAGGACCAACAGAAGCTGGACGAGTATCTCGCCTCCGTCCGGCAGATCGAGAAGCGGGTGGAGCGCTCCGAATCCTGGCTGGATGTGCCGAAGCCGAAGGTCGATTCCAGCGGTCTGAGCCTCGACGCCACGGACGAGACACCCTTGGAATTGATCCGCACGATGTACGACCTGATGTTCCTGGCCTTTCAGACGGATTCTACTCGTCTCGCCACCTACCAACTCGGCAACATGAACGGCGCGACCTCCATTGCCGGCAAATTCCCGGGTCTGCTTGGTCTGGGCGAGACCATGCACAAGCTCGCGCACGGCTGGAACAAGAAGGGCGGCGCGGAGGCCTTGGGCAAGTGGGATCGATTCCTGGCGGAGCAGTTCGCCTACTTCGTCGGAAGGCTCAAGGAAGCCCGCGAAGGTGAAGGTTCGTTGTTGGATTCCACGACCCTGCTCTATGGCTCGAGCAACAGCCGCACGCACAACAACACGAATTACCCCATCGTTTTCGCCGGCGGCCGAGGACTCGGCTTCAAGCACGGCCAGTATCTCCGCTTCGGCGAGGACACTCCTTTCGCCAATGTCCACGCGACGATCCTCAGCCGCATCGGCGTCCCGCTCGAAGCCTTCGCGGACAGCTCGGGCGAGATGACGGAGTTGGTCGGGTGATTCGGCCGATGGGGCGAAGCTCCTTGCGCACCAAGCCCGGGGCTTCAGCCCAAGGAACCAACGCGAAGCGTTTTCAGCGCAGGTAGCCGGGGGTAAGTCCTCGCCACTCCCGGAAACCGTCGATTTCAACAGGTCGCTCCCCAACGGGGAGCCAGCGGAACGGTCATCTCTGCGACGCCCTTCGGGGTCGGAGCGCTTTTGGCCTCGATACCGGGGGCGGCGAGGACTTGCCCCCGGCTACTCAGGCTTTGAACCCTCCGGGTTGGAACACCGATCAGAACGATATCAACGGTTCCTTTGACTCATACTCAAGCCTTGGTTGCACTGGCTCTGGCATTGCCCGTGCGGTTCTCAAGTTGGACCTCACCTCGCCGCTTCAACGAGCGCTTTGAATTCTTCAAGTCGTTCCGGATCGATCTCGGAGAGTTTGTCTGGCGCGCAGGATTTGAGAGCCGTGATGGCTCTTCGACGTTCACTGAACGAGGACTGTGGGCGGTTGGCGATTTCGAGCAACTCCGGAGCGAGCGCGGCGGCGTCTTCTCCCATCTTGACCACGTAAATCAGGGTTTCATCAACGCGTCGGTTTGGATTTCTGATGGACAAAAGCTGACGCAGTTGCGGCGCGCCCTCTTCTGTTCTTCCGGTTACGCTCCAATGCGCAAAGGCGTAATGTGGAAGGCGGCCGCGTTGATTGAGGTAATCTTCCAGGGGTTTGACTGCGCGCTTGGCTTCGGGGCCCATGTCCGCGATTGCCAGCGCGGCGTGCCGGCCGGGATACGTGGGTAGATGCGTCAACAACGTGGGAAGGGACTCATCGATGTCTCCGGTGATCTTCCACAAGGCCCGCGCGGCGCTGATGGCGTGGTCCTTGTCCCTGTGGTCCAAATGCGTTCTCAAGAGCGGGGTGAGTTGTTCCGCCTCCTTGCCCAGGCTGGCGAGAAGCGGGTCCGTCAGCATGTGCATGCGGCCGGCAATGACGTGGCGCTGCAGGCTCGCGGCGATGCGTCTCTCAAAGGGGGCGGTGACGACGTTGGTGGCCTTGAGTTCCTGCAGCACCCTTTCATGGTCCAACGCCTGGAGCGACTCCAACCATCCAGCGAGCTTCTCGGCCCGTTTCTCATCAACGCCTGTTCCCGGGGCGATGTGCCACAGCGCCTGTTCGGCCGCCATTCGTGTTGACGCATGCCCGGTCTCTCGAAGCTGCTTGAGGTAAGGGACTGTTGCCGCTGCGGGGCCGAGGGCCTGAAGAATATGGCAGGTCGAACGAATGAAGCGGAGGTTGCGCGTGTCGCGCCCGTTTGTGGATGAGATGGAGGCCAAACGATTGGTCAGGTGTTTCAAACCGTCGGGCGGCATGGTCGGTTGCTGGCGATATAGCGCCGCGAGCGTGAGCAAGGGGAATGTATCCCAGGTCTTCAACCCCGAATCGACGAGCGCGCGCTGCGTCTCCGGATCGGTCGCGCCGATGTTGAAGACGGTCGCGATGGCCGCCGCTCGCATCAAGGCGTCGTCCGAAGACAACCACGGCCGGATGTGCGGCAGGGCGGGTTTCGCGGACAGGCCCATGGCCCTGAGAAGTTCGAGTCCGCGATGGCGTTGCGCTCGGCGGGAGACAACATGGAAATTCTTGTCGCGGGAAAGCTTCTTGCGGAATTCGGTCAGCTTTTTCTCCCAGGCAACGTCCGGAGTGTTCAACAATTCGATGGCTCCATTGGCCTGCGGGTCTCCGAGCGAGTAGAGATAGCGCAGCGCTGTCTGCGCTTCGGGATGCCTGCCGTGACGATATTGCTCGATCCAGACGCTGAGCGGTTTTCCGTGAACGCGCGGCTCCCAGGGACGCCAGGCGTTGAGGATGTATAGGGCCAGGCTCACCGCGACGATGCCGAGAACGAAGGGGTGGTAACGGCGCGGTTGGTCCTTTGGGAAATCGGAACCGGCGGACTGGGATTCCTCGCTCATTCCGGTTTTGACTTCTATTGGAGAAGTGAATGCCTGTCGATTCTGGATTGCAGGCGACGATGGGGGCGCTGGCGCTGCTGCGGCTGGTCTCCGACACAGCCGCGCTCCGTTCTTGTTGGCTTATCCCCGTTCCAATCACGTCCATCGGCGCGCGGTATTCATTCCGCTTCAACACAGGATGTCCGGAGACGTGATCCTGCCGGGCGACGCGGTTGTTAGGCGGTTGATGCGGAATGAATTCCGCGCGCCTAGCAGGCTGTTGAAAAATTGAACAGGCGCCGGGCTTGGGCGTCAATGGA
>JAYPGD010000122.1:0-7941 GCA_038126655.1 Verrucomicrobiales bacterium
GATGAGGGCCGTGCCCTCGGTCGGGGCGAGGGTCCCGTGCGGGAGGGAGAGGTTGAAGCGCAGCGATTCGTTGGAGGCGTCGATGTCGCTGACGACGATGCCCGAAATGGAGAGCGGGGCGTCCTCCATCCCCGAAGGAGGGGACGCGGGCGGCTGAATGACCGGGGGGTCGTTGCCCGGCAGGATGACGATCGCGGCGGGCAGTTCGGGGGATGTGTCGCCGCCGCCGTTCCCCGTGCCGCCATCGTCGCGCACGGAGACGGTGAAGGCGGCGGAACCGTGGGCGTTGGCCGCCGGGGTGAAGGTGAGGTCGCCGGCGCTGTTGATGGTCGGCGGGTGCAGGAAAAGGGATGGATTGGTGAGTCCGGTGATCAGAAAGGTCGAGACGCTCTGGTCTGATTCATTCGCGGGGCCGGGGAAGAATTCGGCGAAGGAAGCGATGGTCTGAGGTCCGGCATCCTCCTGGAATGCGGGCAGCGAGATCAACTGCGTGCTGGGCGGGTCGTTGACCGGGGTGATCCGGGCGATGAAGGTCTGGACCGCGGAGCGGTTCTCGCCCTCGTTCTCTACGCCGCCATCATCCATGGCGAAGACGTCGAATGTCACAGTCCCATTGGCGTCAGGGGTCAGGGAGAAGCTCAGCGTCCCGTCAGCAGAGACGGTTGGCGGGGACTGGAACGCAAATTCGTCGCTCACGTTCTCAACGACGAAGGCCAGGGACTGACCGGACTCGTTCAGGGGGCCGGCGCCGGCCTGCTGGATCCAACCGGGAAGAATGTGGCTGCCGAAATCTTCGTTCACCGCGGGCGGGTCGGCGGCGGTGAACGACGGGGGATCGTTGACCGGGGTGACATTCAGCGTGACCTGGACCGGGGGTGAAGTGTCGGCGCCGTTGTTGAGGACGCCGCCATTGTCCTGGGCCCGCAGTGTGAACGTGGTTTCGCCATTGATGTTCTCCGCGGTCTCGAAGGTCAGCCGCCCGTCGAGATCCACCGCGGGCGGTTGGGTGAAAAAGTCCTCGTCTACCCCCGACACCAGAAAGGCCAAGGGGGCCTGCCCGGACTCTGTCGATGGACCGGGCGTGAACACGGCCCAGTCCGGAACGGACTGCGGCCCGGCGTCCTCCAGGATGGTTTGCAGCGGCGTCGTTGAAACGGACGGCGCGTCGTTGATCGGGGTGACGGTGATCGCCAACTTCTCCCGGGCCACGGCCCGGCCGCCCACGCCGGCGTCGTCCTGATCGTCTGCGATGACGATCAACATGTCTCCGTCCGCGTAATCGGGCGCGGGCGCATACCGGAGCCCTGTCGCAAGCGCGACAGTCACGGCGCTCTGGGATCCGGCGAACTGAAGGGTCCCATCGGTGCCGTCATCGTCGGTGAGAATCAGCCCGTCGGCGGCGAGCAGGGTGAGGGAGCCATGGGAAACCTGCAGGTCGAGGAGAAGGGGCGCGGCTCCGTTCTCGTTTTCTGTAACGGCAATGCCTTGAATCTCGACCTGGGAATCTTCTAGGAGCGTCACCGGGGCGGGCAAGGTGATTTGCGGTGGATCGTTGCGGTCCGAAAGATTGATCGTGATGGAGCGGGTGTCAGACAGGCCGGTTCCTCCTCGATCGGTGAGGGTCACGTCCGGAGTCAGGGTCATGGCGGTCTCGAAGTCCAGCAAGCGGGAATCCGCCACCGTGATGATTCCGGCGCTGTCGATTGCGAGCGCCGGGGAATTGACCGAAAAATCCGGCGGATCGTCGAGGTCCGGGTCACTGAACTGCAGGGTCCCTACCACCGAACCATTGGCGAGATGTTCGACAATGTCGAAGCTTTGCCCGGGAGCCAGGGATGGCGGCTCGTTGATATCCTCAACGTCGATTCGGACAACGGTCGTGGACGACAGACTGGGGGAGTTGTCGTCAGTGACGCGAACCGTCACCGCAATGAAGAAATCAGGCGCCAAGGGCTCGTAATCCAGGGCCGCCGGCGCGGCGACGGAGAGGGCTCCGGTCTCGGGATCGATGGTGAATGGGGATTCCCCCACGACGCTGAACGAATAGGCGACGCCTGGTTCCTTTGGTGAGACAAGGACGCGTCCGTCGCCGGGGCCGACCTGCGCGCCGACAGTCGCTGCTTCGGGAACAGTGAAGTTCTGATTGGCTTGCAGCGCGGGTGGCTCCGCGAGGTTGTTCAAGTTGATGGTCACAACTTCCGTGTCCGTGAGCAGACCGGCATCGGTGACCGTGACAGAGAGCATGAACGAGGTCACGAGTTCGGCGTCGAGCTGCGTCGCGTCCTTGACCCGGATCACCCCGGTGTCCCGGTCGATTTCAAAGGCCCCGGTGTCTCCGCTGGAAATGGCGAATCGGTGGGTGTCGGGAGGGGAGTTTTGGAGATCCTCGTCCTCGATGACAAGGGCTCCGACGGTAGTTCCGTTGGGCGTGTTTTCGTCGATGGTAAAAACCTGCCCCGGAGAGATCGCGGGCGGATCGTTCCGGTTCAAGACGTCGATCACAATTCGGAAGGCGGTCGTTTCTGGGGCGGGGGAGCCGTTGTCGGCGGCGACGGCGTCGAGGGTGAACCGCTCGGTCTGTTCAAAGTTGATGAGACCGGGGTCCTTGCCGGTGAGGACGCCGGTCTGTGAATCGATGGCAAAGGCCGGATGTTCCGCCGGGGAGAGAGCGAAGGTCACCTGGTCCATGTCCTGATCGGCTGCGATGACCGTTCCCACAACGGTTGCCTGCAGCGGGTTCTCGGCCACGGTGAAAAGTTGATCCGCGACAGCGGGAGGGTCGTTGAGGTTGTTGATCCGGATCGTGATCGTGGCGGAAGCCGAACGGAGGTTGTTCAAATACAGTCGGTTGGGCTGATCCTTGTTGCCCGCGACAATGTCGAGCGCGCCGTCGCCGTTGACATCCGCAATGGCGAGCGACCGGGTCTGATGGCTGTCCGCGGTGAGATCCATCCCCTCGCTGAAGGGAGCGAAGGTTCCGCCATGGAGATGGATTCGATTGACGGCGCCGCTGTTGCCGACGACAAGGTCCGGCCGGCCGTCTCCATTGAGATCCCCCAAGGCCAGCGCAAAGGTGTCATGCAGATCGGCCGAGAAGGAACTCCCGACCACGCCATCGAATGGGTCCAACCCCGGGCCCGTCGCCGCGTTGAGGAACAACAGATTGGCCTGCGCGGAGGCGTTTCCCTCTATCAGGTCGGGAAATCCATCGCCATTGAGATCTGCGGCCCCGGCGAAGGTCCCGACATACGCAGGGGCGACAAATTCGAAGGGGTTGAACCCCTGGAAGCCATTGTTCCGGCGGAGTTGGATCCGTTCGCCGTCGGCTCCATCGACGAGATCGATCAGGCCGTCTCCGTCGAAGTCGGCCAGAGCGATGGCGCGGGTGTCGAGTCCGTCCTCATCGGCGAATTCCCCGATCAGGTTGGTCAGGGGCGCGCCGGACCCATTGTTCCGGTAGAGCCGGTTCCGGGAGCCCCCGTTTCCCACGACAATGTCCGGTTGGTCGTCGCCGTCCGTATCACCGGCGACAATCGTGGTCGACGCCTGGGAATCGCCGGTGAGATTGGAGTCGGAGGAGGCGTCGAAGGGGATCGGCGAGCCGTTGTTGAGCGCGATGTGATTCGGCGATGCGTCGTTCGCAAAGGCGATGTCGGGCGCGCCATTGCCGTCGAAATCCAGGAGCGCGGCGGACCGGGTGGAACTGTCCTGGTCTCCGATGTCGATGACGTTGGAACCGGAAAATGGATTGGGCGGCGAACCGTTGTTGGTCAGCAGGCGGTTCCGTTGGTTGTAGTTGCCCTCCACCAGATCAACGAGGCCGTCTCCGTTGAAGTCATGCAGAAGGACGGCGCGGGTGTCGTGCGTGTCGGTGGTGATGTTGAAAGCGTTGTCGGAGGAGAAGAGTTCGCCGCCCGCGTCGTCGCTCACCTCGACGGTCAGTTGAAAGAGTTGATGCGCTTCGAAATCAATGGCGTCCGGATTGGCGACCGTCAGTCTGCCGGTGGCGGGGTCAATGGCAAAGGCGTCTTCGGCGTTGCCCGCGACGATGCGGAAGGTGAGTTGGTTGGCCGGAATGTCGGGGTCGGAAGCGGCGACGACGCCGTTGCCGGGCGAGGGCGAGGCTCCTTTGGCGGCGTTTTCGTCGAGTTCAAAGGTCTGATCGGCGATGACCGGGGCCTGGTTGGCGCCCCGTGCGGAAGGTCCGGGGAGGGCACTGAGGATGCCGAGAGCGACGAACCCGGCGAAGCGGCGGACCAACCATGAGGTGCGGTATGGTTCAGGTGGCGCCATGGGGTGTACGACAATGCCGGCAGTCCGCCCGGAATCGCTTTCGCCGCAACGCATCGGCGGGATTCACGGATGGGGATAAATTAGGCGCCAAAGTCCGGCTTTCTCAAGCAAAGTCTCTTCCGGGCGATTATGGGATTGCGGAAAGCCGTCTTCTTTGATTGAACTTGGTGCGTCGGCGCGGACCAACCATTGAACCAGATCAAGATTGCGAGGACGTCATGGCTGAGGAGAGCAAGGAACATCAGGAGAATCCACAGGAACCGCTGGTGAAAAAGGACGCGAAGTCCATGCGGGAGGAACAACAGGCGGCGCTGTCCAGCGGAGAGGGCGCCGCTCCCAAGAAGAAGAAGAAGCGCGGCAAGCAGCTCGAAATCCCGGAGCACACGCGCATCACCTTCCTCCTTTTCCCCCCTTACGGCATCGCCTGGTTGCTGACCAACAAGAGCATCGACAAGGATCTGCGCAAGTTCGGCGCGATCGGCATGGCGATTTATCTGATTATTTGGGCGATTCCCCTGGCCTTGATGGCTTACGCCTACGTGATCATGAATGCCTGATCGGCGTAAACGCCGGCCTGCCCGCGGCAGGGACGAACATTGAGTTGCTCGTTCCCCAGGGATTGCGGCGATTCGGCTTTCAAGGGCCTTCCGCGCCGGAAGAATCCCCCGATTGTCGGCGACGCCCATTCCTTTTCGATTGATTCCCCGGAGAATTGGCTTGCCTGATCCGCTCCGATGGCGGGAAATCGGGGTTCTATGAAGCTTCGACAATCCGTCCTTCCCCTCCTCGTCCTCACCTCGTCCATCGCATTTCTCTCGGCCGCTGAGAAGCCCGCCAAGAAGCCGGAAGCCAAGCCGGAGGCCGCCGGGAAGACAAAGGCTGGCGCGAAGCCCAAGCCGGCGCCGGCAAAGGTGTTTCGCGTGGGGTTGATCGGACTGGACACGTCTCATGTGACCGCGTTCACGTCCCGGTTCAACGATCCCAAGGGCAAGAGCCATGTGCCGGGAGCCAAGGTTGTCGCGGCGTTCAAGGGCGGCAGCCCGGACATCGCTTCCAGCCGCGACCGCATCGACAAATTCACCGAGACGCTGGTCAAGCAATATGGGGTGAAGCTCTACGACACCATCGAGGAGATGTGCGAAAACGTGGATGTGGTGATGTTGGAAAGCGTGGATGGGCGCCCGCATCTGGAGCAGGCGATCCCGGTGATCAAGGCGCGGAAGCCAATGTTCATCGACAAGCCGATTGCCGGCTCGCTCAAGGACGCCATTGAAATCCACAAGCTCGCAAAGAAATACCAGACGCCGATATGGAGCTCGTCGTCATTGCGGTTTTATCCGGGAGTCCAGGAAGTGGCCAACGCGCCGTATGGCGAATTGACGGCGGCGGTTTCGTATGGGCCGTGTTCGCTGGAGCCGAGTCATCCCGACCTGTTCTGGTATGGCATTCATGGGACCGAGGCCCTGTTCGCCGTGATGGGGCGGGGGTGCGAAAGCGTCGTGCGGACCTCCACGGAACAGACGGATGTGGTCACCGGCAGGTGGAAGGACGGCAAGGTCGGGACCTTTATCGGACTGCGGGGCGCGCGCGGGTACAAGGTGACGGCGTTCGGCACGAAGAAGGTCGTCGAGCAGACCAAACGCGGCGACTACACTCCCATGCTCGTGGAATGCGTGAAATTTTTCCGCACCGGCAAGCCGCCCGTTTCCATGGAGGAGACCCTCGAGATTTATGCGTTCATGGAGGCCGCCGACGAGAGCAAGCGCCAGGGCGGGCGGCCGGTGAAGATTGCGGATGTATTGCGGCAGAACGGCTGGTGACTGAGTCCGACGCGGTGGGGTGTCTTGTCATTCCGGCGCAAAGATTTCGCCAAGCGCCTTCAATCGCCCGAGCCGGCGCTCCACTCCGTTCTTGGGTATTTGCGGGATGACGCCTACGCTCCCGCGCGTGAAGATTCTGTTTATCGGGGACATTGTCGGGCGTCCTGGGCGGCGGGCCGTTCAGTTGCTGGTTCCGCTGTTGCGGATCCAGCACGGGCTGGATGTCGTGATTGCCAACGGTGAGAACTCGGCGGGCGGAGCCGGGATCAGCCCCAGCACGGCCCGCGAGGTCTTTGAGGCCGGAGTCGATGTAATCACGACCGGCGATCACCTCTGGGATCAGAAGGATGTGGTCCTACTCCTGAATGAAGAGCCGCGTTTCCTCAGGCCGTTGAATTACCGGCCTGAAACGATCGGACAGGGCTGGACGCTTTGCGAGAAGAAGGGCCTGCCGCCGGTGGGGGTTGTCAACGCGCAGGGGCGCACCTTCATGGCGGCGTTGGAGAATCCCTTCACCATGGTCAAGGAGGCGGTGGAGGAACTCCGGAAGACAACGCCCATCATCTTTCTGGATTTCCACGCCGAGGCGACATCTGAGAAAATCGCAATGGGCCGGATGCTCGATGGCAGGGTCAGCGCCGTCGTGGGCACGCACACTCACGTGCAGACCGCGGATGAACAGATCTTCCCCGGCGGCACGGCTTTTCTTTGTGACGCCGGGTTCACCGGTCCGCACGACAGCGTCCTGGGACGGGACTTCGAACCGGTGATCGAGCGCTTTCTCACCTACGAACCGAGACGCTTCCCTGTGGCGAAGGATCGCGTGCTGCTTCAGGGCGTGATTGTCGAAATCGACGACGCGACCGGGAAGGCGACCGATATCGAACGCGTGTCCGAACCGATGCCGGCGCAGATCGCCTGAAGCCCGCCTGTCATGCCGCGCAAGAAAGCAGCCAGTCAGTGGGATTTTGGGGAGCTGTTTCCGGAGGAGGAGACGCGGCAGATCTGGAGTGTCGCGGATCTGACGTCGCGAGTTAGGGGGCTGTTGACGAAGGAGTTTCGCGAGGTCTGGATTACCGGGGAGATCGCCAATCTCCGCAGGCAGAGTTCAGGGCACATGTATTTCACGCTGAAGGATCGCGACGCGCAGTTGAGCTGCGTCCTGTTTCGAGGACAGCGGGTGGAGCATCGAGATCTCCTGGAGGATGGGAGCGAGGTGATCCTGCGCGGTGAAGTCACTGTCTACGAGGCCCGCGGGCAATACCAGTTGCTGGTGCGGGAGATTGAATTGAAGGGCGTCGGCGCGTTGCAGGCGGAGTTTGAGGCTCTGAAGCGCAAGCTGGATGCCGAGGGGCTGTTTGCGGAGGAGCGGAAGCGGGACTTGCCGCGGTTCAATCGCAGGATCGGCGTCGTGACTTCGCCGACCGCGGCAGCCTTGCGGGATGTGATGCATGTGGTTGAACGGCGCGATCCGGGGTTGTCGCTTCTCCTCGCGCCGTGCCGGGTCCAGGGAGCGGGCGCCGCGAGGGAAATTGCCCGTGCGATCGCCGACCTGAATAGGTGGAGCGAATCGCAGGGCGACGGAGGTCGGCTCGACCTCATCCTGGCGACGCGGGGCGGCGGCAGCCTGGAAGATCTCTGGGCCTTCAACGAGGAACCCGTGGCGCGGGCGATCTTTGCGTCCAAGCTGCCGGTGGTTTCCGCAGTGGGGCATGAAATCGATTTTACCATTTCAGACTTCACCGCCGACCTGCGCGCCGCGACGCCCAGCGCGGCGGCGGAAATGATCACGGAAGGCGTCTTTGCGATCCGCGACTTTGTCCGGGAG
>JAYPGD010000122.1:7951-13237 GCA_038126655.1 Verrucomicrobiales bacterium
CCGGCGCGCCTTGCCTCCGCCGTGGCCGGGGCCTTGGAGGATGCAAATGGTTCTGTGACGCAGTTGGCGCGACGGCTGCAGCTTGCCCGGCCATCCCGGCGCATTGAGGAGCATCAGCAGCGTCTCGACGACCTCATGGATGTCATGGCCCGTTGCGCAAGGCACGGCGTGGAAACAGCGGGGCATCGCAGCCGGGGACTGTGCGGCAGGTTGTTGCGATTGAAGCCGTCCAAGACCGTGGACTTGAAACGCGCAGAATTGCTTCGGGCACTCGGACAGTTTCAGGAATTGTGCGACCAGGCGCTGGAGGAGCGCCGGGGGCGATTGGATCGGGCGCGGGAACGACTTCGATTGCTCTCGCCGCAAAGCGTGCTCGAACGCGGTTACTCGATCACCATGGACGCCGAAACTGGGGAACCGATCCGCTCGGTTGATGAGGCGACCCAGATGCGGCACTTGCGGACACGATTGGCGGATGGAGAGTTCGAGAGCGTGGTCGGTGAAAACGGGGCTGAGTGAACCGGGAGGCGCTGGAGCGCCCGAGGGAAGTGTGGAGCCGGTGGGGCGAGAGTCCCTCGAGCCCTGGTCAAAGCTCTGGAGGAGCGAAAGAAGCCTCCGCAGATCCGATGCGCTGCCAAGTCGGAAGATTTTCCTGTCCTTACAGGACATTGATTTGGGCTCGAGGGACTCTCGCCCCACCGACCTTGAATTCCTTCGGAGGCATCAAGCGCTGGAGCGAGTCCAAGGCGGTTGAAAATCCTCTGGCTGCTTCAATTGGCGCCGGTTTCTTCCTTCATCACTATCTCGTGCGCGAGATTGGTCTGGATGCCGAGGTCTGATTCCATGAATGCGACTGCGTTGGTCCACGCCGAGAGTTCTCTGTAGTCGGGCGGCCCTTCCCGCGCCGCTTCATTGAGCGCGTATAGGACCATGGAAAGGAAGACGGCCCGATTCTTGATCCAGGTTCGTCCGTTCTCGCTCTTGTTCAAACCCTGCAGCATGGCGATCCAGTCCGCCTCATGATGAGAATCCCAGTTGAGGTTGCGCAGAACGTCGTCGGGCTTCATTCCGTCGATCAGTTCTTCCGTATCCTTGCGCGAGGGTGTGCGCTTGAGGCCCGCTTTCCGGATGCCCTGCTGCGTTCCCAGGCGATAGGCGGCAAACCACATCAAGAACCCGGAAACCGTCGAGAAGACCAACGATCCGAAGAGCCATTTGGCCGTGTGTTCGGATAGGTGGAACTGATCGTAATTCCGCGGAATGGCGGTGATCAGGACCAGGACAAGCCCGATCCAGAAGGCAGACGCGGCGCGCGCAACCTGCTCGACGGAACGGCGGTGACCGAACTGGAAGAGCAGAATGGCGGTTGCGTTCATTCCCCCATGTCCATCGGCGTTGCGATCCTACGGACTGATCGCCAGGCGTTCCTCGTTTTGTTCCTGTTTCATCAGGATGTTGTGGAACTTGTAGGTCTTCAGCATGAAGTGGGTGGAGGTGGAAACCACGCCGTCGATGGTGGAGAGCTTTTCGGAGACAAAGGAGGCGACCTTTTTCAGATCGTCGTCTTCGATGATGACCAGCACGTCGTAGGCGCCGGACATGAGGTAGCAGGACTTGACCTCGCTGTGCTTGGCGATGCGCTCTGCGACGCGGTCGAATCCTCCGTCGCGCTCCGGGGTGAGCTTGACCTCGATGACGGCCCGCACGAGACCGGAGTCGACCCTGTCTTCATTAAGGATAGCGCCGTAGCCGAGGATGGTGCCGTCGTCCTCGAAGGCCTTGATCTTGTCGTGCACGACATCTTCGGAGACGCCGAGCATGTCGGCGATCTGCGAGGGCTTTCGCGAGGAGTTTTTCTCCAGCAACTTGAGCAATTCGTCCATGCGGCGGAGTTAATCAGGAAGGCGGAGGGTTGCCCACGATTTTTTGGCGGACCGGGGGGGCTGGGCGAACGGCAAACGCTCAACTTCAAACTCAATTCTATTGTTGAACGTTGAACGTTTAACGTTGAGCGTTTGACCTTGTCTTCCGATGTCTTTCCCGATCAGCGGAAGTCCGAAGCACGACGGCCGCGGGAAGGACGGAATGTTTCCATGACACCCGACGAACAATTCAAGGAACTGCTCAGCGCCAACGCGCCCTTCACGGCGTTGGCGCCGATGCAGGACGTGACGGATCTGCCGTTCATGGAATTGATCGCCCGCTATGGCGCGCCGGATGTTTTCTTCACCGAGTACTTTCGCGTCTATCCCAACAGCCGGCTGGACAGGCATATCCTGCGTTCAATCACCGAGAACGGGACAGGGCGTCCGGTCGTGGCGCAGATGATTGGAAATGATATTGAATGGCTGACGCGAACGGCGCGCGAATTGGAGAGGTATCCGGTCGCGGCGGTGGACCTGAATCTGGGTTGTCCGGCGCCGGTGGTATACAGGAAGTGCGCGGGCGGCGGTCTGCTCCGGGAGCCGGATCGGGTCGATCGGATTCTGGGGGCTTTGCGCGACGCTGTTTCGGGAAGGTTCACCGTAAAGACCCGGGCGGGTTTCGATTCTGTGGAGGTATTCGACGAACTGCTGCCCATCTTCGCGAAGCACGACCTGGATCTGTTGACCGTGCATGGCCGGACGGTGAAGGAGGCCTACAAGAGCGCGGTGCATTATGACCTGATCGCGCTGGCTGCGGAGGCGATGAAATGTCCGGTGCTCGCGAACGGCAATGTCTATTCAGCGCAGAAGGCCGAGGCAGTGGTTGGAAGAACCGGAGTGGCTGGCGTGATGATTGGCCGGGGCGCGATCCGGAATCCGTGGCTGTTTGAACAGATCCGCCAGCGTCAGCGGGGTGAACCGGAATTCACCCCCAGGGGACGGGATGTGTTGGCTTACATCCGGGATTTGTTCGAATCGGTGAAGCCGCCGGGGATCGAACCGGATCGACACGTCCGCAAGATGAAGAAGTACATGAATTTCGTCGGCATTGGCGTGGAGGCAAGCGGACGCTTTCTCCACGAGATCAGGCGGACTGAGACGGAGGCGGGTTTCTTCCGGATTTGTGAGCAGTTTCTCGACAACGATGAACCAACGCCGCTGGAGCCGTTTGAGATTCCGTTGGGTGAGCGCGACGTCCTCGCCGGCGTGCACAGGTGAGGGGGAAGCAATCGCCACAGCTTCGGCGCGGCTGACCTGGGCCGATCGGTTTTGTGGCGAGGTCGGCAGAGGCGCGTTATCGCGCCATGACCCGCGCGGTCGGATTGGACATGGTTCCAATCGGGCGTTGGCCCGCGCCGCGTCGGCCCTTGTCGCCGAGGTCGGCCCGGGCGCGTTCGGCGTGGGCCATGAGGCTTTCCACAATGTGGGGATGCTTCCCGGCAAGGTTCTCGCTGGAATCGATGTCGTTCACGAGATGGAACAGGAGGGGCTTGTCGGATTGTCCCTTCTTGAAGTGCGGATGCCGCACGAAGTCCTCCAACGGCACAAACAGTTTCCAGGGGCCGCTGCGGACGGCCTGCAGTTGATCCTGATAGTAGTAGAAGAAGGCGTCATAGGGGGTGCGGGCGCCGGTGTGATTCAGAATGAGCCTGGTGATGTCATGGCCATCGATGATGCGGTCGGAAGGCTCGCTGCCGCCGGACAAGCGCGCGAACGTGGGCAGCAGGTCCATGGTGGTGGAGAAGTCGTCGCAGACCGTTCCGGCGGGAACCTGCCCCGGCCACCACATGATGGTCGGCATGCGGAAGGCGCCCTCGGAGGTGGTGTAGCCGCGCCCGAAGTAGGGGAGGTTGCTGCCGCGTGACGGGCTTTTCATGTCCCTCGCCAACGGGGCGCCATTGTCCGAGGTCCAGATGACCAGCGTGCGCTTGTCGATCTTGAGTTCCACGAGCTTGTCCAGGATTCGTCCCGCGGCCCAGTCCAGTTCCTCGATCGAGTCGCCCCAGGGGCCGTTCTTGCTCCGGCCCTTGAATTTCGGGCTGGCGAAAGGCGTTGCCGTGCTGCCGGGCATGGCTTCGGGAATGTAGAGGAAGAAGGGCTTGTCCTTGTTCTTCTCGATGAACTTGAGGGAACGGTCGTTGAGTTTCTTGGTGAGCAGGTCGCGATCGGTCGGGGCTTCGACGACCTCCTCTCCGTCCATCAGGGGCAGGGGAGGCCAGAGTTTTCCATTGAGCGGGTTGCCGGGGCGTTGGGCGAGGCGTTTGCCGACCGCTTCGGTCATGTCGTCGCTGTAGGGCACACCGTAGTATTCGTCGAAACCCTGCCGGGTGGGGAGGAACTCGAATTGATCGCCAAGGTGCCACTTGCCGACGCAGGCGGTGGCATAGCCCTGTTGTTTCAGGACTTCGGCGACGGTGAGTTCGTCGGGATGAAGGCCATGGGTGGACACCGGCCGAAGCACGTGCCCGTCGCGCGGGTTGTGATGCATGCCGACGCGCTGCGAATAGCAGCCCGTCATGATGCTGGACCGCGACGGAGTGCAGACGCCGGCTGTCACACAGAAGTGTGTGAACTTCCGGCCTTCGCGGGCCATGCGGTTGAGATTGGGTGTGCGGTGAATCCTGGAGCCGAAGGGTTCGATGTCGCCGTTGCCCAGGTTGTCGCAGAAGATGACGATGAAGTTGGGCTTCTCAATGTCCGGCAAGGCGTCGGTTTTGGACTGGGCGAACAGCCCGTGCGCGGAAAGACAGCAGGTCAACGCGCCGGCGAGGAGACTTGTGATTCGTTTCATGGGCTTGCTGGGGTGGACTTCGGGATTTGGGTCTGGCGGCTCCAAGCAGAGGTTCTAGACGCCCTCGGCGCCGGCGTCGCGGGCTGTCAGGTCCATGACGGCGCTGCGGGCGTCCTTGCCCTCGTAGAGCACGGCATAGACCTCGTTGATGATCGGCGTGGGGACTCCCAGTTTCTGGGCCAGTTGCCGGGCGGCGCAGGCGGCGTGGTATCCCTCGGCCGCATTGGCGGTGTTGAACAGGATCTGGGGAAGGTCCTCCCCGCGTCCGAGGCGTTCGCCGAAAGTGCGATTGCGGCTCAGGCCGGAATAGCAGGTCGCCACGAGATCGCCGATTCCGCTGAGGCCGGAGAAGGTCTCGCGCTTGGCGCCACTGGCCACGCCCAGCCGCGTCATCTCCACGATGCCTCGCGTGACCAGGGCCGCCTTGGAATTGTCGCCGAAACCCAACCCGTCGCCGCAGCCCGCGGCGATGGCTATCACATTCTTCAGCGCTCCGCCCATTTCCACGCCCTGAAGGTCGTCGCTGGTGTAGACCCGAAAGGTCGGCCGATGAAAGACTCCCTGGATCGC
>JAYPGD010000123.1:0-1219 GCA_038126655.1 Verrucomicrobiales bacterium
TGCGGGTTGCGGATGCGTGATGCGGGGTTGGCTTTGCCATTTGCCATGGCCGAAGGCCGATTCGCCATTGAATTCAACTCGCACGCCGCGGGATGTTGAGGTAGTCCTTGGGCGATGTTGAATCGGGTCCGATCCAGTTTTTGTTTGGCGACGTTGGTTGTCTTGATGTGCCTGACCGGCTGCAAGCGCGAGGGCGGTTCTGGCGAGCCCGTCACGTTGGAATCCGATCTGGTCCACAAGGAATCGCTCGAAGCGCCGTCCACTCCTTCCTCACCGCCACCCAAGGGCGACGAACCGGAGGCTTCGCAACCGAAGGAGACTGCGGTCGTTCCGACGGCGACGACGGAGGTTTCTGAAGCGATCCGGAAGCCGGCTCCCGAGATGAAGCCGGAACCGGCGCCGGCTTCCACCCCGAAACTTTCCCTGGCTGAGGTGACGCCTGTGCAGGCGGAGCTGGCCATGCGTGAGGCCTTGAAATTGGCGGCGCAGAACGCGACCAGAAAGCTGGGCGCGAAGGGCGGCCTGGCCGGCGACTCCGATGCGCGGATACCCCTGCCCGAGGAATGGCGTTCCATGGAGACCGCCGTCCGGAAGGTGGACCGCGGACAATCGGTCGACGCCTTGCAGGGAATTCTCAACGCCGCTGCGGAACAAGCGGTGGCGGATCTGGGCGCGAAGCTGGACGGCCTGATTGTCGAGGCGGATCTGGGCGACGCGAAGAAGGCGTTGACCTCGTCGGCTGACGGCGCAACGCAGGCCCTTCTGACAGGGGGGGGGGACCGCATACAGGCCTCAGCGCGGGAGGCTGTCGCGAAGTCGCTCGCCGGAGCCGGGGTGGATTCCGCCCTGGCTGCCGTGCTGAAGGACGCCCGGTTCGCCAATCCCTTCACCAATATCAAGAACGTGGAGGGAATCGATCTCACCGCCTATCTCGGCGACCAGTTGGCGCAGCGCGTTTTGGTGGGTATGGCGGGTGAGGAAAGGGCGCTGCGTGAGAATCCCGACCTGATTGAATCTGAGAAGACCACCGCGGTGTTCGAGGTGGCAAGATGATCGGAAGATTGAAGAACATGAAACTGAACTCATTGAAAACGTTGTTTGCCGCGGCCCTCCTGGTCGCGGGAGCCATGGTGGCCCAGGGCGCTGGCGCGGCCCCGAAACTCAAGTGGACGGAACTGCCGCCTGTTCCGGACAAGGAGGGCTTTGCCGCCCCGTTTGT
>JAYPGD010000123.1:1229-13204 GCA_038126655.1 Verrucomicrobiales bacterium
CGACGGTTACCCTTGGGAGGATGGCAAGAAGGTCTGGTATGACAGCGTATTCGTCCTCGAGAAGCCGAACGCCGGGAAGTGGAAGACCGGGTTCAAGCTGCCCGGACCCTTGGCCTATGGCATTTCGATCACCACGGACAGGGGCTTGCTCTGCATCGGCGGCGGCGATTCGGAGAAGCACGTTGCGGATGTGTTTCAACTGGAATGGAAGGGCGGGGAAATCCGGACCACGACGCTGCCGTCGCTCCCCAAACCCTGCGCCTTCGGCTCGGGCGTCCGTGTCGGCAATACGGTCTATGTGGCGGGCGGGATTGAGAAGCCTTCGTCCACCCGGGCGATGAAGAACTTTTGGTCGCTCAATCTGAAGAAACTGGAGGAGGGGTGGCAGGAGCATTCGCCGTGGCCGGGGCCGGCGCGGATGCTGGCGGTCGCCGCCTCGGCGGACAAGGCCTTCCACCTGATCAGCGGAACCAGCCTCGCCCCGGACGCCGAGGGCAAGGCTGTGCGGACCTATCTCAAGGACGGTTGGAGCTGGACGAAGAAGACGGGCTGGATTCCTCTGGCTGAAATTCCCGCTTCCGCGGTGGCGTCGCCTTCGCCGGGGCCGGTGATCGATGATCGTCATATCCTGGTGATATGCGGCGATGACGGCTCCAAGGTGGGTTTTGAGCCCCTGTCGAAGCATCCGGGATTTCCCAAGCGCGTCCTGGCCTATGATGTGCATGAGGATTCCTGGTCCGAGGCCGGCAAGGTTCCGTTTTCCATCGTCACCGTTCCGGTTGCGGAATGGAACGGTCGGTTCGTGATTGCCAACGGCGAGACCCGGCCAGGCGTGAGATCCCCCAAGGTCTGGCAGGCGAGGATTCCCGGCAAAGCAAAGGGCAAGGGCAGGAAGAAAGGCGGAAAACGGAAGTGAATCTTCCGCGAATCGGCGCTAGGTTCGTTGACACAGACCACCAAGATCTGAACGGAAGGCGACGACATGATGCATTTCATCAAACGAGTGGGGCGCTTTACAGACGGGAACTACGTGGCCGACGGGGCGAGGAAGTCGGCGTGGATCGTCTTGGTCGCCTCCGCGACGCTTCTTGCCTTTGCTTGGGCTTATGAGTCGTTTTTCTTCGCTTTGGCTGCGATCGGCTTCTGGTTTCTGTCGCTCTTCTTCCGCGCGACGTTCCGGGCGCATGAGATCTGATTCGGATGGCGGGTTTTTCCATCTCGATGGCCGGTCTATTGCGCAGGTGTTTCCCTTCGGTGGCCCGTAGCCGCAGCCTTCAGGCTGCGCCGCGAGCGCGTTTCGCGCGAGAAGTGAACGCGACGGAGGCATTCACTTCTCGTCCATACGGACTCGGGGCGCAGCCTGAAGGCTGCGGCTACGGGATTTGGAGGGGTATTGCGGCATTCATGGCATGCCTTGTCCTTGCTGGTTCCAGCTTTGCCGCCGATTCTTCTCCTCAGAACATCCTCATTCTAGGCGACAGCCTTGCGGCTGGTCATGGCGTGGCCGAGTCGCAGGCATTTCCGGCCTTGCTTCAGAAGAAGATCGAAGCGGAGAAATTGCCATTCAAGGTGATCAACGCCGGCGTATCCGGCGATACCTCGGCCGGCGGTCTGCGGCGGATCAACTGGCTGCTCAAACGCCCCACGCATGTCCTGCTGCTCGAGCTTGGCGGCAACGACGGCCTGCGCGGCATGGGACCGGAGCTCACCCGCAAGAATCTTCAGGGCATCATCGACAAGGCTAAGGCGAAGTATCCCAAGATCAGGATCGTCATCGCGGGCATGCAGATGCCGGACAACATGGGCAAGGATTACACCGAGAAGTTCCGCAAGGTTTTCCCGGAACTCGCCAAGGCCAATGACGCGGCGCTGATTCCATTTCTGCTCGAAGGCATCGGCGTCGATCCGCGCTACAATCTCTCCGATCTCATTCATCCCAACCCCGAGGGGCACAAGATTGTCGCGGACACGGTGTGGAAGACCCTGGGGCCGGTTTTGAGGGGAGAACCGTGAGCCGCAGCATTGAAGAATCCGATATTGGTTTCATGCGACGCGCCCTTGCCCTGGCGCGTCGCGGCGCGGGGCGCACGTCGCCCAATCCCGCGGTTGGCGCCGTGGTCGTGAAGCGGGGGCGGATCATCGGCGAGGGTTGGCATCGACGGGCCGGCGGGCCGCATGCGGAGGTGGAGGCTCTGCGGGATGCGGAAGCGCGTGGGGAATCGGCCAAGGGCGCGACGATTTATGTGACCTTGGAGCCGTGTTCGACCCATGGCCGGACGCCGCCCTGCGTGGATGCGATCAAGCGGGCCGGCATCACGCGCGTCGTGGTCGCGGCAACAGATCCGAATCCCGCTCATGCCGGACGCGCGTTTCGCAAGCTTCGGCGCGCCGGGATCGAAGTGGTATCCGGAGTCCTGGCGGAGGAGGCGACCCGATTGAACGAGGCCTTCAATCACTGGATCTGCGAGCGGACCCCATTCGTGACTGTGAAGGCGGCGATGACCCTGGACGGCAAGATCGCCACAGCCTCCGGCGAATCGAAATGGATCACCGGGGAGAAATCTCGGGCCGAGGCCATGCGATTGAGAGAGCGGTCGGATGCGATCCTGGTCGGGATCAACACCATCCATATCGACGATCCCTCATTGACGATCCGGTCGCCACGCACGGGGGCGCCGAAGAAGAACTCGCGACTTCGGCGGATTATCCTCGATTCACGCGCCCGGACGCCGCTGGACGCGAAGGTGGTGTCGGACGATTGGGCGCATTTGACGACGATCGTGACGACCGGCGCCGCAGCGAAACGTCGCGTGGCGGCCTTGAGAAAAAAGGTGGAGGTCCTGGAAGCTCCGGAGATCAACAAACGGCCGGATCTGGATTGGTTGATGAAGGAACTGGGAAACCGCGAGGTGACCAGCCTGTTGGTGGAGGGAGGGGGCGAGGTGAACGCTGCGTTCCTCGAAGCCGGCTTGGCGGATCGCGTGGCCTTCTTCTACGCGCCGAAGATTCTTGGTGGGCGTGATGCGAGAAAAGGCGTGGCTGGGGCAGGCGCCTCCCGACTGGACGAGGCGTTGCGTCTGTCGGATGTGCGCTGGCGGAAGCTGGGCGAGGATCTGCTGCTTTCGGCGCGAATTGGCGAGGAGCGCTGAAGCGCGGGGCGCGCCCGTTTCTATTCCCTGACGGTGAGTCGATGCCTCACGGCTTGGGATTCTTCATCCGTGGGTCGGCTTTGCCATCCGTGGGGTAAATCTATGAACCCACGCCGCTCAGTTCAATTCCAGGCACACCAGGTCGCCACGGGAATTCCGACAGTAGAGATTGCCATTGGCCAGGACGGGCGGCGTCCAGCAAAGGCCGCCCAAGACCTGCGCCTGCGAGATCGCCTTCCAGCCCTTGGGCGACGCCTTGCCGACCGCCAGCATGCCGCGCGCGCCGAGGATGATGAGCTTGCCGTCCGCCGCGCAAAGCGAACCGTAGCCAAACTCCGGCGTGGACCAGTTGGTGTCGCCGGTCTTCCAGTCGATGCTGGAGAAGTAGGCCTGCCCTCGGTGGCTGTTGCCGTCGAAGCCGTAGAGATGTCCGTCGATCAGGACGCAACTGTTGAAGTGGTTGCGCATGTTCTTGTTCTCCCAGATCACGTCCGGCCTGCTTTTCGTCAATTGCAGCATCGCGCAACCGCGATCATACCCGGAGGACATGAAGAGGCGGCCTTCGTGGATGATGGGATCGGCGGCGTGCACGTCCCACGAGGTGTCCCAAGGATGGGTCCAGACAATCCTGCCGGAATTCAGCGCAACGGCGTGCATGCCCTTGGCTCCGAAGACGGCGACGCAGTCTTCGCCCGATTGTTCGAAAGGATAGGCCGTGGAATAGCCTGCGGTCGCGGATCCGGTCTGCCACAAAAGCTTGCCGGTCTTCTTGTCCACGGCGAGACCGGCCGTGCCGACATTCAGGATCAGCTTTTCGCCCGCGACATGCGGCGAACCGGCGTAGCCCCATTCCGGGTATTCCGCGCCGATTTCCTCGGCTACATTCTTCTGCCAGAGGATCTTTCCGGACGCGGCGTCGAACGCGAAGGTGTCGCCTTGGCGGCCCTGTGTGTAGACGACCTTGCCTTCGATCGTGGGCGTGCAGCTGGGGCCGCCGTCGTAGTAGCGCGGCGCCAGCGGGCTGGGGTATTCGTGGCGCCAGATTTCCTTGCCGGTCTTTTCGCTCAGGCAGAACACGATGTCCGTGCCGTTGCGATTGCCCATGGTGAAGACGCGGCCGTCGGCGACGGAGACGGTTGAGAAGCCGGTGTTCACGCGCGCGCGCCAGACGCGCTTCGGACCGCCGGTTGGCCATTGATCGGACCAACCGGTTTCCTTGCTGATGCCGTTCAGGTCCGGGCCGCGCCAACGGGGCCAATCTTCGGCCTTGGCGGAAGAGGCGGCGAAGCCTGCGAGGATGGCAATGGCAAGTGCCGTGGGGATGTGTGGGCGCTCAGGCAGTTTCATCGCGTCAGTGATAGACTTTCGGATTGTCCGGGGACAGTCGAATCGAGGGGCGTTTTTCGTCTGCGCGTCAGCGTTTTGGACTGCGGCGCTGTGCGCCGCTTTGTTGCGCATCCGTTTCTTGAGGCGCTTCCGTATCCACCGATGGCCTTCGGCGCCACCTCGATCTCCGGCTGCTTCCACGCCACCGTTGTCCAAAGACCTGCAAAGCGGCGCGCAGCGCCGCAGTCCAAGACGCTGGCGCGCGGTGGCGTGTTCCCGGCGTGATGGAGCGCGAGGGGGCTCTACTGCTTTCCTGCCACGCCGAAGGCGGCGTCAAGTCGCGGCGCTCCATGGCGCCTGCGGCGCGGCGTTTTGGTTGTCAGCGAAGGCCCAGGCCGGAATCGTCGGATTGGAGCAACTTCCGTATCTGATCGAGCAATGTTCCGGGCTGCGCCCAGTGGATGGTATGTCCGACGCCATCGAGTCGGATCAATTCACAGCGGCCTTTCCAGATGCGTTTGAGCGCGCGGGCGTCGTCGTGAGTCAGCATGCCGCCGATAGCTTCATCCGATTGGAACAGGACGATCGGGCAACGGACCCTGCGCGCGAGTGAGAGGTAGTCGAAGTCCTCAAGCCAGCGGCCTTCGACGATGGGCGTGAGGACATCGGGATCCATGCGGCCGAGGCTTTCGGCGCTGAAGCGACGCGCGATTTCATCGCGCTGATCCTTCACCCGGATCGGGGAGCCTTGCTCATCCTCGCCCACGACCATTTCGGAGAAGTTGTGAAAGAGTGAATCGGGGCTGATGGATCGGGCGAGACAGTCCGGGAGTCCGGCGAAGAAGCGATGCAGCGGGAGTTGCGTGAGATGTTCGCCCATGGTGGAGAAGGGCGGGTCTTCCAGGATGACTGCGTCAACCAGGCCGGGATGTTCCGCGGCGGTCGCCATTGCCGCCATGGCTCCGAGTGAGTGACCGTAGACGAGGTTGCGCCGATCGGAAATGTGCTCCAGCGCCTTGCCCGCGTCTTCCACGTAGTCGCGGACCAAGTAGGCGCCCGGCGCGGGATCGCTTTTCCCGTGGCCGCGGAAATCGAGCGCCGCGAGGCGCGCCTCGGCATTCAATTCATTGAGCAGCGTATAAAACGTCCGCCAATTGCGCAGGACGCCGTGGAGGAAAAGGATGGTCGTTCCCGAGTCATTCTCGTTCGTCGCGAGATTCAGCGACTTCTCAATGATCGACTCCGTCATGAAGTCGAGGGAATGCCAGGGCGGCGAGGAAGGAAGATTCATTCCGATGGCGGATTACTGGAGCGGGTCATGTTTCCCGGGCCACGATCGTGGGGATGGGCTTGGCCAGTTGTCCGGCCTTGATTGCTCCGCCCTGGATCACGGCCAGAAAATTCCTCCGATCCTCCAATATCGAAATGTCCGCCACGACGTCGCCGTTGACGACATTGACATCCGCGAGTTTGCCCGTCTCCAAGGTTCCGAAGTCGTTGTCGCGCCCCATGATCTCGGCGCCGGTCTTGGTGGCGCACATGATGGTTTCGACCGGAGAGAAGCCGACATCCTTGACGAAGTAAGTGAGCTCTTTGGCGTAGTCTCCATGCGGATTCCAGCCGAAGCCGTAGTCG
The DNA here is from genome assembly GCA_038126655.1 of Verrucomicrobiales bacterium. Taxonomy (GTDB): domain Bacteria; phylum Verrucomicrobiota; class Verrucomicrobiia; order Limisphaerales; family JAYPEY01; genus JAYPEY01. Next base: position 7,340 of record JAYPGD010000123.1, read on the forward strand.
CCGCCCATGCCGATTCGGCCGCCGGCTCGAAGGATGCGTCTCGCGCTTTCGGCGCCGCCGTCGAGTGTTTCCTGATGCCCGTCAATCACGCGTTGGGAGAGACCGAATTCCGGACCGTGAATGACACTGGCCTTTTCGAAGTAGAGGGCGGGGACGACCGGGACGTCCCGCTCGAGTAGGAGTTCCATGGCCTCGTCATCCATGAACGTGCCGTGTTCCAGGCAATCGTATCCGGCCCGCAGGGCGTTCTTGATGCCTTCGGTCGCCCGACAATGTCCGGTCACCTTCATGCCGTGATTGTGGGCGGTCCGCACCACTGCGGCCATCTCGTCGAAGGTCATGCACAGGGTGTGGTGGTCGTTGACATCCGGCGCCGCAGCGTCCCCGGTAGGGTAGGTCTTGACCCACTCGACGCCGTCCTTGACCAGCGCGCGAACGGCGCGGCGGGCGTCTTCCTGCCCGTTGATAATGAAGACGAGTCCCTCCATGCCGATCTTGCGGAAATCGGGATTCCAATCCATCAGGCCGCCGGCGGAACAGATTTCACGACCGGAGGAGGACAGTCGCGGGCCGGGGATGAGATCGTTTTCGATGGCCTGCTTGAGCCAGACGTCGATGTTGAACAGGCAGCCGCCGGAGCGCGCGGAGGTGTAGCCGCACTCCAGAGCGAGTCGGCAATTGACCGAGGAAAGGAGCGAGACGTATTCGACCGGGTACTTGATGTCCAGGTCTTCAAGAGCGGCGATGTTGAAATAGGTCGCATGGAAGTGGGCCTCCACCAGACCGGGCATGATCGTGCCGCCCTGGGCGTCGATTCTTGCGGAGTTCGGCGGGGCTTCCGGGGCTTCGCCTGCGGGACCCGCGTATTCGATCCGGCCGTCCTTGATGAGCAGCGCCCCGTCCTTGACGGGGGCGGCGCCCGTTCCGTCTATCAGTTGTCCGTTGGTGATGAGAGTGACGCCGTCAGCCTGTTTCATTGCGGGAAGAAAACATCGCGTCGTCGTCGGCGTCAATCAATCGCCGGTGGCGTCCGTGCGGACGACGCGATAGAAAACGGCCTTGTCCAGGGAGTCCGTCTGGACGGTGGTTTCCCCGGTCGTCTCCAAGGCGCGCGCTGTTCCGGCGCCGGTGAAGGTTCCGTTGACGGTGTCGCTGGTCTGGAGTTCGTAGAACAGGCCGCGATTCGTGTCCGAGGTGAGGTGGAAACCTCCCGAGGGATCCGGCGCGACGTTCAGTTGGGGGCGTTCCTGCAGGATGGAGCCATCGAAGTATTTCTCCGCGAGATCCCAGGCGGCGATGCCGCATTGGGAGCCGATGATCCGGCCGGGGCCGTCGTCGGCGGGGACGTGGATGCCGCCGTAGAGTCGGGAGATGCCCGCTTCGTCCGCGGCGTCGTAATAGGTGGCCCATTGGAGGACGACGTCGACGCTGGGGCCGAGTTCGAACTGGAGGAACTGATCCTTCGGCGCGGTGAAGGTCCCCATGCCGCCGGGGAAGTATTCGCTGCCGGTGATGCGGGTCAGGACCTCCGCGGCGGCGCGGCTGAAACCGCTGTGGCCGGAGACATAACCAGCGAAGGCGGGCGTCACAAAGGTGTCGCGTTGGTAGGGGAGCCAGTCGATGGCGCGGATCCACTTCCGGCCGGTGAACTGGGTGTTTGGATCGGCCGGTTCGCCGCCCCAGACGTTGGCCAGGATGTCGCCGACCTGCGCATTGGGCGCTCCGAAGTGTTTGCCGCCGGAGCTGAGGGAGGAACTTGTCGCGACCTCGATCAGGTCGTCTATCAAGGGCAGGCCGTGGGTGTGGAATGAGGCGCCGCCGGAGTCGGTGGACTGCCCCTTCAGGCCCATGTGGCGAAGACTGCTGATGGGGCGGATGTAGTCGTAATGCCTTTTGCAGCCCCACACGGCGACCGCGACGTCGTGAACGGCGGCGTTGAGGGCGAAGTAGACCTTCACGTCCCATTCGAGTTCGTCCAATACCGGTCCGGAGCCTTTGAAGCGACGTTGGAGATCGGGATGGTCGGCGACTTCATTGGCCAGAGTGTTCTAATGTCCGGGCGGTGTTTCGGAATCGGGGCCGTCGGCCCAGAATTCCGCGATCACACGGCCGAAGTCGCCGTGCGGCACGATGTTCGGGGCATAGGCGGACTGGGTGACCGGATTCAGTGCGCGGCCGGTTCCGTCGTTTTGTCCGAGGGTGTTGTTTCCGCGCGCGGCGGGGGAGATGTCGATCATGTCGCCGCTGGCGGGGTCGAGCTGCGAGCTGCGGCGAAGGACCTCGATATTGCCGTTCTTGAAGTCGGCGTCCGTCGCGGTTCCCAACAGCGGCGGCGGCCCCGGATCGAAATAGACGCTCTGGCCCTCGGCCAACGACATGCCGAAAGGACGCACGTTTCCCCAGTTCGATCCGATGAAGGTCTGGATCTCGGAAGCGATCAATCCGTTCTGGGTGACGCGGAATTCGAACGCGAGCGGTTGCAAGCGGTTCGGGTTGCTCAAGGTTGTTCCGGGGAGGGCCAGAATGAGCGGGGAATTGACGGGGGCGTAACTGAGGTCGCCGTAATGCAGGCCGTCGGCCCCGACGACGGTCTCGTTGGATTGGTCCGAAGCCGCGTAGGCGAGCACGGTTGCCGCGACGCGGTTGCCGACGGCGGCGGGCGAGGAGCCTGTGGTTGTCGTGACGCCCGGATCATATGCCAGCGCGGCCATCTGGGTGTTGAACGCCTGCAGGGACGTGGCGGCGTTGACGGACAGGGAGTATCGATGGGTGAGCGCCCGATAGGCCGCGTAGCTGATCGCCTCGCGTCGCGCGGCGGCAATGTCGGCCGCCGTTGCGGATTCGCGGTGCAGGTAGCCTGCGGCCGTCGCGTCGTAGGCGGCCCAGGCGTCCCACATGGCGACCGAGGTGTGAAACAGATTCCGCGCATGGACCGCCGGATGGGGGAAGTCCACACGGATCGCCGCGAGGTTCTGTTCGTTCCAGATCCTGGCGATGGACTGCGCCTGGAGATTGCCCGTCGCAAAGGTAAACAGCGCGATCGCGATCGCGGCCGCGGTTGCGACAGGGATGGCGTTTTTTTGTGAGGGGGATGTCATGATCGGAATCAGCGGGACAAGGCTCAGGCTTCACCCCATCAGCGGCAACGTCCGTTTTTCCTGCGCGCTTTGGAAGGCGGTGTCGACGATCTGCTGTCCGATGCGCGCGGTCTCCACGGACAGGGGGCCGTCGATGGGGCGGTCGTTCTCAAGGCAGTGAATGAAATACTGCACCGGATCGGCGAAGGGGGCTTCGAGTTCGTCGGCCGCGATTTCGCAACCCTCGGGTTTTTCTCGGGTCTGGACGCGGACGCTCTTCTCGTAGTCGTAGTTGCTGATGGTCCCCTCGGTCCCCTTGATGACGAAGCCGCACTTGGGTTGGGGCTGGTGTGTCCAGGGATCGGTGAAGGTTCCCCAACGCGTGTGGAAGGTGGAAAGGCCGTTCGCGTAGCGGGCGATGGTGACGCTTTGCTCGTCGACTTCCAACCCGCTCGGTTCATCGACCATGCAGGTCACCTCAAGGGGCTTGGCGCCATTGTGAAACCAGGTCCCGAGGGTGGTCCCGTAGCCGAGGTAGTCCAGCAATGAACCGCCGCCCTGGTCCTGTTTGTAGAACCAACTCGCGTCTTTCTCCTCGGCGGTCGGCTCCTTCTCGATCTTGTCCGCGCCGTGATAAAGCGGGCCGCGGTTGCCGTCGTAGAAATGGACCTCGGTCACGTCGCCGATCAACCCCTCCTGGATCAGTCGATGCGCGGTGATGTGCGCCTCGTACCAACGCAGGGGCCAGTTGATGGCGAGTTGTCTGCCGGTCGGCTTCATGGCCTCGATCATGCGGTCGGCGTCGGCGAGCGAAGCGGCAAAGGGCTTTTCCATCAGGATGTGAACCCCGTGGGGCGCGACCTTCTCCGTCCATTCCGCGTGGCCGCCGGTGGAAGGGCAGAGGATGACGAGGTCGGGCTTGGTCGCTTCGAGGCAGGCCTGGTAGTCGTTGAAGACGTTCGCTTCGGGGATATCGAAGTTCCGGATCGCCTCCTGCATGCGAGCGGGTTGTTCGTCGCAGATGCCGACGAGTTCGGCGTCCGGATGCTCATGGGCCATCCGCAAAAGATCGCCCATGTGGAAGTGGTCGAAGTTGATGCCTGCAACGCGCCATGTCCTGCTCATGGCGGGGGAGTGTAGGCGAATTCCGACAGGGGGAAATCGAAATTGAACGGGCGGATAGGAGGCTCAGGGAACCGGATTGTCCCCACGGATGGCAAAGCCGACCCACGGATGAAGGCGGGATGCTCAAGGGGCTTCGATCGGTCCCGAAGACGGGGCGCAGTTGAGTGTCGCCCGGTTTTAATCACATGCCCATTGGCGTGAACCGGGACCGTGGCTCCCTCACGATTCAACATTTTCTAAGGAGCGTTTTGCGAGAAAGGTCTCCAAAGCGTTGCGGATGGAGGGGAAGGCGAGGTCGTCCGGGTTCACTTCCCGGGGATCGAGCCAGAGGAAGGCGTCCACATCGTCGAGCGCCGCGACGTTTTGAGCGTCCATGATTCCCGCCGTGAAGAAGAAGTCGAGCACGGGGTAGGCGACGTCGCGGTAGACGTAGTTGTTGGGGTGGGCGGAGAGGTAGTGGATGTCGCCGAGTTTCACGTTGACCTCTTCCTTGAATTCGCGGCGCAGGGCCTGTTCGGCGGTCTCCCCGATATCGACGAAGCCGCCGGGGATGGCGAGTTTGCCCTTGGCGGGGTCTTTGGCGCGCTTGATGAACAGGGCCTTGCCGTCCTCGCGGAGGGCGATGGCGGCGGCGGCGACGCAGGGATTGAAGAAGAAGGTGAAGCCGCAAAAGTCGCAGATGAGGGGGGCGTCGATTCCTCGTTCGCCGGCGGGCTCACCGCAGCGGGGGCAGTGTTTGAAATGTGTGGAGGGACGCATCTGAATGCGGAGTGCGGAATGGGGAATGCGGAATGCGGAATGCGGAATGGGGAATGCGGAATGCGGAATGCGGAATGCGGAATGCGGAATGCGGAATGGGGAGTGCGGAATGGGGAATGAAAGTGGGAAGACTCAATCTGCGATTCTTGCGGTTCCCATGGGCCAGGATTTGTTGGTGAAAGCGAGGCGGCCCTTGTCGACGGGTTCGTCGCGGCCCTCGATGGACAGCGAGAGGTCGTCGTTGATCCTGAGCAAGCGGCCCTGCGCGAGCGGTTCGGCGGAGGCGAAGTCGCTGACGTTCTCGGCCCAGACGGTCACCTCTTCTCCGATGCAGCAGGAGAATCGGCGATAGGCGTCGAGCAGTTCGTCCTGACCTTCGGCGATCAGTTTGCGGTAGGCGTCGTCGAAGGCGCGCAGGACCTTGGGGAGCACATCGGGCAGGGTCAGGCAGGAGACCGGCAACAGATCGGCGAGGCAGCCGGCGGCGGGGACGAACCGGGAGGCGTCGATGGGCGGAGTGCGTTCCACATTCATGCCAAGGCCCATGACGACGGAGGTGTAGGCATCATCCTGAATCTGGGTGGAGGTCAGGGATCCGGCGACTTTCTGGCCTTCGATCAGGATGTCGTTGACCCACTTGATGCCGATTTGTCCGGGCTTGCCGGCCTGTCCGGCCAAGGCGCGCGCGGCCGCGACGGTGGGGAGCATGCTGAAGCCGAGACGGGCGCGGGATACCGGAGCGTTGCAGTTGTGGTGGGTAGTCAGGTGCAGGTTGCCTTTTTCCACGGACCACGGCCGGGCGCGATTGCCATGAAAACCGCGTCCGCGGAGGGCCAGGCAGGCAGTGGCGGCGGGCAGTTCGGCGTTCCTGGTCGAGGCTTCATGCAGGGCGTCGAACTGGGAG
>JAYPGD010000124.1:0-13166 GCA_038126655.1 Verrucomicrobiales bacterium
TGCGCTCGGTTCGCTACGCTCACCTTCGCTCCGCCGCCCCCCGAAGGGGTTGGAGAAGCAGACATCGAAAGACCAATTTACAGAAAGACTTTTACACCCCCCCTTGGCCCGGGGCTTGCGGCATGGGTTGCAAGAACAATCCCCATAAGCATGTTGTAGCGTGCGCTGTGTCAGCGCATTCAACGGCTGTCGCATGATTGTTCCGCTTTTCGGCTGACACAGCCGACGCTACATCTGGGAAGCTGTCGCGATTGTTGACTCATGCGAAGGCCCTGCCCCTTGGCCCGGCCTCCAAACAATTGCGGGATTGTCCCGCTCTCCCCTACACTCCTTTCATGAACCGCTTCCGAATTCTCACAGCGACCGCGCTCCTCACGGCGGTCGCCGCCCTGCCCGCCGCCCCCAGGCCCAACATCATTGTCCTCATCACCGACGACGCGGGCTACGTGGATTTCGGCTGCTACGGCGGGAAGCAGATCCCCACGCCGCACATCGATTCGATCGCCCGCGATGGCATCCGTTTCACCCAGGGCTATGTCTCCGCTTCCGTCTGCTGCCCCTCGCGGGCTGGCCTGCTCACCGGTCGCTACCAGCAACGGTTTGGCCATGAATTCAACGGCTTTGCCATCCCCCAACCCGGTTTCACCCCCGAGGACATGGGACTCGATCCCGAGGAGACCATCCTCGCCGAAGCCCTCAGACCACTCGGCTACCGCACGATGATCGTTGGCAAATGGCACATGGGAACCCATGAGCGATTCCACCCCAAACATCACGGCTTCGACGAATTCTTCGGCATCAAGGGGGGCAGCCGCAGCTACTTCGGCGTCGCCAAGAAACGCGTCTCCGAAAACTGGAAACTTTACCGCAATGATGAGGTCGTCCCTGAATCGGAGATAAACTATTTAACGGATATGTTAACCGATGAGGCAGTGAGCTATGTCGAACGCAACAAGGAGCGACCCTTTTTTCTCTATCTGTCCTACACGGCCGTACACGGTCCGATGCACGGGAAAGCGGAAGACATCGAGCATTTCAACGGGATTGCGGACAAGAAGCGACGCACCTTTGCCGCCATGGACAAGGCCCTGGACGACGGGATTGGCCGGCTGCTCAAGTCATTGAAAGCCAATGACCTGGAGAAGGACACCCTGCTCTTCTTCATCAATGACAACGGCGGAGCAACCAGCAACGGCTCGGACAACGGCCCCTTGCGCGGCATGAAGGGATCCAAGTGGGAGGGCGGAATCCGCGTGCCCTTCATGGTCAAGTGGCCCGCCCGCCTGCAGTCGGGCAGGGTCTACGATCATCCGGTCATTTCACTGGATATCCAGGCCACGGCGATCGCCGCGGGCGGCGGGAATCCAGGAAAACAACCCAAGCCCCTGGACGGCGTCGATCTGCTTCCCTTCCTCACCGGCGAGGATGCGAATGCCCCGCACGAAGCATTGTTCTGGCGCCGAGGCGTCGCCGCAGCCGTCCGGCAGGGCCCCTGGAAGTTGATCCGATCCGAGACCAACCCGCCCATCCTCGTCAACCTGGATGAAGACCTTGGTGAAACGCAGAATCTGGCGAGCGGGAAACCGACAGTCGTGAAGCGACTATCCGGTTTGTTGTCCGATTGGGAAAAAGGCCTCGCCCCACCCACGTGGCGCGAGGGCGAACGCTGGTCAAAAAACCAGATCCAGAAGCACCGCATGGACATCATTGGTCGCGATGCGGAGCGAAAACTCCCCTGACCGCCTGCCGCAAGGTTTTTTCGGCGACACGATTTCCACTTCCCGTTGTCCAAGCCCACGCATGTCTGAAACCGAGCCAACATCCCACGAGCCACGCGGCGTTTCCTCGCATCGCAAGATGTTGCTCGTCCTTGGCGGACTGACGGCGGTCGTTGTCACGCTGCTCATCCAGCATCAGGTCCTGAAGGGACGCGCGGATCAGTTGCTGGAGAAGCTCAAGGAGCAGGGCCATCCCACCAATCTGGCCGAAGTCAACGAATCCTACTCAATTCCGCCCGGCGCGACCAACGCGGCCGACGCCTACCTGGCGGCTTTCAACTCGTTGATCCAGGAAAACCAGGCCGACACCAACGGCCCCGTCCACTTCAAACTGGAATCCCCCATCGACGACTATCCGGAGAACCTGCTGCGTTTTGTCCGGACCTGGGTCGGAACCAATGAAACGGTGATTGCGCAGCTCCACGATGCCGCCCGCCACTCGCACAGCCGCTACCCGCAGGATTACACCCAGGGATACAACACCCTGCTGCCGCATCTTGGGAACGCGAAACATGCCGTTCGCGTCCTGGCCTGGCAGGCCTATCTGCAGATTGATGCCGGTGACATCGACGCCGCATTGGATTCCATACACACCGCGCTCAGTGTAAACGAATCCGTCGCCGGCGAACCGGACGTGATCGGTCAATTGGTCCGCATTGCCGGAACCCACATCGTTTTCAACCGACTTGAAGAAATCCTGAACCGCAGGCCGCTCACCGACCCGCAGTTGAACCGATTATTCGGACTGCTTGAGGGACGTGAATCCATGGCGCCCATGCGGTCGGCCTTTGCGGGGGAGATGTGTATGGGCCTCCATTTCTTCGAGGACCCTGACGCCTTTGGCGGCCTGAATTTCAACGGTGTCACCACCGGCGGCGAGCGACTCAAAAGCCTCGCGGCCATTTCCGGTCTCAAAGCAACCGGACTTTGGGAACGCGACCGTTCGTTCTACATTCAGTTCCACATGGACTACCTCGACGCCCTGAAACGCCCTTTCCCTGATGCGCTGGAGGCGGGCACAAAGGTGAACGCCCGCCTCGACGACCGCAAGAAGGGCATCCGAAACGTGGTCACCCGCGCCATCGCTCCGGCCCTCAGCAAGATCATCGAGCGCGAGGCCGCCCGCGTGGCGTGTCTCCGCCTGTCGCTCACGGCAATCGCAGTGGAAAGGCGCCGCCTGGCCCACGATGGACGTATTCCGGACGCCCTTGCAGAACTGGTCCCGGAATTCCTGCCCTCGCCCTTGGAGGATCCCTTCGACGGGAGTCCCCTGCGCTATCGGAAGCTCGACAAGGGCTACGTCATCTGGTCAATCGGACGCGATCTGGAGGACAATCAGGGCGACCTGAAGCCGGAAGGCAAGCGCTCCAAGGATCAGCGGTTCCGGATGATGCGATGACATGACAACGGCCCGAAGCGGAAGCTCGGAATCACGGAAAACACGGCGGTTCACATCGCGAGTTCTTGATCCTTGTCGTCATCTCATCGTCGTCGCAACCTTCCCAATGATTCAAGTGATTGAGACAAGGAGTTTGGACAACGATCAGGATCAAAGGCGTGACTCAACCCCTCATTCCATGCTCTCGCATTTGCGTTTCTCGTGGAAAAAGAAATGGGGCGCCGCCGAAGCGACGCCCCTGGTTCCGAACCCCTTCGGAACAACCCCAAATCAGATTCACGTTTTCAGTTCAGCCCGACGCCCCGACGGATATAGGTCGGCACGTCGAGATCCTCTCCGTTGTGGATGGTCGGTTCGGTCTTGTCGAAACGGCCTTTTGAAACGATCTCCAGCGGCAGGGTCGCCTGCCGGACCTTGCCGATCTTTTTCCCATTGCCGGTGAGTCCGTTGGACTTCTTCAGCAGTTCCTGCTTCTTCTCCTCGCTCATCTCCGGCGGCGGCGGAACCAGTCGCGACTTTGGTCGACTGCTCGTCTTGTTGTTCAGGAACTGCGTGTCCAGCATCTCCGACTGGACGCTGGCGTCGACTGACGGCGATCCGCCGGAATCCTCGGCCTCCTCCTCCTCACGTGGATCGCGCCTCGTGACAACAAGAGTGAGATTGAGCTTTTCCGTGTAGCGGTCGTCCACCGCCGCCCCAAAGACCACGTTGGCGTTTTCGCAGCGTCGATTGATCTCCTTCATCACCTCGTTGACGTCCGCCATGGTCATGTCGGTGCCCCCCTCGAGGCTGACCAGCACCGCGCCCGCCTCATCGAGGCAACGACCGCCGTCGAGCAACGGATGGGAGATGAGCTTGTCGATGGTCTTGCGGGCCCGGTTGGCGCCGTCAGCCTCGGCCGAGGCAAACAGGCTTTCCGCGCGCCGCCCGCGCACCACGGCGCAGAGATCGGAGAAGTGGATGTCAATCAGGCCCGTGCGCGTCATCAGGCGCCAGAGACTGCGGATCCCGTCGATAAGCAGGCCGTTGGACAGCCTGAAGGTGTCCATGACGCTCGTGTTATCGTCAATGAGCTTGAAGATCTTCTGGTTGGGCAGGCAGATGACCCCATCGGCGGCCGACTTCAGCATCTCCAGGCCGTAACGGGCCTGTTTGACGCGACGCCCGCCTTCCAGTTCGAAGGGGAGCATGACGAACGCCACCACCAGCGCTCCCGCCTCCTTGGCGGTCTTGGCGATGACCGGCATCGCGCCGGTCGCGGCGCCGCCTCCGAGACCCGCGACCAGAAACACCACGTCCTGCCCCTCGCTCAGATGTTGCACGTCCTCGATCTTCTCCTGGGCCGCCACACGCCCCAGCTCGGGATCGCCGCCCGTGCCCAAACCGCGGAGCATCTTGCATTCCAGATGCAGCTTGTCGGGCGCGAAGGACTTGGCGAGGTCCACCTTCTCGGTGTTGATCGCGGCAAACGCGGCGCCCCGGAAATCGTCGTCCTGCATCATGCGATCGATGATGGAACAGCCGGCGCCGCCGACCCCCATCACCCGGATCCTGAGTTCCGGTCTGCCCGCCTCGTTCGTCTTTTCGTTCATGTCTGAAATGTCCATGTTCTGTCTTTCTTGCTGAGGTCTCAACCGCGCCGGAAAAGGGAACCCACGGCCTGGAGTATGCCGCCGGAGAGCGAGTTGCGCGTTGTGCGTTGTTTCTGCTGGAGGGACCCGAACTTGACGAGCCCGATGGCCGTGGAGAACTCGGGCTGCTCCAAGGCGTTCTTCAGACCGCTGATCGCGTTGGTCCTGCCGATGTGAATCGGGAGCCGGAAGACATTCTCCGCGAGATCCGCGATTTCCGGGGTGCGGGCGCAACCGCCGCAGATGAACACCCCGGCGCGCAGGTAATCCATGAGCCCCGCGTCGTCGAGATCCTGCTCGATCAACTCGAAGATCTCCTGGTAGCGCAACGACATGATCCGTCGCAGGTGTTCGATGTTGATGTTCTTGTCCGGAAGCCCCAGTTCATTCTTCAGGGCGATGGCGCGGCCCCGATCCTCGGGTTGCACCATGGCGGCGCCGTGCTCCAGCTTCAGTTTCTCCGCCCGGGCCATCGAGACCTTGAGCCCCACCGCCAGGTCGTTCGACACATGGTCCCCGCCGACGGCGATGACGCCGCTGTGCTTCACGATCCCGTTGGAGTATACCACGTAGTCGGTCGTGCCGGCGCCAATGTCGATCACCAACGCGCCGAGCTCCTTGTGCTCATTGCCCAGGACCGCCATGGCCGAGGCGAGTCCGTTGAAGGCGATCGCCTCCACGTCCAGCTGCAGCCCCTTGAACGTGCGAATGGGGTTCTGGAGGCGGTTGTGCTGCCCGTGAATCACATGGACATCCACCTCCACCTTGGCCCCGAGCATGCCGATGGGATTCTGGATGCCGCCCTGCCCGTCGACGAGGAAATGCTGCCGGATGGTGTGGACGATCGTGTTCTCCATGGGGAGATTGATCGCCTTGGCGTTCTTGATGACATCCTGCACGTCCTCCGCGGCGATCTCCCGATCGTCGGAAAGGATGGGGTGCACGCCGCGGTTGTTGAATCCGCGGATGTGCCCGCCGGTGACCCCGAGGTAGACGCTGCGGATCTCGACGTCCGCCATGTGCTCGGCTTCGGCGATCGCGTTGCGCAGGTCATGTTCGGTGGGGCTGGGATCCACGATCTCGCCCTTGCGCACTCCGCTCGATTTCGACTGTCCGACGCCGATGACGTTGAGCGATCCATCGGGAAGGATCTCGCTGACGACGCAACAGACTTTTGAGGTGCCTATCTCCAGGCCGACGATGACTGAGACGGTTTCAAACATTGGTTCTCCTGTGGGGAATGGTGGATTCGTTGGCAGTGGCGCTTTCGGGAGGGGACTCCTCGCCGGCCGTTCGCCAGACGGCCGGAACATTGTTGCTGATGGACACATCCAGGCTCTCGATGCGAAGCCCCTGCGCCGTTCCGCGATCGCGGATGAGCCGCCACCGGGCGAGCTGAAGCGCGTGGTTCTCAAGTCCAAAGGTGATCCGGGCCCCGTTCTCGTCGCTCACCAACAGGGTCGTCGGCGCGGAGACGTCGATGGTCGTCAACATGGCCTCGCCGAACATGGGCGATCCGGGAAACGCGATGACAAGATCCAACGCGGCGAGGACGCCGTGCGACCCGACCTGCTGTCCCACGCGCAGTTCCGTGGGATCCAGGTTCACCAGCATCGGCAGCGCCTTCTCGCGCTGGCGGGCCCGGGCGACCCGCCATTGGGGATCGACGGGCAGCATCACGAATCCTTCCGCATCGAGCAGATACTCCATCCGGGTGAATCGGCCGCTCCGGGTTTTGGGAACCACGGCGACCACCCGCGCAATCGGCTGGCGTTCCCAGACGCGGATCTTCAGCGTGTTGGGCAGCTGCCGCTCGAGCGAGACGGACCGGATGTTCGGCGCCAGCTCCAGATTCCGCTTGATGGCCGGGAGGTCCAGGTCGATCAGGTTGTCCCCTTCGGCAATGCCGGCCCAATGCAACAACCGCTCCCGCGTGATGACGCCGTTGGAACGAATGTCGATCTTCGCGATCGAGAAGGACTTGTTCTCATAGACAAACCGATCCAGCAGATACTCGCCGCCCTTCCACGCGCCCCAGACGCCGCCGACGATGCCAACGCAGAACAAGACCGCCATGCCGGCGATATGCAGGCGTCGCCGCCCCGCCGAATCAGAGCGCGCCTTGACATCGAGCACGTTCTCCCTGCGCGCGCGTTTGCGGTTTTCCTTCTTGCGTGACAACATGGCTACTCTTCCGTCCCTACCGGGCGCGTCGCAGCGCCAGTTCGATCATTCGTTGACAAAGCCCCGGATAGTCGAGCCCCGCGACCTTCGCCGCCTTCGGCAGCAGGCTGGTCTCGGTCATGCCGGGCAACGTGTTCAATTCCAGGAAATGCGGTTCGCCCCGGTCGTCGAGCATGACGTCCAGACGCCCATAGTCTCGACCGCCGACCGCCTCGAAGGCGCGCAGAGCCAGGTCCCTCACCCGGCCGGCGACGTCCTCGTCGAGGTCCGCCGGACAGAAATACTCGGTGGCTCCCTCGGTGTACTTGTTTCGATAATCAAAGGCGCCGCAACGGGGCCGGATCTCGACCAAGGGGAGCGTATTGCCCTCCAGAATTCCGACGGTGAATTCCCTGCCGCGTATCAGTTCCTCCATCAGAACGGCCTCATCGAACTCCAAGGCATGCTCCAAGGCGGACTCGAAGACATTCTCGGATTCGACAATCTGTAGTCCGACGCTGGAGCCTTGGCAGGCGGGCTTGAGGATCACCGGGAGGTTCCAACCCTCGGGCAGACCGGCGAGAGGTCCGGTCAGTTTCACTCCGCGCGGAGTCGGCACGCCGTTCGCAGCCCACACCTCCTTCGTCCTCACCTTGTCGAATGCCAGGGCGCTGGCCTCCGCGCCGCAACCCGTGTACGGAACGCCCAGTTCATCCAGTCTACGCTGAATCGTGCCATCCTCCCCGTAACGCCCATGCAGGGCGAGAAACACAGCGTCCACCTGTTTCCCCAGGGTCCAGTCGCCGCCCCGGGGATCGACGCGTTCGACCGCATGGCCAAGCGCTTCCAGGGCCGAGGCCACGGCGGCTCCCGAGGTCAACGAAATCTCCCGCTCCGCTGACGGACCGCCGAGCATGACGACGAGATTCAGCGGATCGACCTTCCGGCTCCCGGTCGCCTCAGACTCGATGGATTGGGGTTCTGTGGTCATCAGGTTCATCGTTGTGGTTCAGGCGTCGTCCTCGCCAATGATCTCGACCTCCGTGCGGAGCTCGATGCCCCGCTCCGCGAGCGCCTTCTCCTTGACCCTCTCGATCAAATCGAGGACGTCGCCGGCCCTGGCGCCGCCGGCGTTGACCACGAAATTTCCGTGCACATCGGAGACCTTGGCGCCGCCGATGCGGAATCCTTTGAGTCCCAGCTCGTCCACCAGCTTGCCGGCGGGGATTTGTTCGGGGTTCTTGAACATGCAACCCGCGCTCGGCGCCGCAGGTTGGGACCCCCAGCGTTTCTGGCTGCAGGCGTCCATCTTTTGCTGGATCGATTCGCGATCCGCGGGTTCACAGCGGAAAACGGCGCCCAGGGCAATGTTCTCACGGAACAGGGGGCAGGAACGGTAGCCGGATTCAATCTCCTTCGCCGCGCGTTCATGAATCTCGCCGTCGTGGCTCATGTAACGCACGGAGATCAGTGAATCAAAGGTGGCTCCCCCCATGGCGCCGGCGTTCATTCGCAGGGCGCCGCCGACACTGCCGGGGATCCCTTCAAGAAATTCCAAACCGCCAAGCTCGTGCTCCTTCGCCGCCTGGGCGACCTGTTTCAGGCGCGCCCCGGCGCCGCAGGAGATCTCCGAGCCGTCGACGACGATTTCACTGAAGGCGGGTTGTTTGAGGCAGATCGCCGCGCCGCGGAAGCCGCCGTCGCGCACGAGGAGATTCGAGCCCCGACCGATGATCCGGAACGGCATCTGACGACGCGCGCAGAACTTCAGCGTCCTGGAGAGGGACTCCTCCGAATCGGGCTCCACGTAAAGGTCCGCGGGACCGCCCACGCGAAGGGTCGTGCGTTTGGCCATGGGCTCATCCATCCTGACCACACAAGCCTCGTTAAGTTCGGCCTTCAGTTCAGCCAGCATTTCTTCTTTCCTTGCCATCAGATCGCCTTCCAGTTTGTCCGCCAGCTCCCGCGCCGCGTGGGTGATGTCGCCGGCTCCGAGAAAGAGAACCACATCGCCTTCCTCGATTTCGGCGCCAACCTCCTCGGCCAGGCGGTCGAGGTCCGGCGCGAATCGGGCGGACTGCCCCGCCTCGCAGACCGCGTCGGCCAAGGTTCGGCCGTTGACCCCGGGAATCTCCGCTTCGCCCGCAGGGTAGACATCCGCGATCCATAGTTTGTCGGCGGCATGAAAGCATCCGGCGAAGCGCGAGAGCAGGAATCGCGTGCGTGTGTATTTGTGGGGTTGAAACGCGACCAGCAGACGCCGGCCGCGCAGACGGGCCAGCGCTTCGAGGGTCACCTCGATTTCCTCGGGATGGTGTCCGTAATCTTCAAACACACGAATCCCGCCCCCATGAAAGATCTGTTCCTGCCGCCGCCCCGCGCCGGTGAATTCCGCAATCGCCGCGGAAACATCCACCGCGTTGAACCCCTCCTCCAGCAGCAGGGTCGCCACCGCGGCCGCATTTGCCGCGCTGGCCGCGCCCAACAGACGCGTCTGGAACGTCCCCAGGCATTCCGCCCGACGGAACAGCCGGAAACGCGTGCGCGGAATTGCGGCGCCGGCCGGCTGCGGATCGGAATCCAACTCCACGCGGTAGGTCGCCGAGAGGTTGAAGCCGTAGGAAACGGCGTGCGGACTGCCCGCAAACAGTTTCGACAAACGCGGATCGTCGGCGCAGTAGACGAGGCGTCCGTTCACCCGCGATCCAAAGCGTCGGAATTCCTCGCAAACCCGCTCCAGGTTCTCAAAGTACTCCATGTGCTCCTCGTCGACATTGAGCACAATCGCATGCCGCGGCTCAAACTCGAGCAGGGACCCGTCGCTCTCATCCGTCTCGGCGACGAAGATCCCCCGGTCGCCGGAACGGGCGGGAAATCGCGCGTGGCGTTCCAGCTGCGGGACGGCGGCTCCGACAGCATAGCCCGGCTCCGCGCCCAGGCGCTCGAGGACAAAGGACAGCAACGCCGAAGTCGTGCTCTTGCCATGCATCCCGGTGACGCAGATTCCGGCCTTCCGTCGCATCAGCGCGGCAAGCACGCTGGACCTCCGGGCGATCGGAATGCCCAACTGCTCCGCCGCCATGAGTTCCGGATTGTCCGCCGCCACCGCGGGGGTATAGATCGCAAGCGCGGATTTCGATTCCCGGAACGCAGCCGCCGAATGACCGACCGCAACCTCGACGCCCCGTTCCCGCAACTGCTGCAGAAAGGGCGAGTCCGCAGAATCCGAACCGCAGACGCGATAGCCCAGATCCAGCAGCAGATGCGCCAACCCGCTCATGCCGCAGCCGCCGATTCCGACCAGCCAGATCGAATCCGTCGTCGACAATGCAGCCAAGGCGTCGCCGGCCTGTCGTGAGTCCAGCCGTATCATCCGACCAGGGCCTCCTTTCCGGCCGGCCGCATCGCGGCCCCGTTTGAGTCGCCGCAAGGGCGCCGCTCCTGAGCCGGCCGAACGGAATACGCGTCGCGGCCGACGCCGTCGCCCGGAGCCGCCGTGTCTGCGCGACTCCGGGAAGCTGCTTCAGGCTGCGTTGTGGCGGCCAACAGTCGCTCGGCGATGCGGCGCGCGGCATTCGGTTCGTGACGACAATGGATGTTCCGCGAGAGCCCGGCCAATCGGTCAGGCGACTCAAACAACCCGACGATCTGGTCGTGAAGCGCTTCCGCTAGGTTTTCATCCTGACGGACCATCCGCGCCGCGCCCGAATCCACAAAGGCGCGGGCGTTGTGGAATTGATGGTAGTCGGCCGCATGCGGATAAGGAATCAATACCGCCGGCGCCCCGACCGCCGCGAGCTCCGCCATGCTTGAGGCTCCCGCGCGTCCCACGACCAACGTGGCGGCATTCAGGGCGGCGGGCATGTTGTCGAGAAAGGCATGAACGCTCGCGGGAATCCCGTTCTTCGCGTAGGCGTCAGCCACTTCGTCCACGTCCTCACTCCCGGCGAGATGCAGAATCTGAAGTCCCTTCACGGCGGCGCGCAATCTCGGCGCGATCTCCACGATTGCGCGGTTGATCGCCCGCGCCCCCTGACTTCCGCCAGTGACTGTCAGCGTGGGAAGGTCCCGGTCGAGCTTCAGTTCCTGACGCGCGTCCCCGGCGTCCCCCGACCGAAAACAAGTCCGGACCGGCGTCCCCACCACGACCCCTCCGGTTCCACTCAGGCGTTCATTGGTTTCCGGGAACCAGACGAAAGCCTCATCGACCATGCGGCAAAGCCAGCGGTTGGCCCGACCGGGAATCGTATTGGATTCATGCAGGAAAGTGCGGGCGCCGACCGACCGACCCGCAAGGATTGGCGCCGCGCTCGTGAAGCCGCCCATGCCCAGGACGGCCGCTGGCGGACGTTCGTGAAAGCGCTCCAGGATCTCCCGTCTCGATCTCCAGAGGCCCGCGAGGAAGCGGATGGGATTGCGCCCCAGCCCCACTGCCGGGACGCTCGCGACAGTCATGCCCGTGACGCCCAGCGTCGCGCGCCGGTCAATCGCCTTCTCGGAGACAATCAGCAGGACATCACAGCCGAGTGCCGTCAGTTCCTGCCCCACGGCAACCCCGGGAAAGAGATGGCCGCCGGTCCCGCCACAGGCGATGGCGACCAACGGTCTGGCTTGGGCTTCCTGCTCGTTCATGCGGTTTCGGTCGCGAAGATATTCTCCGTTCCCGCCAGCCTACGCTCCGCGGGCGAGCATGAGGCGGCGGTCCTGGCCACGGCAAACAGCAGCCCCGCGCAGGTCATCATGGCCAGCAGGTTCGAGCCGCCGTAACTGATGAACGGCAGGGAGATTCCCTTGTTGGGCAGGCTGCCGGTGACCACGCCGATGTTGATGAAGGCCTGCAGCCCGAAAAGGAGTGTGATTCCAGAGGCGAGCAGTCTGCCAAAATCGTCGGGGGCGCCGCGCGCAATGTTCGCCCCGCAGATCACGATGGCGGCGAACCCGGCCACCACAGCAAGAGTCGCCGCCAATCCCAGCTCCTCGCCAATCACGGACAGAATGAAATCGGTGTGATGCTCCGGCACGAAACCGCGTTTCTGCCGGCCATTGCCCAAGCCCCGGCCGGTGAGGCCTCCGGAACCGAGCGCCAGCTTGGCCTGGTAGGTCTGGAAGCCCACGGTTTCCTTGTATTCCTCGGGATGGAGGAAGGCCATGACGCGCTCGCGCCGGACCGGGTTTTCCCAGAGCATGAAGCTGACCACGGCAATGCCGGCCAGGATCGGAGGCAGGACATGCAGCCAACGGACGCCCGCCAACAACAGCATGGAGCCGCCCAACGCCGCCAGCAGGATGGCCGTGCCCCAGTCGGGTTCCAGGAAGACGAGCCCCACGAACAGCCCCACCGCCAGCCCCGGAATCGCAAGCCCGCGCCAGAAGTTCTCCATGCGGCGCATGTTGACCTCGCCATACCACGCCAGCAGGATGATCAACGCCACCTTGGCAAACTCGGAGGGCTGCCCCCCGAATTTGAACCAACGCTGCGATCCGTTGATCGTCTTCCCCAACTGCGGCGTCAACACCAGGATCAACGCCAGCGCCGCCACGACCGCAAGAATGACCGGGATGTGAAAACGCTTGAGCGCCTGGTAGTCCAAAGAGGCGCAGCCCAGGCACGCAATCATTCCCAGCGCGCCCCACTTCAATTGGGACACCAGCAGCCCCGCGCCGTCCTGGGCCATGCTCGCGCTGTAAAGCATCACCATGCCCAGCACCAGCAGGGCGCCCACGCAGAAGACCAGGGTGTGAAAGGAGGCGCGCATCGATCAGGGCGCCGGAATGTTCAACTTCTGGCCGATCTTGATCCGGTCGCTGCGCAGACCGTTCGCCGCCTTGATGCGGCCCACAGTCGTGCGATGCCGATCCGCAATCTTGGTGAGATTGTCGCCCGGCTGAACCGTGTAGACAGACGCGACCTCGGCTCCCGGCGAAGCGGTCGCAGTCGCCGCGGACGTGGTCGCTGCGGCGGCGCGCGGCGCGGCCGGTATCTGCACCACCTGCCCGATGCGCAGCCGGTTCGGGTCAACCGAGGGATTGGCGCGTTCAATGTCACGGAACGAAATGCCGAACCGCTTGGCGATCCGGTAGAAACTGTCGCCGGAACGGATCATGTAGGTCGTGCCTTCCGCGGCAGCCGGCGGCGGCGCGGCTGTCGGCGCCGCGGCGGCGCGGGTCGTCTGCGGCGCCGGGACGACGGAGCCG
>JAYPGD010000125.1:0-1884 GCA_038126655.1 Verrucomicrobiales bacterium
TGCGTGGCTTGTCACGACGAAGTTCCGGCTTTGCGGAACGTAGGCGGATGCGTGGGGCGTGTTGCCATCTGCCATTTGCCATTTGCCATGGGCCACCCGATTCCGCCACAATCCGCCGCTCCATGAGCGACAACCAAGATTCAGTCCAGAAAAAGTTCCGCCCCGTCATGCTGATCGTCCGCGACGGCTGGGGCATCGGCGTCGATGATCCCGCAGAGATCCAACGCCTTTCCAACGCCGTTGCCATCGCCAAGACGCCCGTGCACGACAAACTCGTGGCCGACTGGCCGACCGCCGAACTCACCACCTCGGGCGAAGCAGTCGGCCTCCCCGACGGTCAGATGGGCAATTCCGAGGTCGGCCATCTCAATCTCGGCGCCGGCCGCATCGTTTACCAGGATCTCACCCGCATCAGCCTTTCCATCCGCGACAAGTCCTTCTTCGAAGTCCAGGCCTTTAAAGACGCCATCGCCCACGCCAAGGCGAACAGCGGACGCGTGCACCTCATGGGACTCGTTTCCGACGGCGGCGTCCACAGCCACATCGATCACGTCATCGCGCTGATGGATCTCTGCCGCGACAATGGCATCAAGGACTTCTTCGTCCATTGCTTCATGGACGGTCGCGACACCTCGCCCACCGGCGGACAGGATTATCTTCAGACCTTGAAGGACGACATCGCCGCCAAGGGCAGCGGGACCATCGCGACCGTCATCGGCCGCTACTTCGCCATGGATCGCGACAACCGCTGGGAGCGCGTCCAGCAAGCCTACGAGGCGCTGACCCAGGCCAAGGGCGAGATCCTGACCGACCCGGTCGAAGGCATTCGCTGCTGGTATGAAAAGGAAAAGACCGACGAGTTCATTCCGGCCTCGGTGATTCAACCCGAGGGAACGGACGCAAAAAACAACACGATCCAATCCGGCGACACCGTCCTGTTCTTCAACTTCCGCTCCGACCGCGCCCGCGAACTCACCCGCGCCTTCATGGACGAGGATTTCCAGGGCTTCGACCGCGGCGAGAAGCTCGATCTCCATTACGTCTGCCTGACGCGCTACGACGAGACCTTCACCCTGCCCATCGCCTTTCCGCCGCAGACCTTGGAGAACACGCTCGGCGAAGTCGTCGCAAGAGCGGGGTTGAAACAACTCCGCATGGCGGAAACGGAGAAGTATCCGCACGTCACCTTCTTCTTCAACGGCGGCATCGAGGAGCCGAATGAGAACGAGGACCGCCAGATGGCGCCCTCCCCCAAGGTCGCGACCTACGATCTCAAGCCCTCCATGAGCGGCGTCGAACTGACGGAGGAACTGCTCAAGCGATTGGAATCCGACGCCTACGACATGGTCATCCTGAACTTTGCGAACCCGGACATGGTCGGCCACACCGGCGTCCTGGAAGCGGCAGTCGAGGCGGTCGAAGTCGTGGACGGGCTCTGCGGCAAGATCCTGGATGTCGTGGGCAGGCTTGGCGGCGTCGCCCTGGTCACCGCGGACCACGGCAATGCCGAACAAATGCGCGAGGAAAACGGCAAACCCCACACCGCGCATACGACCAATCCCGTTCACATCTCCGCCTACGGACTCGATCCCAAGGAATACAATTTGAACTCCGGCATCCTCGCCGACATCGCGCCGACCATGCTCGCCCTGATGGGCGTCGAAAAGCCCGAGGAAATGACCGGGAAGAATCTCGTCGTCCCAACGTCGTAGCGGCGGGCGCGAGTTTGCTCATTCACGCGCGATTCGTTCTCGGCGGCGACCGCCGGTAAAACGCTCAGTGGGAAAGCAAATAAAATCACCGTCAACGCACAAGCCGGGGCGCGGACGGCAATACGCCGGACCCCCCCCCCGCCCCCAACGAGGGGGTTAGCCCCCCAACCGA
>JAYPGD010000125.1:1894-13030 GCA_038126655.1 Verrucomicrobiales bacterium
CACATGCCGGGGGGCGGATTTAATGCGGCTTCACACTCCGACTGGCCACAGATGGTATTAGCGCCGCATACCGTTGGTCATTCTGCGTCGAAGCGGAATGAATTCCGCGCTCCACCACCCACTTTCAATCGCACACCGCACATTGCAAGCCGCCAAATCGGGATTTGAGCGGACCCACGTCCGCTGCTACAAGCGTCATCCCATGCCCACCGAATTCAAATCCTTCCTGAAACGTCTCGCCCACAAAAGCGGCGAGGTGATCAAGCCCTACTTCGGCGACGCGTCCATCGCCGTCGAACGCAAGGGCGACGAATCGCCGGTCACCATCGCCGACCGCAAGGCCGAGGAGACCCTCCGCGCGTTGATCAACAAGGAATTCCCCGACCACGGGATCATCGGCGAGGAGTTTGGCAATGAAAACGAGGACGCCGAATACGTCTGGGTCCTCGATCCCATCGACGGAACGATTTCCTTCACCACAGGCTGCCCCTTGTTCGGCACATTGATCGGCCTGATGCGCAACGGCCAACCGATCCTCGGAGCCATCCACCAACCCATTCTCGGCCAGCTCTGCATAGGGGACAACGAGACCACCACGCTCAACGACCGCCCGGTCCGGATTCGCGAATCCAACGCCCTCGCCGAAGCGACCCTGCTCTGCTCCTGCATCAAGACCGTTTCCGAATTCCAACCCGAGCGTGAAGCCGACTTCCACGAACTCGTCAAACAGGTCCGAGTCTTCCGCACCTGGGGCGACTGCTACGGCTATCTTCTCCTTTCCTCCGGATTCGCCGACATCATGATCGACCCGATCATGAATCCTTGGGACCTCCAGCCGGTCATCCCCGTCGTCCGAGGCGCGGGCGGCGTGATCACTTCATGGACGGGAGAGGAACCCAAGGATTCCGCCGTGGCGGCGCCGGCTGGACTCCATGCGGAGGTCCTGCAGGTTTTGAATCCAGGCGGGTAAGCCGTCACACACCCGCTCCCGGGAACTTCAAGATCGTCAAAGCCGTCGCCCCGCGTGGGTCCGACCCTTTGGCGACCAGCCGGGATTGTCTCCGTTTGCGATTGGAAAGTCCTGCTCCGTCACACTTGACCGGGTTCTGTCCCTTTGATTCTGTTGCCGGATGTCCGTTCAGATCCGCTTGAATTCGATTGCGCGAGTCGCGCTCCTTTGCGTCTCCACTCTGGCCCTCACCGGCCGCCTCACTGCCGCTCCGGCCCTTCTCCCCGAGACGGCGCCCCTGACCATGGAAGGCGATCTCTCGGCCCGGATGGTCGCCGGAATCAGCCGCCACCTCGACCAGGAGATCCGCAACTCGCGCGCCGCCAACGCCGATCTCTGGGACTACGACCACAGTTCCCGCGCCGCCTATCAGGCCGCCCACGAGCGCAATCGCGCCCATCTGCGCAAGGCCTTGGGCGTCGTCGATGAACGGCTGCCTGTGACCGCCCTGGAGTATGTGGGGACCACTTCCGCCTCCGCCAAGATTGCGGAGACCTCCGCCTACTCCGTCTTCGTCGTGCGCTGGCAGGTCTTGAAGGGCGTTCATGGCGAAGGTCTGCTGCTCCAACCCAAGGGCGCCCCCAAGGCGCACATCGTCGCGATCCCGGATGCCGACCAGACGCCCGAAATGCTGGCCGGTCTGTTGCCGGGGGTCGAGCCGGAGAATCAGTTCGCCCGCCGCCTGGCCGAACAGGGCTGCCTCGTCGTCATCCCCACTCTGATTGACAGGGACGACACCTGGTCCGGCAGTGAATTGCCCGGCATCTTCACCAATCAACCGCACCGAGAGTGGATCTACCGCCAGGCCTTCGAAGTGGGCCGCCATGTCATCGGTTATGAAGTCCAGAAGATCCTCGGCGCGGTCGACTGGTTTGCAAGCATCGCCGGCGACGAGGCAAAGATTGGCGTGGCGGGCTATGGCGAAGGCGGAATGTTGGCGCTCTGTTCGGCGGCCTTGGACACTCGGATCGACTCCACCCTGGTCAGCGGTTATTTCGGCCCCCGCGAACGCGTCTGGTCGGAGCCCATCTACCGCAACGTCATGGGATTGGTCCGCGAGTTCACCGACGCCCAACTCGCCGCGGCCATCGCGCCGCGCGCCTTGATTGTCGAACATAGCGACGCGCCGCAGGTCGACGGCCCACCCGCCCCTCGCAAAGGCCGTCGCGCTGGGGCCGCGCCCGGGAAGATAGCAACGCCGGCCGTGCACGAGGTCGAAAAGGAATTCCAACGCGCCGCAGCCTTGGCCGGTCCGGTCTTTAGTCAAAGCCTGTCCCTGGTCTACGGGACCGAAGGCAACACCATTGGCCCCGGCTCTCAACCGGCGCTCAAGCCCTTCCTTGCCGGACTGGGACTCAACGGGGACCTGCAACCCGCCGGCGCACCGGTGAAAGACACACGCGATAATCTGGATCTCGGCGTCCGCCAGAAGCGCCAGATCCTGGAACTGGTCGACTACACCCAGACCCTCCTCCGCTTCTGCGAGTACAACCGCATGGAGACCTTCTGGAACAAGATCAAGCCCTCAACGCCCGAGCAATGGGCCAAGGACATCGAGGCCTACAAGAAGGACATGTGGGACAACGTCATCGGCCGCCTCCCCGCGGCCAACGTCCCCGCCAATCCACGCTCCCGCCTCATCAAGGAGACCGACAAATGGACCTGCCACGAGGTCGTGCTGGATGTGTATTCCGACGTCTATGCCTGGGGTTACCTCCTGCTGCCCAAGGATCTCAAGCCCGGCGAGAAGCGCCCGGTCGTGGTCTGCCAACATGGACTGGAAGGCCTGCCCGAACACGTCATCGACGAGGATGAAAAGAGCCGTCCCTGGCGCGCCTACAAGGCCTTCGCAGCCAAGCTTGCCGAACGCGGCTTCATCACCTTCGCCCCGCACAACCCCTACCGCGGCAAGGACGACTTCCGTGTCCTCCAGCGCAAATTGAACCCCTTGGGCAAGACGCTGTTCTCTGTCATTCTCGCCCAGCACGACCGCATTCTCGACTGGCTGTCGGACCAACCCTTCGTCGATCCCAAGCGCATCGGATTCTACGGCCTTTCCTACGGCGGCAAGTCCGCCATGCGCCTGCCCTCATTGCTGGACCGCTACGCCCTGTCGATCTGCTCCGCGGATTTCAATGAGTGGGTAAAGAAGAACACAACCGTCGATCGCCGGCACAGCTACGTCTTCACGGGCGAGTATGAGATCTTCGAGTTCGATCTCGGGCACACCTACAACTACGCCGAGATGGGCGTCATGCTTGCGCCCCGCCCCTTCATGGTCGAACGCGGCCACAACGACGGCGTCGCCCCCGACGAATGGGTCGCCTACGAATACGCCAAGATCCGCCGCACCTACGCCTACCTCGGAATCCCGGAACGCACGGAGATCGAATACTTCAACGGTCCCCACACCATCAACGGCCAAGCGACCTACCGCTTCCTCCACAAACACCTGGACTGGCCGGAACCGAAGGAGTGAGAGCAAGGAGGGGCGACATTCCCGTCGCCCCGCCAGCGAAGCGGGCAGGCGCTTTGAGTTACCCGGTTTTGTCCGCCTCCAACCTTCACAAGCGTCAACTGAAGGGCGCTCGTGAGGCCATGCATCGCCCACTTCGGGGCGAAATCCCATTCAAACCCACGAACCCGAGGATGAATCCTCGGGCTGCCTTACCAGACCGCTTCGCGGTCGAAGGACGGCGGAGCCGTCAGGAGCGGAAGCCGGAGGTTTCAACCCCCGGATAATCGACACAGCGCCGTGCGCCCCGACAAGGGCGCGACAAACCATGCCAAGAATCTCAAGCTGGCGTGACCAGCACAGCTCTGGTTTCGCTGCTCCTCGAGGAACGCTTCTACCGCTTGAACGGCACGGGCTTCACCTCCGTCGCGCCCTTCCAAGGCAACACGCCTTTCGCCTTCACCTTCAACTTGAAGATCTTGTCCTTGCAGGTGGTATAAAGATTGTTCCCGCCGGGGCCGCCGAGGAAGACGCTGGTCATGGGTGAATCATTGGGTTTCGGAATAAGCCCGCACTCACGGCCCGTCGGATCGAACACCTGCACACCCAGCGCCGTGGCCACGTAGTAGCGGCCGTTCTCATCCATGGTCATGCCGTCGCCGCGGGAGAAGGTGTCGATGGTCGGCACAGGAACGCGCTCCTCCTCCGGCTTGATCTTGGTTCGCATGGTCATGTAATTCGAGGCGGCATCCAGTTTTCCATCCGCGCCGACGCGAAACGTCCAGACATGCAGGCCGCGGTAGTCCGACACCGCCAGGGTGTCCTGCCCCGGTGAAAGCGTCAGTCCATTCGGCGCGTTCAGGACGCCGACGCTCACGGCGGAGACCTTCTTGGTCTTCAGGTTGACCAGGGTCACCTGTTTCTTCGGCGTCTCGGTCAGAAACAGGAAGCCGTCGTGCGACACGATCAGGTCATTCGGCTTCACGTTCTCCGCCAAGACCTCCATCTTTCCGTCCGGCAGCGAAAACGCGATCACCCGCTGCTTCTTGCCCTGGCAGCAGTAAAGCCTCCCGTCCGGCCCGAACTTCGCGCCGCTGATCGACTGCGCCCCCGCCGATTCGGGGAACAACGGTGAAACCCGGCCGTCTGGAGCAACCTTGAAGAGGCCTTCCTTGCTCCGCATGTCGGAATAATAGAAGTTGCCCTTGTCATCGCCGCAGGGGGCGTCGGCGAAGCCGAGACTCTCCACGACCCGTTCCCATTGCTCGCCCTCGATCAGGAGCTTGTGCAGGGCAAGGTCGCCGCCGAGGTCCTGGGCCGTCAAAGGAGCGGCAACGGCCAGCAGCGTCGCCAATGTAAGTGTTCTTTTCATTTAGATGCCTTTTTCCAATCCCGCCAAAGCCAGCGCAGCGCCTGCGGCAGGAGCGGCCCGGCTTCGTTGCTGTTATGCGCGCCGTCGGTATAGACGAACTTGTAATCGTAGCCCTGGTATTTCAAAGCGGCCGCCATGCGTTCGTTGGCGATCGGCCAACTGCCGTGGACGTTGTCCAGATCGTTGCGCCCATCCTGCAACCACACGCGGATCGGCTTGCGTTGCGTCTTGCGGATGAAGTTCGGATAGGCGTGCCCGCCCCGGATGTTGGTGAAGCTCCCGATCGTGCTGAGAACCTTGCGGAAGGCCTCCGGCCGCTCCCAGGCGACCGTCCAGGAACAGATGCCGCCGGAACTCGCGCCGCAGATCGCGCGCAGGTTCGGATCGTCGGTCAGGTTGTATTTCTTCCCGACCTCGGGAAGGATTTCCTCCAGCAGAAAGCGCGCGTATTGATCGCTGAGCGTGTCATACTCAAAACTCCGATTGCTGACCCGCCACGGATTTTGCGGCTTGTACTTTCCGTTGTGCCCCGGATTGATGAACACACCGATCGTCACCGGCATCTCCCCCTTGTGGATCAGGTTGTCGAAGACGGTCGGGACGCGCCAGTTGCCGGTCGTCCGCGCGTAGTCGTGCCCGTCCTGAAACACCATCACCGCGGCCGGCTTCTCGGCCTTGTATTGCGCGGGCACATAGATCCACCAGTCCCGCTCCGTGCCCGCGAAAATCCTGCTCTTCCATTTCGGCATCTTGGTCAGCGTCCCTCGGGGGACGCCCTCCTGCGGATGGTGATCGGGGGTGAGCTTGACGGGTTGGGCGGATACTGGCAGGGCCAGAAATCCCAAGCACAAAGCTCCAAATCCCAAACAAGCTCCAAGCTTCAAACTCCGCTCAAAGAAATTGCCTCGCGCCATGGGTGTGATTTGGGATTGGGTCATTGGAGCTTCTTGGGAACCTGGAGCTTGGGATATGGAGCTTTTCATTTCCGATAGTCTCTCCACACCCAACGCAGCGTGTCGGGGAAGATCGAGCCTGCATGTTTGCCATTGTGCCCGCCCTCGCCGAGGACGAATTTGTAGTCGTAGCCCTTGTATTTCAGGGCGGCGGCCATCTGGCGATTCGCGAGGGGCCAGTTGCCGTGCATGTTGTCGAGATCGGTCGTCCCGTCCTGCAGGAAGACGCGGATGGGCTTCTTGTCGGTCTTGCGGATCATGGCCGGGTAATTGTGTCCGCCGCGGATGTTCGTGAAGCTGCCGATGTGGCTGACCACCTTGCCGAACTTGTCCGGCCGTTCCCAGGCCGCGGTGAAGGCGCAGATGCCGCCCGAGCTGTTGCCGCAGATCGCGCGCCCCGTTGGATCGTCCGTCAGTTTCACCGGATATCGTTTTTCCACCTCCGGCAGAATCTCCTCCAACAGGAACTTCACATACTGGCCGCTGAGCGTGTCATATTCGAAGCTGCGATTCTTGCGCGGTTGCCCGCCCTTGCGCGCCGGGGGCACGACGCCGGGATTGATGAAGATCCCGGCCATGGCCGGCAGTTCCTTCGCGTGGATCAGATTGTCGAAAACCACGGGGACGCGATACGCGCGCTTCTCGTGAACCATCCCGCCGCCATCTTGAAAGACCATGAACGGCAGGGGCGCCTTCCCGTCGTAGCCCGCCGGCGTGTAGACCCAGACATCGCGCGCCGTTCCCGCGAAGATCTTGCTCGTCCATTGGAACTGCTCGACCTTGCCGCGCGGAACCCCGTCTTTGCGCATGGAATCAGGGCCCAGTTGGTAATCATCCGCGCCCGAAGCGGGAAGACTCAGGAACGCCGTCAAGGCGCCTAGAACGAGAAGCTTTTGCATGGGGCGGGATTGTGCGGGTTTCCGGGAGGCTGTCAAAGCTTCGTCGCAACCCCGGCCCCGGTCTCCTCAAGCCCGCCATCCCTCGATCAAGGCATCCGTCAGCGTCCGGATCTGTTCGTGCGAGTGCTCGCTGGAAATCGCAAAGCGGAACCACCCTCCGATCGGACCGCCGGGATAGGAGATCAACGATGGATACACGCCGTGCGCGAGCAGCCGCCGCGCGAGTTTCCCGGCCCGCCCCCCCGGCCCGGGAACCAATGCAATGATCGAGCTTCCGTTGTCCGCGATCGGCAGTCCGGCCGCCAACAGCGTCGATCGCGCAATATGCGCATTCATGGTCAAGCGCAGTCGGTAGTCCTTCCCGCGTTTCACCAGAGCCAGCGCCTTCAAAGCCGCATCGGCCAGGGGCAGAGCCATCGGCGTCGATCCCTGAAACGCCCGACTGCGCGTCGTGATCTTCTTACGAAGTTCCCGCGAACAGAGAATTGCGCCGCCGGACACGCCAAACGCCTTGCTCAGGGTCGCCGTCTGCACGATTCGCCTGCGCGTCACGCCTTCGACCGCCAAGGCGCCGCGCCCGTTCTTTCCGACCACGCCGGCTCCATGCGCATCGTCCACGATCATCATGCCGCCTTTCGGCAGGATCGCCTCGTAGGTCTTCAAGGGCGCCACCGAGCCGTCGTGACCAAACACTCCGTCGGTCAGGATCACCGGCAGGGAGTATTTCGGAAGCGAAGCCAGTTTCCGCTGCAGTTCCGCGACATCCCGATGCCCGAAGCCCTCCACCGGACAGTCCAGAAATCGCGAGGCGTCAATAAGCGAGGGATGCGCCTGCTCATCGATAAAGGCGTGCGTCGCCTCGCCCGCCAGCCCCTGGCAGGCAACCAGATTCGTCAGGTAGCCCGCGGACACCGACAACGCGGCCGACGCGCCGAAGAATCCGCACAACCGTTTCTCCAATTGATCGAAGACCGGATGGTTGCCGGTTGTGATCCGCGAGGCGGCGACGCTGACGCCATCCCCGTCCACCGACTCCTTCAACGCCGCCAACACTTCCGGATGCCAGGCCATCCGGAAATAATCGCAGCCGCCGAAATAAAGCA
Organism: Verrucomicrobiales bacterium; assembly: GCA_038126655.1. GTDB lineage: Bacteria > Verrucomicrobiota > Verrucomicrobiia > Limisphaerales > JAYPEY01 > JAYPEY01. The sequence goes on from JAYPGD010000125.1 coordinate 9,686, forward strand.
GTCGCTCCCCCCCGCTCAACACGAAGTTCTGATCGACCACCCGCAGCGTCTCGGAAAGCTCCTTCATGCCTGGGCCAACTCCCTCAGGTCGGAGATTCTCAGATCCGGTTTGAAATCCCCGAGCTCTCCTTCGTGAATCCCGGACGAGATCCAGATCGAGGCAATCCCCGCCCCCCTCGCGCCCCCCACGTCGCGTTTGAGATTGTCGCCGACCATCACGACCCGCTCGCGGGGCGCGTCTATCAATCGCAGCGCGATCTCAAACAATCTCGGGCATGGCTTCACCATACGGTGATCGGATGAAAAGATGATGGAATGAAATGCTTTTTCGAGCCCGGCTTCCCGCAGGACTTCCCGGTACATGGCGGAATCCGCCCAGATATTCGACAACAAAACCAGCGTATGCGTCCGGGCCAATGCCCGGACAGTCTCCGCATGCGTGGCTGGGATATGACCACGCTCATGATGAAAGAACACGCGATCCAACAGCTTCCACTCTGATTCCGGAACGTTTGTCACGGGCGCCGCATCATGCAACGCCTCGAGGGACGACGGAAAATCCCCCTCCTTCTCTGAATCCTCGTAATCCCGCCAAAGCCGCTCGACTGCGCCGCGGACGATGCTCTCGACTTCCTTCTCATTCAGCAGGCTCCCGCCCAGTTCCCTGTAGGTTGCAAAGAAATCCTCCTCCGGCCCATATCGATCCAGCCCGAACATGAAGGTGTCGCCCATATCGAGCAGGATGGCATCAAACTGATCGAGAAAGGGCATGATCTGTGGAATCGACTACCGCCGCAGTTCGATGTGATCTCCGGCCTCGATCAGGAAATCATCGCCCTGCAACAGACGCCACGCGGGAACCTCAAACACCAACTCGCGCCGATGAATGAAAATCTTCCGCGGATTGCGGCGCGAATTGTGCCCCGCCTCGACAATGGCGTCCGCCAAGGCGAGCCCCTCGCGCCAAACGATGGCCTTGTTGTCGACGCTTCCCGAAAAAGTGACGACGGGCTCTTCCAGTTCAGCGGATTCCCGCTGCTCTGATTGGGCAAACATCGCATGCTGCCGCCCGGCCGCGTAAGCCGCGCGTTGCCTGCGCTCCGAGGCCTTCTTCGTCGTGCAGCCACAGAACAGCGACGCCGGAATCGCAACCATCGCCAGAAATCGAACGATCATATCAACTCAATGAAACCCGCCACGGCGCGCAGAGTTGCGCAAATCCTCGCCGCACGGCTTCAGCAACTCGTCGGAACCCCGGTCAGCACCTTCACACAATGCGGAATCGCGCCTTTCACAAAACCCAGGCATTCCACCGCGCCGCTGGGTTTGCCCGGCAGGCTGATCACAAGAGTCTGCCCCACCGCCGCCGCCATGCTGCGCGAAAGGATCGCGTTGGGCGTGATCTTCATCGATTCAATCCGCATCACCTCGCCGAAGCCCGGCAGTTCACGATCCGCGATCTCGCGCACGGCCTCGGGCGTCACGTCGCGCGGCGCCACGCCGGTGCCGCCGGTCGTGAGAACCAGTCCGCAGCCCTTGTTCGCCTGCAGACGGATGGCCCGCTGAATCGCGCTCTTGTCATCGCCGACGATCTCCTCGTCAACGACCTCCCAGCCATAGCCTTCCACGGCCTCCTTCAACGCCGGACCGCCAAGATCCTCATATTCGCCTTTCGACGCCCGATCTGAAATGGTGATGATGCCTGTCTTGATGCTCATGGGTTCGTGATTCGTGATTCGTGATTCGTGGTTCGTGGTTCGTGTTGCGTGTTGCGTGTTGCGTGATTCGTGGTCCGGGGCTGTTTGCGATGGCAGATGGCAAACATCATGATATCCGGCTGCTGATCTTACTGACTACTGATTACCGACCACCGACCACCGACCACCGACCACCGACCACCGACCACCGACCACCGACCACCGATTACTGATTACTGATTACTGATTACTGACTTCGTCTTCGAAACGAGCTTCACGTTGGTGATTCTCATCTTCTTGTCCGCGGCCTTGCACATGTCGTAGATGGTCAGGGCGGCGACATTGACGGCCGTGAGCGCCTCCATCTCAATACCGGTCTGCGCGGCGATCTTTGCCGAGGCGGTGATGACGATGCGGTCGTTTTACGGCGGTAATTAAAAATTCACTTCCGCGGGGGTCAGGGGCAGAGGATGGCAGAGCGGGATCAGGTCGCCGGTCTTCTTGGCCGCCATGATTCCCGCGAGGCGGGCCGTCGCCAGCACGTTGCCCTTGGCGATCCTGTTTGATGTGACGAGCTTCACCGTCGCCGCCTGCAGGCGGATTTCGCCGCGCGCCACGGCCTCGCGCAGTTGAACCGGCTTGGCGGAAACATCCACCATGCTGGCCTCGCCTTTGGCGTCGATATGACTAAGTTTTCCGGGCGCCATTTTCTTTGTTGGTTCGATCACCCCTGTTCCACTGCTTGCTTCCATTCGGCGATGACGGCGTTGGTCTGCGCGCCGACATTGGTCGCGGCTTCCGGCACGTGGCGGGGAATGTAATCGCCGGAAGTGCGCAGGAGATCGTTCGTCACCAGAATCTGCCCGTCGCAGTCCGGGCCGGCCCCGATCCCGATGGTGGAGATGGAAACGCTCTTGGTGATCTCGGCGGCCACGGCCGGCTTGACCAGTTCGAGCACCACGGCAAAGGCGCCACAATCCTCCAACAGCCTCGCCTCCTCGAGCAGACGTTTGCGTTCATCCTCGGACTTGCCTTTCACCCGGTAACCGCCCTCCTCCTTCACGCTTTGAGGCAGCATGCCAAGATGTCCGATGAACGGAATCCCCTCGGTCACAATGGCGCGAATCTGAGCCTCGATGGCGGCTCCGCCCTCGGCCTTGACCGCCTCAGCTCCGGCTTCAACCAACCGCTTGGCGTTGTAGGCCGCGTGCATCGGGGTCAGGTAACTCGCGAAAGGCAGATCCGCCGCCAGCAGCGCCCTGGGCTTCACCCGCGCGCAGGCCCGGAGATGGTGCTCGATGTCCTCCATCGTCACCCGCGTCGTGTCTTCATAGCCAAGCACCACCATCCCCAGCGAATCGCCTACCAGGATCAACGGAATACCGAGTTGATCAAGACGACGCGCCATCGGAAAATCGTAGGCCGTCAACGCGGCAAACCGCTCCCTGCGCGCCTTCATCGCGGCAAAGTCAGCGGGCGTTGTCTTCTCGGATTGCACGGCCCCAAGCTTCTCCCGCGCATTTTGGACGCCGCAAGGCAAAACTTGACCGGAATCTCAGGGAGACGCCCGCTCAAAAAGCAGCCGACGCCCTCGCCTGTTGACTCAATAGAAAAGGACACCGAAGCGCCGGCTCAGGCTGCTTCCCGT
>JAYPGD010000126.1:0-11084 GCA_038126655.1 Verrucomicrobiales bacterium
GCCGGCCGTCGCGACGATACCCAGTAAACTTTTCAACTTCATGACGTTTGTTTATCTGTCCCGGATATCGGTCCGGGACGTGTAGGACGCCGACGGCGTCTTCAAGGTTGCAGTCGGATGCGGTAAAATCGTTGGTCACCCGAGTTTTCCGCCAAGACTTCTTTGGCCTCGCCATCGCCGGTGACCGTGCCGATGACTGTCCACGGCCCGGTGGCCGGATTCTCGGCGCATTCGACGACATAGGTCTTCCCGGGCGCGGTGATCCACTCGAGGCGGAGATTTCCGGATGGGTCCGGCGTCGCCAGTTTGGAACCAATGAATTCGAGTCGCGAACGGATGTTGGTGGGATCCGTGCCGGCGAGAAACTCCTTCAGATTCGATATCCCGTCGCCGTCCGTATCCAGATTCGCGGAGACCAAGGCGCGATCGACCGAATTGAAGAAACGGGTCAACCACTCATCCGAGACTTCGGGTTCGTCGGGCAGAGCCTCCAGCACGCGGACGCGACCGGCAAACGATTCAACCAAGGAAATCATTTCGTTGGAGAGCACGGAAGCAAAGGCAAAACGGACGCGGTAGATGGTTCCGGCGACGGCCCCATCCGGGATCTTGAAACTGACGGAACCAATGGTCGTTCTTCCGGTAAGGTTCAGATTCGCCCACCCCTTGCCGAAGTCATGAGGCGACAGGGTAAGCGTCCGGCCCGGATCGAGGGCCGCCGGAGTCCAGACGATGCCGGCGGGCAAGGCCCCGCCCAGTCCTTCAGCAACCAACTTAACGCGAAAGCCCAAGGCCTCGACGCTCACACCGTCATTCACTGAAACCGTGACCGGGAGATTCACCACATCGCCGGGATTGGCGTTGTCGACGCTGCCTGCGGAAATCTGCACCGAGGTGGACCAGATATCGCCAGGCGCGGCCGCGGCGAGACCGGTGGCCGGCAGATTCGGCAGGGTGGTCGTGCCATTGGTGTGAACTCCGCCGGTCGACCATGCGCGGATGAAATTGTTGCCGTCCTCGCGCAGCGAGCGCTTGGAGATCAGCGCCCAGTCCGCGATCGTGATGAGGCCGTCGCCCTCCGGGCTGCCGCCGGCGGACTCGTCGGGATAGGCGTCCATGGCGTTGAAGACGTCGCTGAAGGTGTAGGGCACCCGCACGCCAAGCGAGGCGAGAAACGCGTTGTTGACATCGCTGTTGAGCAGGTCGCCATTGCCGAAATCCCCGGCGTTGTACCAGCGTCCCGGCGATGTGTCCCCGACCACGTAGGAAATGTTGGTCACGGTGATCGTCCTGTCCGCCATGGCAGACAGGGTCACATCGTCCTGCAGGCCGTCGGAAGTGCCCGAGGGATTGGTGACGCTGACAATGAATTTGTCGCCCACGACGGCGGTATTCGGAATCTTGATTGAAAGCACGGCGACCGCGGCGAAGCTTTCGACATTGAAATCCGTCTGTCCCAAGGCCGAAACGCTCAACAAGCGAGCCGCTGTGCCGGCGTCCGCGCTTTCATTGACGACATAGGAGACGGTTTGACCGTCCATTTTCACCGGCCCCGCCATCTGAATGAAATCGTTGGTGCCGGTTGTGACAAAGTTGAATCCGCCGGCGGGCACGCCGAGAAGCGGAACCGCGTTGCCAGGATCCGGCTTGATCGAGACCCTGAACTGCAGCGAACGGAGACTATGGTTGGTGTTGAGATTCACCACCAGGGGCACTACCGCGGTGGAGCCGACACCGGCCTGAATATCCGAGGTGACGCCGATCTGGTTGACCGTGGAGTTGACGCCGGCGACGTTGGTGCTTACCACGTTGGTCCCACTGAACAGGAAGGCTCCGATACGCAGCGCGGTCAGATCGCGCAAGGGCTCGAACCAACGGATGGTTCCGACGCCTCCGCTCATCGCAACGCGGGTGTCGTTTGTGCTGACATCCTGACCGTCAGTCCGATAAAAGACGTTGGTGCTGGAACTGGTGACGGTGATATCGACGCCCATCGGGTAATAACCGGAAGTCGGGGCAAAGGAGATGGAGGGCGGGTTGGGCAGGGCGTTGTCGCCGTCGCCCGAGGAGACCCCGGCCGGTCCTGTCAGCCCGGTGCCGGCAGTTTCCCTCAGGATGTTGTAATAAAGCTCCGTGGACACCACGACGCCGTCACCCAGCACGGCCAAGCCGGAAGGCACCCGGGAGGAGGCCACGTCGCCGGCTCCGTCCTCCCATCCGGGATGCAGTTCGAACGAAAACTCCGGATAAAGCGACTCAAATTCCATCCACTTGGCGGCGTCGATGCCATACAGCAGGCTCACTTCACCATCAGGCACCACCGTCACAACCCGATGATTCTGCGAGTCTGCGACGACGGCGATATTGTTCCCCGCCTTGGCGACGCGGGTCGGATAACTGAAGGTGGCGACCGTGGCTCCGCCGAGCGTGCGGTTGGTTGTCCCGATGGTTCCCACCGTATTGGTGATGGCGCCGTCCGGCGTGAGATAACGAATGACATGATTGCCCGTGTCGGCGATCACGAGCGCGCCGTTGTCGAGGACCGTGATTCCCTGCGGCGAAAGAAGCGCGCCGCCGGATACCGCAATCGTGCTGACAGAACCGTCCGACGCCTTAACCTTCTTCAGCGCGCCGCCGGACTCAACGACGTAAATATCACCGGAAGCGTCGAGCGCCATCGCAGCGGGCGCGGTCAAGGCTGCCAGGTTGGCGGCGCCCAGAAAATTGGTGTTCTTGTCATAGCGCCGGATCATTCCATCCCCTTGGGTCAACAGGTAGACGTTGGTGCTTGCATCCACTGCAACATCGATCGGGCTCGTGCCCGCCGCAAAGATCGCCACGGTGGCGACCTTCTTTTGTTCCCGATCCAACATGCGCAGCGCCTCATTGGCCATGTCAGCGATGAAGAGCTTGGTGGAACTGGGATCGGAGGCGACAGCCACCGGCTGGTTGAACTGGGCGACGTTGCCGACGCCATTGACGACCTCGCCGATGGTCACGCCGTCGCGATAGCCGGCATACGAATTTGTCGTGGTTCCCGAAGGCGAGCCCGCAATGGTGGTGACGGTCGCGGCGGCGCCTTGGGCAAGCGCCGATGCAACTGCCCCGAATAGGACTCCCGCGGCGAGGATCAACCGGCATCCCCGCGCCCGGAATCGACGCGGATGCCTGATGTCTCCCCCGCGGCCTGTTGCGGTTGTTTTCAACATTGAAATCATGGCTCAATGAGCGGTTATCGGGCCAACCGGCGCGGCGGACCCGGATTATTTGCCCTGTTGCAGCAGATGGCGCGGCCTCCCGCGCTCCAGATAGCCGGTGTCATCCGGCGCGGAACCATCCCACGTCTGCGGGGGATCGCTGGCGCGCAGCGAATTGCGCATGAAGTCGCTGGGCGCGTATTGATAGTCGTAGTCCTGAACAATGGTCGGGGTGATGAAGATGATCAGGTTGGCCTTGGCCTTTTGTTTGGATTCCTTGCGGAAGAGCAGCCCCAGTCCGGGGATATCGCCCAACAGGGGAACCTTGGTATATTGTTCGGTCTCTGTGTTGCTCATCAGGCCGCCCATCACCAGGGTGTTGCCGTTGGGAATCTCAACCGAGGTCTCGATGCGGCGAATGGCGTAGACATTGGCCTCGAAGACCTCGCCGGCGATCGTCTGCGTGTCCTTGGAATCGATGTTCGACACTTCCGGCACGACGGTCATGTAGATGTTGCTGTTCGCCGACACCCGGGGAGTCACCTCCAGAATGGTGCCCAGATTGGTGTAGGTCACCTCGGCCGCCGCCGGCGTGTTTGCCGAGCCCGGAGTGACTTCGAAGATGGGGAAGGCGCGCGTCACCTCGAGCCGAGCGGTCTGGGTGTCCTTCGTCACCGTGCGCGGGGTGGCCACCACGCGGGAATCGGCGTCCGAATTCAGGAGTGAGAGCGTCGCGCTCACGCCGTCGGCGTTGAGAAAGGCCGTGGCCGGGCTCCAACCGCCAAGCGTGTTGAGCGAGAGCCCGCCGTTGCCGAGGGTCGTGATAAGGTCCGTGGTCGAAGTGGAGCTGGCTGTCCGGGTGGTGGTGATCTGATTGCCGCCCGGAGTCGTGATGGTCGAGGTGGTCGCGGCGCCGGGTCGCGTGGTCGATGTCTGGCCGGTGGTGTTGCCATTGCCGAAAACGACGCGCTGGTTGGCCAGCGTTCCCGACCAGTCCACACCGCGAATGGAAGTCGGGTTCATGGAGGTCTCGATCACCTGCGCCTCGATGAGAACCTGCTTGGTCACGATATCGAGTTTCTCAACCAATTCCTTGATGGTCTCCTGTTCGTCCTCGGTGGCGATGACCACGATCTGGCTGGTCCGGTAGTCGGGAATGACGGAACCGCGCTCGGAGATGCTTGCCTCAATGGCGGCCAGCAGATTGGTCGGACTGGAATTCTTGAGTTGAATGATCTTGGTGACCAGGGGCGGCAGCGCGGCCGGATCCTTGATCGTGACCCGGGCGATTCCGGTCTTGGCGTTCGGCACCATCTGAAGCCCGTAGTTGTCGAGAATGGTCAACAGGGCTCCTTCGGCGCTGACGTTTTCGAAGCGCACGGAAATCACGGTGGGCGGCAACTGCGTGCCATCCGGCGCCATCTTGGGGGCGGTCACCTCGGGCGCGAACACGAAATTGATGCCGGCCTGACGCGCGAGCATGCTCACCACATCGGTCAAGGGCGTGTCCTCAAACACAATGCTCGGAATGATCTCCGCCTCTTCTCCCATCTCCTCCCCGGCGCCTGGATCGGCCGGCGCGCCGGGAGCCGTCTGCTCGGTGGAGTCTGTGGCCTGACCCTGGGCCGACGCTGCGGGGAGCCACACGACAAGCCCGGCGGCCAGAAGGATTGCAAGTTTCGTTTTCATGAATTCAGTTTGGCTTGTTTGAGGTAATCAGCGCCTCGATGCCGGATCAGTTGCCGATCGGCTTCAATGGCATTTTCAAAGGACGCACCTCGTCCTTGTTGTCAATCTTCAGGGTCACGCCCTTGGCGGTCACGGAAACGCACTCCAACCGGACCTGGCGTTGGCCGCCTTCGATGTGATTGGGCACGAGCACCATACGCCATTCTCCGGGCGCGAAATAGTAGTTCTTGACCGATGTACTGATGGTCGCCAAGGGGCGACGACCGCCGATGACCGCCTTGAGGGTCAGGTCGTCAAACGGATCCGAGGGAGGGGGCGGAGCCGCTTCTTTCTTGGCCTCGGCCGCTGCGGCTTCCGCCGCCAACCTGGCCTTTTCCGCCGCGATCTCCTCCGGCGTCGGCCCCGGATCACGTCGCCTCGAATTCGGATGGAAAGGATCAACGCCCTCCTTCACCTTCTTCTGGATGGGCTCCACAACGAAGACGGACTTGGGGATCACGAGCGCCGCCGGCTCCTCCGCCGCCTTTTCCTTGCTTTCACCCTCGCCGCCCTCCGGGGCGTCCTGGGCGGCAGCCGTCCCGATCGCCATAAGCATCGAACACAACGCGCTGAAATGTTTGCAGATCAAACGATCGGTTTTCATTTCTCCTCCTCTTCTTCAACAGGTTTGATCAGGGCCACCAGTTCCATCGAAAAGGACAGGATCTCCGGGAATTCGGCGACATCGTCAGCGCCCCCAGGATCCAAGGTCAGATTCTGGACCCGGATGTATGGATGCTCGTTCTCGAAAGTCATGATATAGGCGCCGATATCGTGGAAATGTCCGGTTCCGGCGACCCGGAATTGCGCCGCCTCGTAGGGGAACTCCGGAATTGTCCCGATCCGCACGCGCTGTTCGCGACCAACCGAGGGAATCTCAACCTTGAAGTCGTGGCTGCTCTTGAATTTCTGGAGCAGGAGATTGACCCAGAGAAAGATATCCCCCTCCGCCATCTGATCCTCGATCTCGCCCAACCGTTCCTCGACGGACTTCATGTCCGCCACGAACGCCTCCTCGTTGGCGATCATGGTGTCGGCGCTGGCTTTCTTCTCCGAGTACTCGGTCTTGACGGTCTCGTTTTCAGCCATTTTGGCCGATTGCGGGCTGATGACCAGCATGTAGGTCGCCACGACCAGCATCGCGGCCACAAGACCCACCATCACCATCTGCTGCTGTTTTGGGGTAAGATTGCTCATGGTTCCCGGGTCACGGTGGGGTAGCGACATTCGATGACGACCGCCCGGTAGCTTCCGCTCCCGTCGGCCGACTCGATGGGGTCGGAGAGATTCTGCAGCTTGACGCCATCGCGTTTCCGGAGCTTGCCCCCGAAACGTTGCGCGATCTTCGCCATGTATTCGTTGTATTTCCCGGCCCGGTCGTCGGCGTAGATCTCAAAGGCGACATGCTCGATTGATTTTGCGGGGATGCCCTGCTCGTCGGTGTCCGGCGGAGGCGGCACGGCCGCGTACTCCTCGAAGTTCTGCTTGACGACAAACCGGGTGAGCTGAATCCCCTCCACCATGCTGAACTGCAGCTCGTTGATGACCGGCGCGATGAGGAATCGATTGGTGGCCAGCCGATGCAGCGATTCCAGATTGGCTTCCAACCGCCCGGTCATGGCCCGCATTTCCTTCAGCGCCATTTCCTTCTCCTTGACGTCCTCGTAGGCCTGTCGGATGCCATTGGCTTCAGCGGTCGAAGCCTTGACCCGCATGGTGTTGAAACCGGCGAACACAACCACCACCGCAACCACGACGCCGGCAATGAGTATGGCGCGTTTGAGCGGATCCTTGCGGCGCAACTCCTCAGCCGCCTGCTCCTCCGCCAGTAGATTGATACTGATTGGCATGATCTAAAAGCTCATCGCCGCGGCGCCGACAGCTACCGTCAATTGCGGGGCGATTTGTTCAATTTCTCCCATCCGTTGAGGAGCGACATCAATCGTGTAGGCGCCGGCTGGATTCCAACTCTTGCAGGGGACCATCAGTTCGGATTGGAGGGCGTGGACAATATGATCCGAAATGGAGGAGCCCCCGGAGAAGAACACCTGGCTCACCGTCTTGTCCTGTTGGTGCTCGAAAAAGTCGATGGAAGCTCGCAGTTCGCGCCCGAGCGGGGTCAACAAGGGCTGGATGGTTTCCTCAACCTCCTGCGGCATGCCGACCTTGATGCCCTCGGCTTCCGCCTGACTCACGCCCAGCGACTCGGCGATGCCCGTGGTCAATTTCGCGGCGCCAAAACCGACCACACGACTGAGACTCAGCTCCCCGAGCATCATGATGCTGATGAAGGAATGCTTATAGCCGAAGTCAACCAAGGCAACGACCTCCTTCTCAAAAACCTCAGGCATGGCCTGCTCGAAGGCATTGGCCGGCTGGACCAGACTCGTGGTGACCACATCGACGGTCAACCCGGCCTGCTTGGCGGCGCTCTTGAGATTCTCGACATGTTCCCGCTTCGCCCCGCCGACCAACGCGGGGAGATTGCCGCCCGCGGCGGCCTCGCCGGCCTCCGGAACATTGTGAAAATGGCAATCAAACAGGTGATCCTTGAGTTCCTGCTGCAGGAATTTCTTGGAGTTCACCTTCAGCAAGGGAAGCAACTGGGAAAGCGGAGCATTGGGGATCTCGGCCGGACGCAACACGGAATCACCGGGCCCGATGACGAGCGTGACCTGCTTGGTCTTCCCGCCGCCCATGTCCTCCATGATCATCTTCAAGTGGTCCGCCAACTTCTCCGCCGAAAGGGTGCGGTCATACACCGGCGCATCCTTCAACACGAAATCGTTGAGGGAAAAGCCATCCCCCTTCCGTTGTACAGACACCGCCTTGGTAACCCGTGTTCCCAAATCGATGGCGACAACGTGGTCCTTTTGTTGGGAGCCTTTGCTCAGAAAGGAAAACGCCATGACAGAGAATTTCTTATACAGTTCGATTTCCAATTGCAAGTGGCAAACTGACAATTTCTTACCCATGCGACCTCCTTCGAATCAGCTGGTTCGGCGCCATCCGGGTGTCTTGTTTATGGACTGCCTCATTCAGTCCTTCTCATAGACTCCTTTGAGGACCTCCGGCTTCACGCCCAGATGGTAGAGAACCGTCACCCGCCACATGCGCAAATAAGTCCGGAACGCCCCCAATTTCCTGAAGCGTCGCGCCGAGGTGAGAGCGGTAGCGCCCGCCAACGCCAGCCTGCCCCTACGCTTGAGCAGTTCGCAAAGTCGAAATTCCTCCATCAGCGGCAGATCGGGAACGCCGCCGATGCTCTCCAAGGTCTCACGCCGGACAAAGATGCCCTGGTCTCCGAGGACGCGCCGAAACAGGAACAACCGGGGCGCGCACCGCCAGCGCGAACCGGCCATCAGCCAGGTCCCGTCCCTGAAGTCCTTCCAAAACCCGCCGCCCACCACCGTCGGATCCCGCAGGCTCCGCAAGACCGCGGCTCCGGCGTCAGCCGCCAACCAAGTGTCCGCATGCAGCATCAGAACCACATCCCCGGTCGCGACCGCCGCCCCGGCCCGCAACTGTCTCCCCCTGCCGGCCGCGGACTTGACGATGCGACAGCCCGCCCGGCCGGCCAACGCCACCGTCTCGTCCCCGCTGCCCCCATCCGCCACGATCGTTTCCACGACTTCCGGGACCCTCTGCAGACGATCCAGGGTCTCCGGCAGCGCGCCGGCTTCAATCCAGGTCGGAATCACCACGGAGATGCTTCGCGCTTCGCCCTGTCGCGAAACCCGCGCCACCCCGGCGGACTCCCGCCACAGCCAAGCGCCCCAAAACCCCGCCCAACAGGCCTGCCCCAACCCGAACAGCAACGCCGACGCCACGGCATCGGAGGCGGAAACCCCCTACAGCCCCAGCAGCGCCAACGCCGCGCTCTCCCTCACCCCGACTCCGGCGACCGACGGAATTGCCGCCAGGGCCGGGACCGCCGGAAACACCCAGATCATCCGCAGAAACGACGCCGGCTCCGGACTGACCGCTTTCAGGCAGGCGGCCATGGCTCCTCCCACGCACGCCTGCGCCAGAATCCCCAACGCCAGACCGTGCGCCGCCCGACGCGGATGCTGCCGCAGCGTTCCAAACGCTTTACGAAGCCGCCCCCGGAACCGCCCGATCGCCGAATCTTCCTTTCCTCCGCCAGCCCCCAGAGCCGCCGCCCCGCATACGGACAACACGGCAACGCCGCCCCACAACCAACCGACCAACACTCCCTCAACCGCGCCGGCCGCGCCGACGACGAGCAGAAGCGCCAACGCCGCCAATCCCAGCAACCGATCCAACGACATCGCCGCGACCGCCTTGCGCAGGGGAACGCCGAACCAACGACTGTAGAGCTCGGACCTCGCCAAATCGCCGGCCAATGGCCCAAAGCAAAGCAGATTCAAGAAGCGGCCTACGTGAACCAGACGGATCGTCGCGCCGGGATGAACATCTCCTCCGGTCAGGGAGAGCATCAGGTGAAGGCGGACCGAGGCGAACACCCCCCCCAACCCAGACAGCCCCATCGCCGCCGCCAGCCATCGCCAATCGGCCCGGGACGCAGCCGCGACCAATTGGACTCCCTGCACGCGGCTCAGCGCAATCCACAGAAACACGCCGGAAACCAACAACGCGACCATCGCCCTCCGCGAATACCTGAACTGCCCCGGAATAAGATCCACAATGCAGGCCTTTCCTGGCTTCACTTCGCCGCCTCAAACCCGACGAACCGCCGCTGAAGCGGAAAATTCCCACGAGGAGACTGTCTTAAGAATCCAATGAATCCGTCGCAACCAACGTGAGAAGGCTCATATTGGACTGAATGCAACGATTCGAGCCCCGCCGCATCGGCTGCCGCGGACTCTTGAGACAGTCTCTGAAGCGAATCCCTCACCTCTCGGCGTCGAACTTGGCATACGCGCCAAAGTCGGAATAGAAATGCTTCTTGGCAAAGCGATAGGCCCAACTCCGTTCCGGAATGTTCTCGGGGAGGCTGGCCTGCGAAGGCCGCGGCTTCAACGCCTTCAATTCCTCCATCGCCGACTTCCGCGCCGTGTCGTCCTTCGCCCCATGCCGCTCGACGACCCCCTGCAACAGATCGGGCCGGTCCAGCACGATGCAGCCGCGGGTCGATTCCGCCGCCGTCCGGCGGAAATCCTCGAGGTATTTTGAAGACGAGATCGTTTCCTTCAACCCGCGCTCATCGTCGATCTTTTCCGTCGCGAACTGAATGATGGGGCAGGGTTCGATGTCGCCCCAGGGACTGATGTGATGACTGATGCCCGTCGCCGCCGGACAAAGGGCCTTGCCCTCGCCGTCGTAGTAGGCGTCGATGATGCCGATCGGCTTCTTCGTCCGCATCTCCACGACGAACTCCCGGATGCGCCGCTGCTGCTCCGGCGTCAGAGCCAACTGCTCATTCGGCTCCGGACCGATGGGGCGATAGGTGTGATACCACATGTACATCACACCCATGTCGATGAGGCGATCGGCCCACTCCTCGCGGACAAGGTCGTCGATGTTCGTCCGGCACACGCTGGTGCAGACCCCGGTGATCAGCTTGTTCTTCAGGCAGTTCTCGATGCCCGCCATGGTCTTCCCATAGACGTCCTTGCCGCGCCGCCGCTCGTTGCTGACGATCTCTGAACCTTCCACGCTGATCAGCGGCGTCACGTTGCCCATGCGACGGAGCCGCTTGGCGATTTCATCGGTGATGAACTGCCCGTTGGTGAAGACCTGGAAGTAACAGTCCGGATGCGACTCCAGAATATCCAGCAGTTCGCGGTGCATGAACGGCTCGCCTCCCAGGATTCCGAAGAAGCTGTTCCCCGCGTCCACCGCTTCACGGATCATCCGGTTCATCCGGTCCACCGGAATGCGCTCCTGCTTCGCCGCAACGTCCACCCAGCAGCCCTGACAACGCAGGTTGCAGCTGTTGATGATCGAGATGTAGAGAAACGGCGGAAAGTAGTCGCCCCGCTTGATCCGACTCTTGAACCGCTGCACGGAACGCATGCCCTTGTAGCCGAAATTCCACGCCAGCTTCCACAGCAGGCGCTTGTCGGTCTCCAGCAGGAGACGTTTGGTCATCTTCAAATACATTGGCTCTTCGGCGCATCGCGACCGGATTCAATCTACGCCCCGGACGGCTTCCGCATTCACACGCCCGCGCAA
>JAYPGD010000126.1:11094-13021 GCA_038126655.1 Verrucomicrobiales bacterium
GTTCTTGGTTCTCGGTTCTTGGTTCTCGGGTCTCGGGTCTGCCGTTTGCCATTTGCCATCTGCCATGGGCCAACGCTTTCTGCGTCGACAGTTTGCGGGCGAACCGCTAGGCCTTTGCCTCGATGACGAAATTGCGCGCCAAGGTCCAATGGGCGGGTTTGTTTCTCGGCCCCGCCATGGCATTGCTCGTGTTCCTGGCGCTGCCGAAGGAGTACATGGGCACCGACGGCGCGTCCGTCCCGTTCGACTTCGCCGGCCGCGCCGTGTTGGCGGGCATGGTCTGGATGGCGATCTGGTGGATGACCGAGGCCGTGGAGGTGACCACGACCGCCCTGCTCCCCCTGGTCATGTTTCCGCTGACGGGCGCGGTCTCGATCAAGGCGGCGGCCGCGCCCTACGCGCATCACCTGATTTTCCTGTTCATGGGAGGGTTCATCATCGCGCTCTCGATGCAACGCTGGGGACTGGATCGGAGAATCGCCCTCGCGACGCTGCGACTCGTCGGGACCACCCCCGCGCGGATGGTCGGCGGCTTCATGATCGCCACCGCCGGACTCAGCGCCTTCATCTCCAACACCGCGACCACCGCCATGATGCTGCCCATCGCCATGAGCGTGGTCGCCCTGCTCAAGAGCGAAACGGGATCATCCAAGGAGCCCGACAACTCCGCGGCGGGATCGGGATTCGGCGTCTGCCTCATGTTGGGCATCGCCTACTCCGCAACGCTGGGCGGACTTTGCACCCTGATCGGAACGCCGCCGAACGGCTTCTTCCGCAGCTTCGTTGAGGACACCATTTCAGAACCCTACCGCATGGAGATCGGCTTCGACCGCTGGTTGATGCTTGGCCTGCCGGTCACCCTGATCATGCTGCCCCTGACCTGGCTGCTGCTGACCCGCTGGCTGTTTCCGATCAAGCGGGAATCCATCGAAGGCGGCGCGGAATTGATCCACTCCGAGTGGCGCAGGCTGGGCGCCATGAGCCGGGGCGAGAGGAACACGCTGGTTGTGTTCCTGTTGACCGCGATGTTCTGGATCACCCGCAAGCTCTGGGCGAAGATCGGAATCCCATGGGGGACCGAAACCTACCACCCCTTCGCCGGGCTCTCCGATCCCGGCATCGCCATGACCGCGGCCCTGGCGCTGTTTGCGCTCCCCACAGACACCGCCAAACGCGAGTTCACCATGAACTGGAAGACCGCCAAGAAAATGCCTTGGGACATCCTGGTCCTTTTCGGCGGCGGCATGAGCCTGGCGGCCGCGGTGGATGCGACCGGCGTGGCGAAATTCCTCGGCAGCCAGGCGGGACATTTCGCCGGGATGCCTCCCTTTGTGATCATGCTGGTCGTGACCGTGACGGTCGTGCTGCTGACCGAACTGACCTCCAACCTCGCGACCACCGCCACGCTGCTTCCGGTCCTCGCGGCGCTCGCTCCGGGATTGGGCGTGCATCCCTACCTCCTGATCTTCCCCGCCACCATCGCCGCCAGCTGCGCCTTCATGATGCCGGTCGCCACGCCGCCCAACGCCATCGTCTTTGGCTCCGGACAGATCGAACTCCCCCAGATGATGAAGGCCGGCGTCTGGCTGAACGTCCTCGGCGTCCTCGTGATCATGGTCGTCTCCTGGTTCCTGCTGGAACCCGTGGTCGGCGTGAAATTGTTCGGAGAGTGAGGCGGGACGGCAATCAGTGGGCAGTAATCAGTGGGCGGTAATCAGTAATCGGTAATCGGTAATCAGTGGGCAGTCTCCCAATGCCGATTACGGAACACCGAACACGGATCACCGATTCGCCATCCAGATCAGCAATCCGACATGCAGGATCGTGCTGAGGATCAGAACGATCAGAAACGATCGCTTCCGTGTCTTGTGTCGAAAAGCGGCGCGCCCGGCCCAACCTCCCGCAAAACCGCCCAGCAGGGACAATG
>JAYPGD010000127.1:0-2653 GCA_038126655.1 Verrucomicrobiales bacterium
ACGGGGTGAACCTGGAGCAGTTCCTCCTCGAATCGCAGGACAAGGGCCGCAAGCTCGGCAAGGAGTTGGCCGTGTTCATCGCCAGTCGCGTCGCGCGGGGGCTGGCCTACGCGCACAACAAGACCGACAAGAACGGCAATCCGCTGGGCATCGTCCACCGCGACGTGAATCTCAAGAATGTGATGATCGCCTTTGAGGGCGATGTGAAGCTCACGGATTTCGGCATCGCCAAGGCCCGCGGGTTGTTGAAGGACCAGGAAGGCGAGGTCGTCGCGGGAAAGGCGGATTACATGAGCCCGGAGCAGGCGGACTTCCAGATCACCGACAAACGGTCGGACATCTTTTCCGTCGGCGTGGTGCTGGCGCATCTGCTGCTGGGCTACAATGTCTTCAAGGGGTCCTCCGTGGAGGAGTCGCGCCAACAGGTGATGAAGATGGAGATTCCCGACTTCCGCGAGCTGAACGACGACATTGACGACACCCTGAACGACATCCTGCACAAGTCGTTGGCGCGGGATCTGTCGAAACGTTATCAGAGCGCCGACGACCTGCTCTACGCCCTCGAGCATCTCATCTACCACAAGGGATACGGCCCGACCAACGAGACGATGGGCAAGTTCACGCGCGAGTTGTTCGGGCAGATGGATCGCAAGGCGATTCAGGACGCCAAGGGCGGCACGATGTTGATCGAACGGGCCGACCGGCATTCGATCGTGAATTCCAGGGACGGCGAATGATGAGCGGGGAATCCGGTTCCTCCAAGGTCAGCCTGGGATTGATACAGACTTCGTGTTCGGCCGACACGGAGGAGAATCTGAGAAAGACATTGGCCGCCGCCGGAGAGGCGGCCGATCAAGGCGCCCGGATCATCTGCACCCAGGAGCTCTTCCGTTCGCAGTATTTCTGCCAGAGCGAGGATCATGTCAATTTCGGCTTGGCCGAGAGCATTCCGGGACCGTCGACCGAGGCCTTGCAGAAGTTTGCCAGGGAGCGGGAGGTCGTGGTCGTGGCTTCGTTGTTTGAGAAGCGGGCGGCGGGGCTCTATCACAACACTGCGGCGATCATCGACGCCGATGGGGCGTTGTTGGGGAAATACCGCAAGATGCACATCCCGGACGATCCCCTCTTTTACGAGAAGTTTTACTTCACTCCCGGCGATCTTGGCTTTCGGTCCTGGCAGACGCGCTACGCGAAGATCGGCGTCCTGATCTGCTGGGATCAATGGTATCCCGAGGCGGCCCGGCTCACCGCCATGAGCGGCGCCGAGATTCTCTTCTTTCCCACAGCCATCGGGTGGCATCCGTCTGAAAAGGCGGAATACGGCGTCTCCCAGCACGCGGCTTGGGAGACAATCCAGCGGTCCCATGCGGTGGCGAACGGCTGCTACGTGGCCGCGGTGAATCGCGTGGGACAGGAGAGGCCCGTGGGCGGTGACGGGATCGAGTTCTGGGGGCAGAGTTTCGTCGCCGACACTTCGGGAATGATCATGAAGAAGGCCGGCGTTTCCGAGGAGGAGAACCTGCTGGTCGAGGTCGATCTGGCGAAGGTGGATGAAGTCCGCACCCATTGGCCGTTTCTACGGGATCGTCGCATCGACGCCTACGGAGATCTGACCCGACGGATGATTGACTGAGATGTCGACGGCCGGCGATTCCGCGGATCAAGGGCGTCCGTATCGGGGGCGACTGGCTCCATCACCGACGGGGCGGCTTCATCTCGGCCATGCGCGAACCTTCTGGACTGCGCAGGAACGCGCGCGCCATGCGGGGGGGACCTTGATCCTCAGAAACGACGATCTCGACATCGCCCGATGTCGTCCGGAATATGTCGAAGCGGTCCATGAAGATCTGGGCTGGTTCGGCTTGCGGTGGGATGAGGGGCCGGATGTGGGCGGTCCTTGCGGCCCCTACGATCAGAGCCAACGCCGGGGGCATCATCTGGATGTCTTTGCGCGATTGTTGGAAAAGGGGGCGATCTATCCCTGCCGTTGCTCCCGCAAGGATGTGTTGCGTGCGTTGAGCGCGCCTCACGAGGGGGAGGAGGAGCCGGTCTATCCGGGAACCTGTCGTCCGGGACATGCGCTCGAGGCGACCGGAGTCTGCGATTCCATGATGCCCTCTTTATTGTGGGGGGCGCGGGAGCTTCGTGACGCGGATGGCACACGGATCAACTGGCGTTTCCGGGTTCCAGACGGGGAGGCGGTTGCCTTTATCGATGGCGGTTTTGGCCGGCAATGCTTTCTTGCGGGCGCGGACTTTGGCGATTTCGTGGTCTGGCGGGGCGACGGACTGCCCGCCTATCATCTGGCGGTGGTGGCCGACGATGACGCCATGGGCGTCACGGAGGTGGTGCGAGGGAAGGATCTGCTGACCTCGACTGCGCGTCAGCTGCTGCTCTATCGCGTGCTAGGCCTGGAACCGCCGGAATACTTTCATTGTCCGTTGATGCGGGACGGGAGGGGAGAGCGGCTCGCCAAGCGGCATGACGCCCTGAGCCTGCGCGAACTGCGGGAGGGCGGCGCGAGTCCGGAGCGCCTGCGCCAAGAGTGGCGGACAGGTTCGCCGGGGCTTGTTTGAGAGCGGGATGTTCAACGGGCGGTCGGACGCCTGCGCGGCCTTCCGACTTGCGGGGGCTTGAGGGCTCGCCTATAGGA
>JAYPGD010000127.1:2663-3494 GCA_038126655.1 Verrucomicrobiales bacterium
CCTATAGGATTGGCAATGCGTGTTCCTTGCCGCCATCGGAAGAATCCGTTTGGAGCGGTCTGCGCCTTGGCGCTGGCGGCCTTGGGCGCGCAGGCGTCGCCGGCTGTGACCGAGACGGGGATCGACTTCGACGAAGCCCGCCGGTTCTGGTCCTTTCAACCGCCGGTGAAGAAGGAGCTTCCCCGAGTGAACGATCCCGGGTGGCCGCGGCAACCGGTCGACCATTTCATCCTGGCCCGGATGGAGGACGCGGGGTTGGTTCCGGCCGGCGAGGCGTCCCGGCGAACGCTGTTGCGACGCGTGACTTTCGGACTGACCGGTCTTCCGCCGACCGTTGAGGCGATTGATGCCTTTCTGCGTGATACAGGCGCGAATGCCTACGAGAACGTGGTGGATCGTCTCCTGGCCTCGCCGCAATTTGGCGAACGGTTGGCGAGCCTCTGGCTGACCGTGGCGCGCTACGCGGAGGATCAGGCGCATCAGGTCGGCGCCGCGACGCAACATTTTTATCCCAACGCGCATCTCTATCGAGCCTGGGTGATCGACGCGTTCAATCGGGACCTGCGCTACGATGATTTCATCCGGTTGCAGTTGGCGGCGGACGCGATCGAGGGCGACAGCTCCCGGAATCTTGCGGCGCTGGGTTTCCTGGGGCTTGGGCACAAGTATTACAGTCGCAGCCGGCTTGAGGTGATGGCCGACGAGTGGGAGGACCGGGTGGACACCGTGAGTCGGGGATTGCTCGGCTTGACGGTCGCCTGCGCCCGTTGCCACGAACACAAATACGATCCGATCAGCATGGCGGATTACCACGCGTTGGCGGGCGTGTTC
>JAYPGD010000127.1:3504-12872 GCA_038126655.1 Verrucomicrobiales bacterium
CGCCTATGCCGGGGAAAAGGACAAGAACAAGAAGCCGATGCTGGCCATGCACGTGGTCAAGGACGGAGAGGTTCAGGATCTGCCGATCTTTCTGCGCGGCGATGTGGAGCAGAAGGGCGAGATCGTGAAGCGCGGTTTCCTGAAGATTCTGGGCGGGAAGGGCCGACGCGAGTTTCGGGACGGCAGCGGCCGGAGGGAACTGGCGGAAGCGATTGTGGACCCGGGAAATCCGCTGACCGCGAGGGTCATGGTGAATCGCGTCTGGGCGTTGGTGTTGGGCAAACCGTTGGTCGCGACGCCCAGCAACTTCGGAGCCCTCGGCGAGAAACCGACCCATCCGGATCTGCTCGACGACCTGGCCGTGCGTTTCATGGAGAATGGCTGGTCGATCAAGACGCTGACGCGGGAGCTGGTCCTTTCCGCCGCCTATCGACAGGCGGCGGAGAATCCGCGTGTTGCGGTGGCGGCCGACCCGGAGAACAGGCTCCATACTCGCATGGCGCGTCGGCGGTTGGATATCGAGCAGTTTCGCGACGCCCTGCTTTTGGTGAGCGGACGCCTGGCTCAGGAAGGCGGACGTTCCCTGGAACTGGACGATCCGGAAAATCTGCGCCGCACGGTCTACGGTCGCATCAGCCGCAAGGAACTGAACGCGCTCATGATGCAGTTCGACTATCCGGACGCCAATGTGCATGCGGCCGACCGCGCATCGACGACCACGCCGATGCAGAAACTCTGGATGATGAACAATCCGTTTGTCATCGAGCGCGCGGAGCAACTGGCGGAGCGTTTGAACGCGCCGGGGCGTCCGGTTGCGGAGAACATTCGGCGCGCCTACGAGGCCCTGTATGGCCGCCCGGCCGGAGAGGAGGAAATCCGGCTCGGCAAGGCGTTTCTGGCGGAAGGGGATGACGGCGCAATGAGCCGCTGGGCGCAATATGCGCAGATTTTGATGGCTGCCAACGAATTCCTGTATGTGGACTGAACCTGAAACCCCGCTCACCCGTCGCGCGCTGTTGAGCCGCGCCGCCGGAGGCTTCGGCATGCTGGGCCTGGCCGGCATGCTGGGGCTCAATCGCGAAGCTTCGGCCGCGCGGAACCCGCAACCGCATTTCGCGCCGAAGGCAAAGCGCGTGATCTTTCTCTTCATGAACGGCGCCCCGTCGCACGTGGATACGTTCGACCCCAAGCCGGCGCTGGAGAAATACAAGGACAAGGAGCCGGGAGAAAAACTTTATCGAAACCGCAAGGGCAAATTCCTGCCTTCGCCCTTCAGATTTTCCAGGCACGGCCAGGCCGGCATCGAGGTCAGCGAGAGTCTGCCGGAAATTGCGGGGGTGATCGATGAGTGCTGCGTGATCCGGTCGATGCATACCGATGTGCCGAATCACGAGCCGGGCCTGCTCAAGATGCACACCGGCAACATTCAACCGATTCGTCCGTCCCTGGGATCCTGGGCGTTGTATGGTCTGGGGCAGGAGAATGAGAATCTGCCAGGGTATGTCGTGCTTCGGCCGAGTCCGCGAATCGTTGTGGGGCCCGCCTTGTGGAGCAACAGTTTCCTGCCGGCCAGGTATCAGGCCGCCAGCGTCATCACCAAGGACATGGCCGTCGACAAGCTCCTGGCCAATATCCGCAACCCCCGACTCGATTGCGCCCGGCAGCGGAAGCAACTGGATTTGCTGCAGCGGCTGAACAGGCTGCACCTGGACAAGCGGGAGGGCGACGCGGAATTGGAGGCGCAGATCCAGGCGATGGAGACCGCCTATCAGATGCAGATGGCGGCTTCGGACACCTTTGACATCTCGAAGGAACCGCAGGGCATTCGGGAGATGTACGGGAACAGCGATTTCGCCAATTCCTGTCTGCTGGCGCGCCGGTTGGTCGAGGACGGCGTGCGCTTTGTCAGCGTCTACTACACCAGCGATCGGAGCAACCAGCCTTGGGACACCCATTCCTCGCACAATCAGAATCACCCCAAACTTTGCGCCGACAGTGACAAAGCGACCGCGGCGTTGATCCGCGATCTCAAGTCAAGGGGGCTGCTGGAGGATACGCTGGTCATCTGGGGCGGGGAGTTCGGTAGGACGCCCTACGCCCAGCCCAACAAGAAGAGCCCGGAGAAGGTGGGCCGCGATCATCATCACACCGGCTTTTCGATGTTTCTCGCCGGCGGCGGGGTGAAGGGAGGCATGGTTTACGGCGCAACCGATGAAGTCGGCATGCATGCCACGGAGAATCGGATGCATGTCCACGATCTTCACGCGACCATCCTGCATCTGCTGGGCATTGACCACGAACGTCTCACCTACCGCTGGTCGGGACGGGACTTCCGCCTCACCGACATCCACGGAAAAGTGGCGCGCGAAATCGTCGCGTGATCCGCGCGCCGGGGCGGCCAAGGGGCGGGAGCTTCGCCCCCCTCAATCTTCAGGCCTCGGCCGGTTCCCGCCATTTGTCGTGTTCCTTGATCAGGTCCACGAGGCGCTCCACGGCTTCATCGGCGGGAATGCCGATCTGCACGGGGGTCTTTCCGACGTAGAGATTGATCTTTCCGGGCGCGCCGCCGACGTAGCCAAAGTCCGCGTCGGCCATCTCTCCCGGGCCGTTGACGATGCAGCCCATGATGGCGATCTTCACGCCCTTGAGATGATCCGTCCGGGCTTTGATCTTGGCGGTGACTTCCTGGAGGTCGAACAACGTCCGTCCGCAACTGGGACAGGCGACGTAGTCGGTCTTGAAGGAACGGCAGCCCGCTGCCTGCAGGATGTTGAAGGCGAGTTTGAGCGATTGTCCGCCGCCGGATTCGCCGCGGACCAGGATTGCGTCGCCGATGCCGTCCGCCAGCAACGAACCCAACACGACGGACGAGCGGAGTTGGGCGACATCGGGAGAGAAGGGGGCTTCGGGAAAGACCAGGCAGTCCTTGAGCAGGATCGGGTTGTTTCGCCCCAGTTTTTTCAGGCGCGCGGCCAACAGGCGGAACGCCGCGATGGGCGGAATGGCGAGGCCGTCGGTCACCGTGATGAGCTGTGTGTCGCAGGGAACGTCGAAGTCCGAAGTCGGGTCGACCTCCTGGATATTGAGGTCTTCGTAGACCGCCTCAGGCTGGACATCGGCGCCCGGTCGGATCTGCGGGGCGACCTTGTCGTAGACCCCCTGGGTAACGACCACGCGGATCGTCTGCTCGCCGCCGCAGCGGATCGTGTCGGTCAGGTCAATTTCCGGCGTGGGGCGGCGTTCAAACTCGAACGGATCGTAGGAAAGCGGGAGTTCCTCGAAGTCGATCGAGGTCGCCGTGAGTTCGGGGATCTGCGCGAGCAGGTCGCGGCAGACGGGGATCTCGTGCGGGGAGTCCTCGGTGAGCGACACGCGAATGGTGTCGCCGAGTCCGTCGCAAAGCAGCGAGCCGATCCCGATGGCGCTCTTGATGCGGCCGTCCTCGCCTTCGCCGGCCTCGGTGACGCCGAGATGCAGGGGGTAGTTCCAGTCCGGTCCGAGTTCAGCGAGCCGCGCGGCCAGCAGGCGATAACATTCGATCATGACCTTGGGGTTGCTGGCCTTCATCGAAAACCCGAAATTGTGAAAGTCATTCCTTCGGGCGATGCGGGCAAACTCCAACGCGCTTTCGACCATGCCGAGCGGCGTGTCCCCGTAGCGATTCATGATGCGATCGCTGAGGGATCCGTGGTTTGTGCCGATGCGCATGGCGCGATTGCGGCGTTTGCACTCCTCGACGAGCGGCGTGAATTTCTCCTCAATGCGTTGCAGTTCTTCCTCGTATTCCTGGTCGGTGTATTCAAGGACGGCGAACTTCTTCTTGTCCGCGTAGTTGCCCGGATTGACGCGAACCTTCTCCACCCACTTGACGGCCTCCATGGCGGCGGCGGGTTGGAAGTGAATGTCCGCGACGATCGGAACAGCGCAGTTCTTGCCCCGGAGACCGGCGACGATGCGCTCGAGATTCGCTGCGATTTTGGCGTTCTGGGCGGTCAGGCGGACAAGTTCGCAACCGGCGTCGACCAGGGCGAGGGTCTGCTCGATGCAGGCCTCGGTGTCCTGCGTGTCGCTGGTGAGCATGGATTGCGCTACGACGGGGTGGCCGCCGCCGATGACGACGCCCCCGGATTCCGGCGATCCGACACGCCATTCGCGGGAGGCGCGTCGGCTGTATCTGTATGGCGATTCGCAATATTGCTTGAGCGCGAGAGGGTGGGAATTGAGGGGCGGGGAGTCAATAGCCAAGCTGGATTGGCGAACATGGGGCGCACGGTGGAAATGGGGGGGCGAGCCTCGTCGAAATGACCAAATACCCGACCCTCAAAGTCGAACGAAGTTCGAACAACCCGCTGTTGAACGCGGGGATTTCGACCACGCGTCCAGCATTCGTCGTTGGCGCGCATCCCAACCATTCCAAGTTCTCAATCACCACCGAACATGGGCGTCCACGGGAATCCGGCGGGGCAAGGTTTCGATACGCCGGCGCTGAACGTTGGAACCTGCGGGCTCGCGTCCCGGAGGGATGGGAAGGCGGGCTCCGCGGGAGTCTACTCCTTCGGTCGGGGCGTCTGCTCGATCGTGGTCTCCGTTTCAAACATCGTCTTGAAGAGGGGCAGTCGCTTGATGTCGTTGAACGAGACGTACAGCATCAGGGAAAGGAGCGCGACGGCGAACACCATGGTGCTGTATTCGATCATGCGGACATTGAGGACCTTTCTGACCGCCTTCTGTCCCCAGAATCTTTTGACGAAGGCCTCGATGAGGCCCATGACGGTGTGGCCTCCGTCGAGGACGGGGATCGGCAGCATGTTGAGGATGGCCAGGTTGACGTTCAGCAGGATGAGGAAGTCCAGCGCGAGTCGGAAATCGGTGAGCACCCAGTGCGAGAGCATGAGCAGGATGCCGGGAGGGCCGGACATGTCGCCCAGGCCGACGCCGGTCTGCTTGGAGTGGACCAAGGCTCCCAGGGTGCCGACAGTCTGGTCCCAGACCTCGACGATCCGGACCCAGGGCATGGGGCCGGGTTTCTGCAGTTCGTAGACGTTGTTGTCCGGGGCGAACTGGATGCCGATGCGCGCGGATTTCTCATCGCCCATGATCTCCGGCGTCAGGGTGGCCGTGATTTCGGCGCCGTTGCGGTCGACGAGTATTTCGGAAGGCGTGCCATTGCTCTTGCCGACGAGGTCCTTGAGGTGCCGGTGACTGACCACGCGGATGCCGTTGAATCCGATGATCTTGTCGCCGGATTGCAGGCCGGCGCGTTCGGCCGGGGTGTCGGGGAACACCACGCCCACGGCCGGCTCGCTTCCGGATCCGAGATTCAGCATTTTCAATCCGACCGATCCGTCCTCGCCGGCGAGGCTGAGCTGGTAGGTCCGGACCGTCTCGCCGCGTTGGATTTCCACGGGAACGACATTGGTGCGCGCGATGGCGCAGGTGAGGAGGATGTCCTGCCAGGTGCGGGTGTTCTTGCCGTTCACCTTGACGATGCGGTCGCCCACCTGAATGCCCATCTGCTCCTCGACGGAGCCGGGTTCGATGGCGCCGACAATCGACGGATTGACCAGTTTCGGCACGCCGGTGAACATCAACAGGCAGCCGATGGCCAAAGCGAAAACGATGTTCATGGCGGGACCGGCGAGGGCCACGGCAATCTTGGCGAAAGGCGGGGCGGGGGGGGTGTCCTCGGCACCGTCGGCCGACCCTTCGAGCATTTCGGAGGTCAGCATCTGCGGCAGTTTCACGAAGCCTCCCGCGGGGATCCAGCGTACCGAGTATTCGATTCCGTCCTTGGTCCAACCAAACATCTTGGGGCCGAATCCGATGGCGAAGGCCTCGACCTTGAGCCCCAGTTTCCGCGCGACCCAGTAGTGGCCGAACTCATGGAGAAAGATGGAGGCTCCGAAAAGCAGGACGACGATCGGAGCCGCCATCAGGACTGTCATTATGGTATCCATTGGATTGTTTGCCGCAGCCGGTGCGGCGTCGGGAAGCTAGCCGCAACCCGACCCTCTGGCAACGATCGATGTCCAAACGTTCAATCATGAGCAACATTGCCTGTGTCTCGGCGGGCGCTCATGGTAGTGTCCGAACATGATGAAGGACGAAGGTTTTGAATCTACAGGCCTCGGGTGGACGGCGACGCTGGCCGTCATTTTTCTGGTCGTCTGCGCGTCGTCGTCGGCGGACGACTGGCCCAACTACCGAGGCCCCGAACATAACGGCATCAGCAGCGAGACCGGGTGGCGCTCCGATTGGTGCGACGCGGGGCCAACGATTCTCTGGCGCGCTTCTGTTGGCAAAGGATCCTCGGCGGTGTCGATCGCCGCCGGACGCGCCTACACCATGGGGAACGACAGCGGGACCGAAGGCGAGGAAATGGATTCGGTCTTCTGTCTTGACGCGGAGACCGGCAAAATCGTCTGGAAGCGGAGCTATCCGTGTCCGCTGTTGCCGAAGTATTACGAAGGCGGCGCGCTTTCGACTCCGACCGTTGATGGCAAGGTCGTATACGCGCTATCCAAAATGGGCGACCTGTTCTGCCTCGACGCCGCAAACGGCGAGGTCGTCTGGGAAAAGCAGTTGAACCGCAAACTCGGATTTGAACTGCCGACCTGGCATTTCTCCAGCGCGCCGCTCATTCTCAAGGACAGGCTGATCCTCAACCTGGGGCTGGCCGGCGCTGCGTTCGACAAGCGGACCGGCAAGCTTCTCTGGGACAATGGCCGGGAGGTGTGCGGCTATTCCACGCCGGTCCCGGCCGTCGTCGACGGCGAGGAAAGCGTTGTGATCTGCGGGGCGGATTCCATCCTCGGCGTGCGGATTGCAGATGGAGAACTCCTGTGGAGGCATCCCTTCTTCAACAAGCACAAGGCGAACTGCGGCGATGCGATCGTGGTCGGCGACGAGGTCTTTGCGTCCAGCGGCTACGGCCGCGGCTGCGTGAAGATCCGCGTGCATGGCGGCCGGACGACGCCGGTATTCGACAATGCCGCCATGCGGAACCTGCAGAGCAGTTGCGTCTTGTGGAAGGGGCAACTCTACGGGCTGGACGAGAAACGGCTCAAATGCATGGACTTCAAGGACGGTCGGGAACGCTGGGTGCAAGGCGGAATGGGGAACGGAACCTTGTCCATGAGCGCCGACGGTCGGCTGTTGGTCATGACTGAAAGGGGCGAACTGGTGATCGTCAGGGCCGCGCCCGATTCGTTTCATGCCTTGGCGCGGGCCAAGGTGTTCCAGCAGCGGGCGACCTGTCGCACGGCGCCCGTTTTGGCCGATGGGCGGATCTATCTTCGCAATGGCCGGGGCGAACTGGTTTGCCTGGACGTGCGGAAATGAGGTAGAACCGCGCGGTCGTCTCCGGACTTTTCTGTAGTGTGGGCTCTGTGAGCCCATCGCGACTCCGTCTCCCGACACAGGCGACGCTCCATCCTGTTCCTTCGAGACATTGAGATGGGCTCGACGGAGTCTCGCCCCGCCGGTTGCGCGAGCCGCCAGGTGGGTGTCAACCGGCGTCCGTCAGCTCTTCCGCAAAGGGGAACTCTGACAGCTCAATGTCCTCGTTGCGCTCGACGAAGTAGTCGAGTTCCCACTTGGCGCTGAAGAGCAGGACCGGCTGCCCCTTGGAATCGTCGGCAAGACGCGCCCCGGAGGGCAGACTCAAGGCTTCCAGTTGTTCGTTGGGAATCTCAGGCGAGACCCAGCGCAACACGGTCCAAGGCGCGCCTTCGAGGCGGGTTTCCGCATTGTATTCCGCCTCCAGTCGGTGTTTCACCACCTCAAACTGCAAAGGTCCTATCGCGGCGAGCAGGGGGACGCGTTGGGCGGAATTGCGCGGATGAAGCGCCTGTACCACGCCTTCCTGGAGAAGTTGTTCCATGCCGGCGCGGAAGCGTTTGAACTGCCCGGTGTTCGTGCTGTGCAGGAAGGCGAAATGCTCCGGCGTGAAGCGCGGCATCTCGCCGTAGGCGATCTTGGGATCCTCGGTCAGGGTGTCGCCGATGCCGAAGGCGTCGTGGCCGACGATGCCGAGGATGTCGCCGGGGTAGGCCTCGTCCATGGTCTCGCGGTCGTTGCCGAAAAGCTTGTGCGAGCTGGACAGGCGCACCTTCTTCTCGGAGCGCGAATGCGTCACCGACATGTCGCGGGTGAATTTGCCGGAGCAGATGCGCAGAAAGGCAATGCGGTCCCGATGCTTCGGATCCATGTTGGCCTGGATCTTGAAGATGAATCCGGAGAAGGCCTCGTGCTGCGGCTCGATGACCTGTTTGTCGGAGGAGATGCGCGCGCGGGGAGGGGAGGAATGCGAGAGAAAACCATCGAGCAGGAGCTGCACGCCGAAGTTGTTCGCTGCGCTGCCCCAGAAGACCGGCGTCTGCCGTCCGGCCAGCACGGCCTCGGCGTCGTATTCCACGCCGGCCATGTCGAGCAGTTCGATCTCTTCGGTGACCTGTTCGTGCGCGCTTTCCGACATCTGGGATTTGACCGCGTCGTCTTCGATGCCGTGGATCGATACCGGAGCCCTGTATCTGCCGTGGGCGACGCGCTCGAAGAAGTGGACCTGCTTCGCCTGCCGATCGTAGACGCCCTTGAAATCCTGGCCATTCCCCAGCGGCCAGTTCATGGCGTAGGCGCCGATGCCCAAGACGCTCTCCAACTCGTCCATGAGGTCGAGTGGATTGCGGGACGGTCGGTCCAGTTTGTTCATGAAGGTGAAGATCGGCACGCCGCGCCGCCGGCAGACTTCGAAGAGTTTGCGAGTCTGGGCCTCGATGCCCTTGCCCGCGTCGATGACCATGATCACGCCGTCGACGGCCGTGAGCACGCGATAGGTGTCCTCGGAGAAGTCCTTGTGGCCCGGGGTGTCGAGCAGGTTGACGAAGTAGCCGTCGTAATCGAACTGCAGGACGGTGGAGCTGACGGAGATGCCGCGCTTGCGTTCCAGTTCCATCCAGTCGGAGGTCGCGGCGCGCTGCTGCTTGCGCGCGGTGACCGAGCCGGCCAACTGCACGGCGCCGCCGTAGAGCAGGAACTTCTCGGTCAGGGTCGTCTTGCCGGCGTCCGGATGGGAGATGATCGCGAACGCCCGGCGCCGGGCTATTTCTTTGGCGAAGGACATGGATTCAACCACGAATGGACACGGATTTACACGAATGATCTGAATGCCAGTGTTTGCGGCCCATGGCGGAGCCGAACGGAGCGCGGACTTTGGTCCGCTTCAACGTTGGTTGGCGAGGCGATGTAGAATGCTCGGCGCGCCTGGAAATGTTGGAGGCTGAAGCGGAATGAATTCCGCGCTCCGTGATTAATGGACCGTTCACAAGGAATTCGTGTCCATTCGTGTTCATTCGTGGTTCGATAAAATG
>JAYPGD010000128.1:0-1875 GCA_038126655.1 Verrucomicrobiales bacterium
TCATCGGACGACTCCCAGAACGCGTGGGTGTCCACACCCCGCGGATCCAACCACTCGTTCAACCGGTGCACCACCTCCCCCTTGCCCGCGCCGTCCACTCCATCGACGATCACGATCGCCGAACGCCGCTTCTGCTTGAGCGCAAACTGGGCGGACAACAACTGCGGGCGCAGCTCCTCCAACGCCGATTCAAACTCCTTGCGGGAGATCTTTTCTGCCTTTTCCGCGGCTTCAAACATGACAATTCGTCGATCCCAAATCCCGAACCGCCGCAGGTTCTAGCAAAGCCGCCTCGCCCCCGTAAACTCAATCCTGTCCGCCAACGCGTTTTTCTTGGCGTTCCGGACTTTCTACCCGTCTTCCGCCGTGGTAGACGGTTCCGCATGAACCGCTCCCTCGTCCGATTGTTCGCCGCCCTCTTGCTCTCCGGCCTGTGCCTGTCGGCCGCGCCCTCCGCCCATGCCGGCGCGCGCCCCAACGTCCTTGTGCTGTTCTGTGACGACCTCGGTTATGGCGACCTCGCCTGCCAGGGCCATCCGCACATCAGGACGCCGCATCTGGACAAGCTCGCCCGACAAGGCATCCGGCTCACCGACTGCTATTCCTCGGCGCCGGTCTGCTCCTCCTCCCGCGCCGGGATCATGACCGGCCGCACCCCAAACCGCAGCGGCGTCTACGACTGGATCCCCAATGATCACGTCGTCCACCTGAAGGACGAGGAGGTGACCGTGGCCTCGCTGCTCAAGAGCGTCGGCTACGACACCGCCCATGCCGGAAAATGGCATTTGAATGGGAAGTTCAATTCCTCGGAACACCCCCAACCCGGCGACCATGGATTCGACCATTGGTTCGCCACCCAGAACAACGCCTCTCCTTCCCACGAGAATCCCGTCAACTTTGTCCGCAACGGCGCCGAAGTCGGCCCGCAGCAGGGCTACTCCTGCCAACTGGTCGCCGACGAAGGCATCCGCTGGCTCAAGGGACGCCCCGACACGAACCGCCCCTTCTTCCTGAATGTCTGGTTCCATGAGCCCCACGAACCCGTCGCCTCGCCAAAGAAACTGGTGAGCGGATATCTCAAGGTCGCTGAGAACGAAGACCAGGCGCAATACTTCGCCAACGTCGAGAACATGGACGCCGCCTGCGGCAGACTGCTCGCCGCCCTGGACGAACTCGGCGTCGCCGAGGACACCCTCGTCTTCTTCACCTCCGACAACGGCCCCGAAACCCTGAAACGCTATCGGGGCGCCGGACGCTCCTATGGCTCCCCCGGCAGGATGCGCGGCATGAAACTGCACATCTACGAGGGCGGCATTCGCGTGCCCGGCATCCTGCGCTGGCCCGCCGCCATGAAGCTCAAGCCCGGCTCCGTGATCGACGTCCCCGTCTGCGGGCTCGACCTGCTCCCGACCCTCTGCAACCTTGCCGGCGCCCAAATCCCCAATGACCGGGCCTTGGACGGCGCCGATTTCTCGCCCGTATTCCGCGGGGAGTCCATTTCCCGCCACACGCCCCTGTTCTGGAATTACTACCGCGCCATCAGCGACCCCAAGGTCGCCCTGCGCGACGGCGACTGGAAGATTGTCGCCCATTGGGACGGCCCCGAGAAACCGCTCGGCGGCAATGTCAACCCAGAGTCCATGGCCCTCATCAAATCCGCCAACCTCACGAAACTGGAACTCTACAACCTCCGCTCCGATCCATCAGAAACCAACGACCTCGCCGCAAAGCAGCCCGGAAAACTCAAGGCCCTCGCGACGACGCTGAAGCGGATCTATCTGGAAGTGCAAAAGGAGGGCCCCGACTGGGAGGGACTGAAGTAGCGGCAACAACGCCCCGATCACCCGCTGTTCGCCCCGCTCTTCGCCCGGAAGA
>JAYPGD010000128.1:1885-2387 GCA_038126655.1 Verrucomicrobiales bacterium
ATCACCGGCGGCAGAACCGCGCTCAACACGAGCGCCAGGGTCGGATGGTCCGCGCCCTTGTGCCCGATGTAGGCGAACACGAATCCGAGCGGAAACGAACCGCAGGCCATGGCCAGGTGGAACGTCCGGGCCGACATCCGGGTCAGGCCGGCCATGCAGGCGATGACCTCGGGAAACAGCGGCAGCCAGCGGGAAAGCACCACCAGCCACCCCCCGACCTCCGCGAAAAGCTTTTCCCCGCGCGTCAGATCCTTCTCCCCCAGGATCCGCAAGGCGGCGTTCCGGCCGATCGCCCGGCACAGGCCATAGGCCAACGACCCCGACAGAAACGAACCGCCGCCGCCGATCACTCCCCCGATAATCGGTCCGTAGACCAGACCGAGCGCGGCCATCACCGCCGTCCCCGGAATCGGCAGCAGCAGGTCCCCCATCAGCAGAACGACGCCGGCCGCCCAGGCCCAGGCTCCAAATTGTTCCAGCCAGTCCGCCGCCCCCTCCCGGG
>JAYPGD010000128.1:2397-12807 GCA_038126655.1 Verrucomicrobiales bacterium
GGTGAAGGTCGAGGCCAGGTCGGCGCCCCAGACCAGAAACGGGACCAACAACGCCAGCGCCAGGCCCAGGAAGATCCAGAGCAGCCTCATTGCGGCAACGCAAGATCCGGCGTCCACGGATGCCGGAAGCTCGTCTTCGCCACCCGGTTCACCACGCGCTGCTGCGCCGCCGGAAGCTTTCGGGGAAACGGCATCCTCTCGACCGAGGCCAGTTCGGCCAGGATGTTTGCGTAGACCGACGCCGTGCCCGCCAACAGCTCCGGACTCACGTTCTCCAGCGAGTCGTGGACACTGTGCAGCATCCAGTGCGACGCGTCGAAGGTGTTCAACCTCGTCGCCCACACCGAGGGCGCCCCGTGAATGTTGAACGGAAAATGATCGCTGTAGGGACTGACCTCGTTGCGGATCTCCGCCACGTGGCCCGACTCCTCAAACTTCCGCGCCAGGTATTCCGCCAACTCCGGCGTTCCCGTCGCCATCGCCACGTTCTTGCCGACCCGCGACGCGATCGTGTCGGCGTTCATGCAGAAAACGACCTTTCGCGCCTCGGCCGCCCCCAGTCCGCGCATGTAGAGATAGGAACCGACGGACAAACGCTCCTCGACCCCGTAGCAGTTGAAGCGGATCGTCCGCCGCGGACGGGTCTTGGCCAGGGCCCGGGCAAGCTCCAGGGTGAAGATGCAGCCCGAGGCGTTGTCGTCGGCGCCCACGTTTCCCCAGACGGAATCGATGTGACCGCTGACGATGATGACCTCATCGGGCAGCGTCGCCCCCCGGATCTCGCCGATCACATTCCGGCTTCGCGAGAGCTCCGTCGCGCATTCGATTTCCAACCGCACCCGCGCCGGGGTTTCCTTTTCCAGTTCAATCGCCCGCAGGAAGGGAAGAGCCGCGACGCGCATTTGAAAGTCCTTCCGCCACTGGGGAGCCATCCCGATCGGGGCGCGCCAGCCAAAGGGAATCCGGTTGTCCACAAACATCAATCCCGCCAGCCCTGAATCCATGAAGCGCTTCGCGATCTCGGGGTTGCTCACGTCCAGCGAGCCGATCGCCAACCCGATCTTCCCTTTCAGCCTCCGACGCGACAGACAACGCGGGTCGCAGCTTTCGATGTAGGCGAGCTCCCCCTCCACGCCTCCCTCCGGCGTCGGCAGCGAGTAGGTGAAGGGGCCGACCTGCGGGACTCTCCTTTCCAGGCCGTTCTTGATCAAGGTCGCGCCGATCCTGCCGGGGCGCCAGTTGACAAAGTCGAACTCCGGCTCCTCGACCGCCGCTCCGAAACGCCGCAACTCGGCGGCGATGTATTCGGCCGCCCGGCGTTCTCCCCGACTCCCGGCATACCGGTTCCCGATCTTGCGGCAGAGGACATCGTAATGCCGCGCAACCGCCCTTGGTGACACCTTGATCTTTTTCATGAAGTCGCATTCCGGCAGCGCCGCGCGGGCGTCCGCCCTCCAGCGGGCTCCCGGGACCGCCCCGCGTCGCCCGAATTCCGTTCCCAAAAGCCCGCTTCAAAGACGCGCCGAAGCGAGGCGGATCACGGATCGATGGGAGGCAGCGGAGGCATGATGAGATCCTCCTGCTCGTGCCCCAGACGGTTCACCTCGCGGTTCAATTCGATCAGGACCTTCTGCTCCTCCGGATCGACCTTCGGCGGCGGCGGCAACAACGGGGCATTGCTGCTGCGCGTGGGACGGACCGGCAGATTGACCGTCCGCCCCCCATTGAGACTCTGGGTCGTCGCCGCATTCGATCGCTGCGTCTGTCCCGGAATGCTGACGCTGGGCGGGCGCGTCGTTGTCCGATTGTAGGCGTTCCGGTTGTTCAGACTGGTCGGGCGCGGCGTGGGCGTCCTGCCGGTCGAGGGGACGGAAACCGGCCGCGTGACGGTCGGCCGCGCTCCCGGCTTCGCGGGGCTCATTCCCGGCGGCAGTTTCCGGCCGCCCGGCGCAACGCCCGGCTTGCCGGCGGCGGCCGGCGCCGCAACCGCCTCGATGCCGTTTTCCTTGAGGTTCAATTCCCGGGCGACGCTCTTGTGATTGATCTTCACGGAACCGGTCTCCACATCGATCGAGACCACCTCCAGACCGTCCCGCGATTCCCCCTCCTTCATCGCGTAATAGTGAAACTTCTTCGCCTTGTCGGTCTCCTTGGGATCGTCGGTCTTCAGGAAGGCCTTCTTCGTCCCCAGCAAGGTCGTGATCCCGGTGAGATAAATGGTCAACTCGGGCTCGGGTTCGGGCTCCGGCTCCGTTTTCTCTTCCACCGGGGGCGGCGGCGGATTCAAGCCGAAGGGATTGCGGATGAGAATCACCTTGTAGCGATCGCGCGCAGCCCGCTTCCGGGCCTCCGCCTCATCGACCGCCGGCTCAACCTCATCCGTTTTGGCGCCCCCCTTGTCGGATCCATCAGGCGACGGATCCGCGTCGTCCGCAGGCTCCGCCGCGAGCTTGCCCTCCCCCGCCGGGGCTTCCTTGCCCCCCGCCGGAGCCTCCGCCTTGGACACGGAGGGCAACGACGGAAACGCCGGCAGCTTCGGCGCAGGCGGCGTCTTCGGGGCGCCCTGGCCCACGATCGCCCACAGAAGCGACGTCGCCAACATGCCCGCAATGATCAGCTTTCCGATTCGATTCACGTCAGATGGGGAGGATTTAGCGCTTTCCGGCTGAAACACCAACGCAAAAGCGGAGTTGCGGTCCGAATCCCGACCGCAACTCCGCCATGATTCTGAGCCGGCTTGGATCAGTAGGCCGCCTGCACGCCCTTGACCGAGCGTTGCTGCATCCACGGCATCATGCCGCGCAGGCGGGAGCCGACCTTCTCGATGTTGTGCTTGGCTCCATCCTTGAGGAGCTTGTTGTAGGTCTTGTAGCCGCCCTCGTATTCCTTGACCCACTCACGGGCGAACTTGCCGGTCTGGATCTCCTTCAGAGCCTTGCCCATGCGCCGCTTCACGCTGGCGTCGATGATCTTCGGGCCGACGCTCACATCGCCCCACTTCGCGGTCTCGGAGATGGAGAAGCGCATGCCACTGATGCCGGACTCGTTGATCAGGTCGACGATCAGCTTCAATTCGTGGAGACACTCGAAGTAGGCCATCTCAGGCTGGTAGCCAGCCTCGCACAGCGTCTCGTAACCGGCCGTGATCAACGCGCTGACGCCGCCGCAAAGCACGGTCTGCTCGCCGAAGAGGTCCGTCTCGGTCTCTTCCTTGAAATCGGTCTGCAACACGCCTGCGCGGGTGCCGCCGACGCCCTTCGCCCAGGCGAGAGCCACCTTCTTCGCCTTGCGGCTCTTGTTGTGGTAGACCGCGATCAGCGCGGGCACGCCCTTGCCTTCCACGTACTGACGCCGGACGATGTGGCCCGGCCCCTTCGGCGCGACCATGATCACGTCCACGTCCTCCGGCGGCACGACCGTCTTGAAGTGGATCGAGAAGCCGTGCGAAAAGAGCAGCGTCTTGCCCTTGGCCAGATTCGGCTCGACCGACTCCTTGTAGACGGAGGCCTGCTTGGTGTCCGGCAGCGCAACCATGATCACGTCCGCCTTCTTCACGGCCTCGCCGGTTTCGTAGACCTTGAAACCCTTTTGCTTGGCGACCTCGGCGGACTTGCTGCCCTTGTAGAGGCCGATGATGACCTTGCAGCCGCTGTCCTTGAGGTTCAGCGCATGGGCGTGCCCCTGCGAGCCGAAGCCCAGGACAGCCAGGGTTTTTCCTTTCAACACGCCGAGATCGGCGTCCTTGTCGGTGTAGACTTTTGCAGCCATTTTTTTGTTCTTTGTATTCTGGGGTTGAGAGTTGGGAACCTTGAATGGGAGCGGGGCGACGCGCGCGGCGACCGTCAACTCCGAGGCAGCGCCACCTTGCCCGTGCGGGTCAGATCCAGCACGCCGAAGGGCTCCATCAGCTCGATGAACCGGCGGATCTTGCTCTCGCCCCCCGTCGCCTCGATGGTCAGGCTCTTCGACTGCACGTCCACGATCTTCGCGCGGAAAATGTCGGTGATCGAAACCACGTCCGCCCGGGTCTTGGAAGTGATCTTCACCTTCACCAGGATCAGTTCGCGATCGATGTATTCGCCGTCGCGGAAGTCGCGCACCTCGAGCACATCCACCAGTTTGTTGAGCTGCTTGACGATCTGATCGACCGTCTTGTCGTCGCCCCGCGTGACAATGGTCATGTGAGACAGGTCGCGCTGTTGGGTCGGCGCGACATTGAGCGTGTCAATGTTGAAGCCGCGGCCGCTGAACAGCCCGGCAATGCGCGTCAGCGCGCCGAACTTGTTTTCAACCAGAACTGATATCGTGTGTCGCATTTATTTGTGGGTTCCAGGGTTGTCGTGCTGTTCCGCGAACCAACCCCGCCCGTCGTGGTCCCGAGGCGCCCCGCGCGAAAATCAAAAACCCGCGTTCCATTCGGAACAACGGGCGATCTGCGCGCGGATTGACAATGCCCCACGGCGCGTCAGTCGACCACGACGACGCTTACCAACAGGCCAGGGACAGTGTCCGCTCGAAACATGAGCCGCGGAAGCTAGCAATCCCCCCGGCCGCGGGTCAACTGGTTTTTGGCTGTTTTCCAAGGCGTTTTCCAACTCCCCGGCGCTACAATCGCCTTTTCGGATTGTAAATGAGAAACGGAGCCGATCCCGCCATTCTCTTCCCAGCCGATCGACCGGCCCGCAACGGCGCCCGAAACGATACGGTTCAAATCTCCTACAGACGCCAAGGAAAGCCCGCAGCCCCGGGGGACCATCAGCCCCCGGGGCTCTTCTGTAAATCGGCCGACGCCCCCCCACCGGAAACCTCAATCGCGATACATCAGCCACGCCAGCTTCTCACGCGCGGCCGCCCGATAAGCCGCATCGTGAAACTCGATCGGATTGAAATCGTCCGTCAGGACCAACCCTCCCGCAGGCGCCGCCCGGCGCCGGTCGGCGAAGGTCTTCGCCACGCGTTCGCGGAACGCGTCGTCGACGCTCTCCATTCCGCGCGTGAAGTCGGGGACAAGCTCGCCGTCGCCCGCGACAAAAAACAGATTCCCTCCCGGACTCACATGCAGGACGCATTCGCGAAACACCGTGTCCAGGGTCCTCTCCACCGATCGCACGAAGAGATCGCGTCCCGGCTCCAGCGACGCAATGCAGTTCAGGATCAGGACGCCCGCCGGCCTCAAGGCCTTGTGCGCATCGGCCAACGCCTCCCGCGTCAGCAGGTGCGACGGCGACGAATCCCCGGAAAAGGCGTCCAGAACGATCACATCGTATTCACCCCGGAGTCCGTGCAGAAATCCCCGCCTGTCCCCGTAATGAACCCGCACGGCCCCCGGATCGAATTGAAAGTGGGATTCCGCAAGCGCCGGAATTCCCGGGTGGATCTCCACCGCTTCCACATCGCTCCCCAGGCTCTTCAACTCCATGGGAACGACCCCGATGCCCAAACCGACGCAGAGCGCTTTCTCCAGGACCCCCGCATACGCCAGGGTCAGCGCCCGCAGGGCGTGGGTGAAACTCGCGCAACTCCTCTCCGTCGCCGGGTCGAAACAATTCTGCAGGACAAAGTCATTCATCAGGTAGCGGCGCCCCGATTCAGGATCCTCCATGACCAGCAGGAGACTGTGCCCTGACGCGTGTCTGGCGATCTCCACGCCCAACCCGCGACGCGGCTTCAGCTGCGCCAGACAGCCCGCGCCCCCGATCAGGACCAGAAGTCCGGCGGACGCGACGACAACCGCCCGCCGCCGTCCTTGACCGATTGAGCCCCAGGCGCCCACGGCCAGAATCCCGAACGCCGCGATCAGCAACGAGACTTCGTTGGCAAACAACGGGATCAACAAGCCGCCGGCGACCGCGCACCCGGCCACGCCGCCGAGAGTCGCGACCCCGAACACCCTGCCCGCAACGCGCCCCGCCCCCTGACGTTCGTCGATCAATGCCGCGGCGGCCAGCGGCGGCGCCGCGCCCAACGCCGTCAGGGGAACGAAATAGAAGAACGCCGAAGCCAGGATCGCGCCCGGTCCGACATGAAATCGAAGAAAGAAGTAGTTGGCCTTTTCGAGGACGGGCAGCAGCAGACACAACCAGCCCGCGGCGACGTGGAACATCAGCGGGAACCACACCCGCCCGTCGCCCCGATCGGCGAGCCGCCCGCCCAACCACGCGCCCGCCGCCAGGGCCAGGAGCGTCACGAGGATCTGGTTCGTCCAGACAAAATGGGAATTGCCGAAGAACGGCCCCTGCAACTTGGCCCCGACGATCTCCACCAACAAGGTCGCAAATCCGGAGGCGAACACGAGGAACAGTTCGCGCCGTCCCCTTTTACCGGAGGCCGAACGGCCTGCCGCTTGCGCCTCCATCCCGTCGAACATCGTCCGCGCCCCCGCTCACCTGGACTTCAACGCCCGGGCCAGGTAACGGCGCGTCTCCTCGCGATTCGTCGCGTCAAAGTACTCCACCGGATTGTAGTCGTCCGTCAGGACGATTCCCGAGGCAGGGTCGGGCAGCCGCGTCGCACGGAACGCGGCTTCGACACGGCCCTTCAACTCCTCGTGCACCTCATCCAGATTGGGCTGCCTCTCGAATTCCAGCTCCTCCCGATCCGCCGCGACGAAATAGACATTGCCCCCGCCGTCGTTGTGGATCTTCACGCTCTGAAAAACCTCGCGCAGCGTCTTGTGCAGGGAGGCCGCAAAGAAATCCCGGCCCGGCAGAAAATCGCCGAAGCTGTTGATCACCAGCGTGCCGCCCGGCTTGAGGACCTTCTTGATCGAACGGAACGCCTCCTCGGTCATCAGGTGCGAGGGTGATGAATCCCCCAAGAACGCGTCCAGCATCGCGGCGTCATAGGTCTTGCCGCAGTCGTTCAGATAATGACGCCCGTCGTCGATGTGCACGCCCACCTTGTCCGGCTCAAACCCGAAATGCTCCGCGGCCACGTCGACGATGGCGGGATTGATCTCCACGGCGTCGACCGCCACTCCGTCGCCCGCCAGTTCCATCGGCGCAAGCCCCACGCCGAGGCCGATGCACAGGGCGCTCTGCAGTTCCGCGTTGTAGGCGCGGGTCAACCCGGAGAGCATGTAGGAGAATTGATAAATGCTCTGGCCCGTCTCCGGGTCGATGCCGTTCTGCGTCAGCTTGTCGTTGAAATACAGGCGGAACCCCGATTCGTGGCTTTCCATCACCTGGATCTCGCCAAACACGGAATTCAACCGCGCGACTTCGGTGTAGCCCTCATACTCCGAATTCAAATCGCCCCGCACCCCCGCGTAGCCGATCCCGCCGGCCGCTGCGATCACCGCCGCCAAGCCCGCCGTGGAGCCCCGCCCCCGCCCCCAGACAGCGAAGTAGACGACGACCGTCGCCGCCAGAAGCCCCGCCGTGCCGAACATCGTCGTGGAATTGGCGAGATGCGGCACAAACACATACCCAATAAGCGCCGTCCCGATCGCGCTGCCCAGCGTGCTGATGGCGGAAAGGCGCCCGACCTGCCCCCCGACCTGGTTCACCGAGGAGGTCAACACCCGGACGAAGAATGGCCCCACCGCCGCCAACAGGGTCAGCGGAACAAAAAAGAGAAAAGCCGACGCCAGGATCGAGCCGGTGGCCAGCTTGAACCTCAGGCAGCCGTAGGCGACCGGCTCGCAAAGC
Source organism: Verrucomicrobiales bacterium (assembly GCA_038126655.1). Lineage (GTDB taxonomy): Bacteria > Verrucomicrobiota > Verrucomicrobiia > Limisphaerales > JAYPEY01 > JAYPEY01. The sequence goes on from JAYPGD010000128.1 coordinate 10,047, forward strand.
CCGATGGTCAGCGTCAGGTAGGCCGCCGCGCCCAGGACGCAGTAATAGATCCGCTTCAGGTCCGCCGAACGATCCACCAGAAAGCCCCCGAAATAGTAGCCCGCCGCGAGGGAAAGCAGGGTGACCGCGATCTGGGCCGTCCACACAAAATGTGACGCGCCGATGTAGGGGTGCAGCATCCGCGCGCCAAGAATCTCCACAATCATGATCACCCCGCCCGTGACCGCCGCCGTCGCGTAGAGATACCTCCGCAAGCCCGGCGAAAGCCCCGGCTCCTCGTCTTCCTGCTTTCTGTTCTTCGACACGCCCGGTTTCTAGCCGCAAGCCCATCGCAACGCCAGCGCGGAATTTGCTGGCGTCGTCCCGCCCCCGCCGGTATGCAACTCCGCCTTGTCATGAGCATGCCCCGATTCATCAACCGCAAACAGGCGATCGAAATCCAGGAACGGTTCGGTTCGCCCGCCTACGTCTACGACGAGCGCACCCTGAAGGAAAACGCGGCGGCCGTGCTCGCGTTCCCCAACGCCTTCGGCCTCACGCCCCGCTACGCCATGAAGGCGGCGCCCAATGTCGCCATCCTCCAGACCCTGGACCGCGCCGGCCTGCACATCGACGCCAGCTCCGGCCATGAGATCGAACGCGCCCTTCGCGCCGGCGTCGCCCCGGAAAAGATCAGCCTCAGCACCCAGCAGTTCCCCGCGGACTTCGCGAAATACTACGAGCAGGGCGTCTCCATCAACGCCTGCTCCATCCGCCAACTCAACCTCTTCGGCCAGGCCTTCCCCGGACGCGACATCGGCATCCGCTTCAATCCCGGCCTCGGCTCCGGCGGCACCGGCAAGACCAACGTCGGCGGCCCCTCCTCCAGCTTCGGCATCTGGCACGAGAAAATGGATGAAGTGAAGGACCTGGTGGCCAGACATGATCTGAATGTGTTCCGGATCCACACGCACATCGGCTCCGGCAGCGACCCCGATGTCTGGCAGCGGGCTTCCTCCCTCAGCCTCAACATGGTCCGCGAGTTCCCCAACGTCACCCGCCTCAACCTCGGCGGCGGTTACAAGGTCGGCCGTATGCCGGATGAAAAGACCACCGACCTCCAGGTCGTCGCCGCGCCCGTCAAGGACGCCTTCGAAAAACTCGCCCGGGATACCGGCCGCGAACTTCACCTCGAAGTCGAACCCGGCACCTGGCTCCTCGCCAACGCCGGTTCCCTGCTCGCCTCCGTGCAGGACATGACCGACACCGGCGCCGTCGGCTACGCCTTCCTCAAACTCGACGCGGGCATGACCGAAATCCTCCGCCCTTCGATGTACGCGGCGCAGCATCCCTTTCACCTGATCCCCCAAGCCGATGAGACGCCCGCGAAGCAATGCCGCTACATCCTCGTCGGACACTGCTGTGAGTCCGGCGACCTCCTCACGCCTTCCCCCGACGACGCCGAAGAGCTCGCGCCGCGCCAACTCCCCGTCGCCAACATCGGGGATCTGGTGGTCATCGACGGAGCCGGCGCCTACTGCTCGGCCATGCCGGCGAAGAATTACAACTCCTTCCCCGAGGCGCCCGAAGTGATGATCATGGAGTCCGGCGAACTGCGCCTCATCAGAAGCCGCCAGTCCCTGGATCAGATTCTGCAGAACGAGATTCCGCTGGACTGACGGCGAAAAAATCGTCCACCCGGAACTGCGCCTGGCGCTCGGCGAAGACGATCAGGGCAATCGCCGCCAACGGAGCCAGGTCCGCCTTGCCCACCCGCAGCCACCGCAACGAGACAAGCATGTTCCTCGCCGTGGCGTCGATGAAGTCCAGCCAGTCGTGCCGTCCCAGGTAGATGTAGCTGTTCACCGTGTGACAGACCAAGACGATCAGGGCCGGAATCTTCAGGGGCAGATAGGCGCAGCCCGCCATCATCAGGCACTCCTTGACGAAGTCCGGCCCCCGCTCCACCGGCGGCGCCATCCCCAGGCTGATGAACGCCCAGCCCAACCCGGCCCAGGCAAGGCCGCCGACAATCCCCGGCGCCAGGAACTTCATCCCGCGCGGCAACCGCCCAAGGATCCCCAAATGCGATCTCACCCAGTCAAGCGTCGGATCGTAGTCCGGCGCCGATTCGTTCACCGCCGAAAACAGGACAATCCACAGATAAAAAATCCCCAGAAACTTTCCAAAACTCACCGCCGAATAAAAGAACGCCAGCCAGAGATAATCCGTGCGAAAGGCGACCCCGACCGGCCCGAATTCCATCGTCGGCGTCCACTGCGCCGCTGGCCCCACCGAATGATAAAACAGACCTCGCAACGTCAGCAAGACCGCCAACGCAAACAGATAGCCCCAACGCCGCCCCCCCGCCTGCGCCGGCGCCGCCCGCAACCCGGCCATCAGCGAATGCGACGCGATCGACGGCTGGATCCGCGCGAAGCCCAGCGAACGCCAGACCACCCACAACATCAAGGCGCAGTAATTCAGGATCAGATCAATGAAGTCCATCGCGGCAACACAGAAATCAAGGCGCCGGATCGTGCGGCCTCCCAGCGCGACGTTCAATCTCTTTCAGCCAGTCTTCACACACGAAACGTCCCGGCGACCGGGCCGCCTCTGATGGACTCGAAGAGACCAGAAGAACACAAAAAACCCCGCGACGTTTTGCGTCGCAGGGCATCAAAAGAAGTGGCGGAGAGAGGGGGATTCGAACCCCCGGTACCGCTAATAGCAGTACAACGGTTTAGCAAACCGACGCATTCGACCACTCTGCCATCTCTCC